>JBNKZR010000228.1:0-11915 GCA_050301735.1 Polyangiaceae bacterium | reverse complement strand
GCTGTTTGGCTATGGGCTCTACCTTTGGGCACGGCGCTGAGCCTGGCCTGAACGAACGATTGCCGTCGTCGGGTCACGACTGCGACGTCGAGTGCTGGCCCCAATTCCGAAGGTTCGGCGTAGGCGCGGCAAGTGAGCGTCGTCGTTGCTGACGCTTCTTTTCGCCTTTCCCATCGAGAGGTGTCGTTTGGGGCTCGATCCCGTTACTCTGGCGGCATGTGGATACGGGTCCTTTTGGGGTTGATGCTTTCTTGCGCCGTCGTCTCGAGGTCTGGATGGGCTGAGGCTCAAACCAGTCCGGACACGCCGCCGCCGGAGGTTTCGACGGCCACTGCCACACCGCCCCGGACGCCGCCTCCCTCGACTCAGGCGGTAGGCCCCGTTGATGCACCCCCCACCTCTCCGGTCGAGCGAGTTCTCGCGCCGAAGGCATTGGGGCTCGAGGTTACCATCGTGCGGGTTCGACTTCGCACGCAGAGCCCTCACCGCTCGTTCATCATCAAGACCCGCAACCACGTGGAGTTGGCGCGGTGTCGGAGCGCTTGTGAAGTGCAATTGCCGGCGGGGCGGTACTTTCTGGAGATCCCAGAGGCGGAAGGTAACGCCCGGGGGATCCAGAACCTCATCGCCGATGCAGACGTCAGCTATGAAGTCGTCGATGCGGATAGGGACGCGGCGTCTGCCGGCTTGGGCATGGCGATCACGGGCATGACCCTGATCCCTGCGGGTATCCTCCTTGCGGTTTTGGGGTCCGGCTGTCTGTTTGGCTGCCAGACCATGAGTGGGGGAGAACGTGCAGCGCTCTGGGGTGGCGCTGCGGCCTCCGTCAGCGGCGTGATTCTGACGCCGGTCGGGTGGGTGCAGTGGGCACGCAACAAACGTCCGAAGCTTACCCGTTCGGGTTGGGACGTCGGATTCGGTGGCGCGCCTGGCGGGGGGCTCGTGCGTCTGAGCGGAAGCTTCTAGAGGGGCGAGAGCGGTTGTCGGTGGGGCTTGCCTACCTTGGCTTGCGGGTTCGCCACTCCAAAGAAGAGCGACCGCGCATTCGCGCGCGCTGATCACTGAGCTGAGTCGTAGGCGCTCGCGACCTGACACAGCCGAGTCGAGATGACGGCCCGATCATCCAACAGCCCCTTGTACGACAGGATCGCCTCGGAGGTTTGTTGCAGCGAGCGACACACGCGCCCACGCTGCTCCTCGTTCAGCGCGCTGAACGGGTAGAGATGCACACGGATCAAGAACAGGCTCGCATCGAGTGCGGGGAAGGGCACGGTCACTTGCCGTTCGACTCGGAGACACCCGCCGCTCGTCTCCGACCAGGGCGCCAGCTCCCGGCTCGGGTGGCGGTCGAGTTGGGCGTCGGGGCACAGCGTCCAGACGAAGCGCACGTAGGGGCCCCTTTCGAAGAGCGCACGCACCAAGGACGCTGACCGCTTCGCCACTGGCTCGAAATCCGCGACGGGTTCGTGAATGGCATCGAAGCCCAGACCCAAAATGCGCTCGGGGTGCCAGCCGCTCGGGAAACAGACGTGCACCAACGACGCGCAGTGTTCGTCGCCGTTGCGCGTCATGATGACGAAGTCTTCGGCAACTTGGCTCGCCAACGTGTTGCAGGCTGCCGCCAACTCGTCGAGGGTCTGGGGCACGCGAGCGTTGGGTCGCCCCACGTCGTCGATGCAAGGGTTGGAGCCATCACCGTGAGACGGGCCGACATCTTGCACCGCTCGCGTGCGCATCCACTGCAACACCGCAGCGAGCTTCGGGACGTGCTCCTCGAACAGCCCGAAGCGCTCGGGGTGCGCCGCCATGATGCGGCGCTTTTCCGACAGCGCGGCGGCCGTGTGTTCGTCGCGCTGGAAGTAGGCGCGATCGGCCGGGCCGTTGCCGAAATCGGTCCCCAAGCGAAATAGGTTTGCCCGCATCGCGAGCGGACCTTCCGAGATGGGGAAGTAGCGTGGCTGTGTCGTCGGCAACGGCTCGACCGTAGGAGATCGAATGGACGACGTCGAGGGATCTGGGCGCACAGTGTGCGTCCGTACCTGACGCTCCTCGGTGACTCGTTGCTTGCTTGCGGAAATTGGTCGGCTTTGCGTGCTAAACAACACGAACCATTCAGTGCCGGAGGGATCAGGATGAGCGACAAGACGGCGGTAGCGGGATTCGATCTCGCCCAGGGTTTCGATGCAGGCGTGGTGGCGGGAGGGATGGACCTCGGGCCCTACGCCAGCCACTACCAAGAGCTGTTTGCGGATGCGTTGGACGATGGCGTGATCACTGCCGAAGAGCGAGAGCGACTCGACAAGGCCGCGGACAACTTGGGTATGGATCGCATGAAGATCCATCAGCTCGAGCAAGCGATGATCAGCGCGTATGAAGCGCACAACCGCGTCAAGGTGGTCGAAAGGTGGGAAGAAGAGCCCCGATCACTGCAGCCGATCGACGTGCAAGCGGCCGGCGACGAAGGGCGCGCGATGCTGCTGGCACAGATCGAACGTCTGACCGCCCGCATCGCCGAGCTGGAGGAAGAGCTACGTGAGGCTCGCTCGCACATCAACGTCGAGGTGGATCTCAGTGGTCTGGATGAAGTGGAGGTCGACGACGAGCCCCTCGACAGAGTGCGCGCTCGGATTCGGCGCGACCCGACGAACCCCAAGCACTTCGTGTCCTTGTTCAAGGCATGCGCTCGGGCGGGAGATGCGGATGGCCGATTCCGCGCCGCTCAGGCGCTGCTCGTGCTCGGGGCGGATGATGCCGAGTACCGCGCCGTCAACGACGAACATGCTCCCGGTGGATTGATCACGCCGGAGCGCGCGCTGGCTCAGGACAACTGGCACGACGAGCTCTACCATCCCGAGCTGGAAGTGGTGACCAGCAACATCATGGCGCTGCTGACACCAGCGGCGCTGGTCGGTCGCGCCGCGTCTTTGAAGCGCGACAAGAAGCTGCCGACGCTCGAGGCTTCGAAAAAACAAGACATCGCTTCGACCACGATCGCTGCCGTTCGAGCTCTGGGTTGGGCGGCAACGGTGCTCGGCATGCCAGCGCCAACCGTGTACGCAGATGCGGGCCGTGACATGGGGCACGTTCACGTGCCAGCCATGCCGCCCTTCACGCTGTTGGGTAAACGCGCCCTCGGCGGCCTCAGTTTGTCGGAACAGGCGTTCCTCGCGGGGCGCCACATGACGCTGTACCGCGCGGAGTTCTTCGCCAAGGTGCTCTTCCCGGCAGTGCAGGAGTTGGAGGATTTGTTCTTGGCTGGGCTCTTGCTCGGCAGTCCGGGGCTGCCCATCGCGGCGCACCTCAAGGCGCGGGTCAAACCCTTGAGTGACGCGATCGTGCCGCTGCTCGACGCGCCCAAGCTCGACACGCTGCGGGCACAGTTCAAGAGCTTCGTGGCCGAGGGCGGTCGCACCAACTTGCTTCGGTGGAGCGAGAGCGTCGACAAGACGGCGTGTCGCGCTGGGCTCTTGCTGTCTGGGGATCTCGCGGCGGCGGCGAAGGTGCTCGAGCGGGAGGAAGGGGCGCGCGGGCCGCTGCTGACCGATCTGTTGGCCTTCACCGCTAGCGACAACCTCGGGCAGCTGCGACAGCGGCTCGGCATTTCCGTCTGACGAAGCCTGAGCGATGGCCTGTTGCCGTCATTCGACGCGCAGCAGGTGATCGCTCCGCAGCCGGTGCTGGTCGTCGAAGAGGCGTCGCACGGCGATGAGGACGGCGATGCCCACGCCGATGGCCGTCGCACCCGCGATCAGGAACATGATCACGATTTGGTAGCGCGCCGCCAACCACGGCGGTGTGCCGCCGAGTAGCTGCCCCGTCATCATGCCGGGAATGGTGACCAGCCCGACCACGCTCATGCTGTTGAGGATCGGGATCAGGCCAGTTCGCAGAGAGTCGGTGACGATGGGCAGCCCCGCCTCCCACCGGGTCGCGCCGAGACACAGGGCCGCCTCCACGGAGCTGCGCTGGTCGTGCAGCTGACTCAAGCAGCGATCCAACCCCAACGAGATCCCAGTCAGCGCATTGCCGAGGATCATGCCGAGCAGAGGGATCAGGTAGCGGGGCTGCCACCACGGTTCTATGCTGAGCACGAATTGTGTTCCCAGGAATGTGGTGACGGCTGCGGCCACCACCAGTGCGATGAAGCCGTCGAGACGGGAACCTCGGTAGTGAAAGTGCAGTCGGCGCAGGCCTTCGAAGGTGGCCAGCACGACCATGACCAAAGCCAAGCCCAGTGTGAGCGCTGGATGGGCCAAACGGAAGATGGGCACCAGGAGGTAACCCAAGAGCGAGAGTTGAACCAACGTGCGCAGGCCAGCCACGAGCAGGCGTTTGCCCAGTCCCAGAGAAAGCCACCAGGAAAGCCCCGCATTGCAGAGCAACAGCGAAGCTGCCACGAATAGCTGCAGCACGCTGATGGGAGCAGGTCCGCTCACGACGAGAGCTCCAGCGAGTGCTGGGCGACGCGGCGCGCCTGCTCCTGGTCGTGGGTTACCCACAACGCCGTGTGTCCGGCGAGGTCTCTCTCGACGAGCAGTTTCGTTGTCTGGTCGAGGGCGCTGGTCGGTTCGTCCAGTAGCAAGACCGCGGGGCATGTCGCCAGTACGATGGCGAGGTAGAGGCGCTGTCGCTCGCCGCCCGAAAGGGTGCTGTATTCTGCTTGCCAACTGGCGTCAGCGACACGCCACTTGCGCGAGAGTGCGCGAGCGCGGTCGCGGCGGTCTTCCACCCCACCGTGTCGTCGTTGAACCCGGAACTCGCAGACGCGCTGCAAGTGCGCGTCGGCGCTGGCGGGTAGCGCGGGAGCTTGCTGCGGGACGTAGGCCACGCGCCGGCGCCATTCGCACACGCCCCAGGTTGCCACGGACTTGCCCTCCAAGGACAGCTCGCCAGCCGCTAGCGGGTGCAGCCACGCCAGGGATCGCAGCAGCGTGCTCTTGCCCGAACCGGTTGCTCCCAAGACGGCGAGGGTCTGTCCGGCCTCGAGCTGCAGGTCTAGGTCGTCGATCAGCACGCGGTCGCCGACCATGACGCGCAGATGGTGAGCGCAGAGCACTCGCTTACGATACGCGAGCGCCCACGGAGTGCCAACGGCCTCCGCTGAGCGAGCCCTCGCAGACGCGAACTATCTCCAGAGCCCGCGCAGGATGTCGTAGGTGCTCACGCGCTTGCCGGGGTCGAGTACCGACAAGAGTCCCCGTGTCAGGTCCCGGCGCGTGATCAAGCCAAGCAACTTGCCCTTTTCGTCGGCCACGACGACCCGGCGGTGTTTTCCCTTGATGAAGTCCAGCGCGACGTCCACCAGCTCCTTGTTGGGAGGGACCTGGATGACCTCTTTGGTCATGTAGCTGGCGACGGTGCCCACCGGGCGGCTTTCGCTGACCGCCTCCAACAAGGCGCTCAGCGCGTCGTGTTCGGAGAACACACCCTGCAGGTGGCCACCCTCGTCAACCACGGGGGCGCCCGAGTAACCGTGCTGGGCGAGCCATGACACGGCTTCGACGGCGGGAGTGTCCCCGCGCAGCGCGTTCACACTTCGATTCATGATGTCTTCGGCGGTGTGGGAAGCCTTCTTCATGCCGACGAAGTGTGCAGAATCCGAGCCAAGCCCAGGAGGCGACGAGGGTAACCCAAGTGCAACGGCGTTCGCTCCGCCGAGCGGCGAGCGGAAGTCACCGCAGCGGGCAGCAGTGCAAGCTATGCACCGGACGGCGTTCTTGCCGGCAATGGTTTCCGACTCGGGTCGGGGTGCGGGGGGGATGATGTTGCGTCGGCTTTCCAAGCGCAGGCTCCGGTCCCCATCAGCACTTCGGCGATCGCGGTGCGCTGAGTTTGCTCGCGCCTGCCGTGAATCCGAACCACGAACGATCCAGCGAGAACGCACAAAACGCACACTCGCGGAACCCATTTTCCGCTGCAACGGCCCATCCCACCCTGTATGTGCACCGCCCAGATCCACTTGGATTGGCTTTCACGCGTGGACTATTCTCCCGGCCTCTTTTCCGGACTAACCGCCTGAGGAACTGAACGCAATGACACGAAACGCACTCCTGGCCTTGATCTTGGGCCTCCTGCTAGCCGCCTGTAGCGAAGAGAAGTCTCCCGCTGGTGACGCGCAAAGCGTCGATACGACGCCGATGGCCTGCAACCTGAGCACGCTCACCCCGTGCGCCACTGGCTGCGCAGACCTCATGGCAGACCCCAACAACTGCGGCATGTGCGGCACCCAGTGCAACGCGGCCGCCGGCGAGGCCTGCTCTTTCGGCGTGTGTTCGACGTGTCCGGCGGGCGTGCTCGATTGCGGCTCGGGCTGCAACGTCGATGGGCTGTCCGACGACCTCAACTGCGGCAAGTGCGGCATCGCTTGTGGGCCTGGTCAATCCTGTCAGCAAGGGTCCTGCGCGTGTGATAGCGGTACGGAGCTGTGTCAGACCTCCGTCGGCCTGGCCTGCGTGCCGGTGCTTTCGGATCCGATGAACTGTGGGCAGTGTGGCAACTCCTGCGGTGCGCAGGTGTGCAGCGGCGGTGTGTGCAGCGCGACCTGTGCTGGTACCGAGACGAACTGCAACGGTTTCTGCGCCGACACTCAGACAGATGAGGCTCACTGCGGCGGCTGCGGCATGCCGTGTGCCCAAGGGCAAGAATGTAACGGTGGCTTCTGCGGCTGTCCTGTGGGTGAACGCGAGTGCGAGGGCCAGTGTGTCAACACGAACAGCAGCGCGCTGCATTGTGGGGCGTGCGGCAATGCTTGCCCCGCGGGTGGAACGTGTGCCGTCGTTGGCGGGGTTGCTCAGTGCCAGTGCCCAGCAGGGCAAATGGACTGCGGCGGCATCTGCCAAGCGCAATGCGACCCCAATGCGGTTCCCACCCCGGGCATGCCGACCCCCGACGGTGCCGGTGGCGCTGGCAACATGCCTGCCGAACCCGAGCCGGACGGTGCTGGTGGCATGACGATGGCGCCTCCGACCGAGACGGTTGCCGGGCGTGATTGTCCTGCCTACGAAGGCCTGATCGCGGACTTCGAAGAGGGCTCGACTGCCGTGCTCGAGTTGGAGGGCCGGGTTGGTCTGTTCGAAGGCTACAACGACGGCGCTGGCACTCAGACGACGGAGATCGTCGAAGAGGGAGCGGACGCTTGCAACAAGGGCGTGCTGCACACGTCGGGTTCCGGCTTCAGTAGCTACGTCGGTCTCGGCAGCGTCGTCACCGGTACGTACGACACCGCTGAGGAGGAATACGTGCCCGATCCCTACGACGCAACAACCCTGGGCTACACGGGTGTCAGCTTCCGTGCCAAGGCCGGAGCCAATCAGCAGTACCCCGTGCGCTTCAGCATCACGACCCCCCAAACGATGGGCGACGACACCGGTGATGGCAGCTGCACCGACATGGCCGATGTGGATAACGGGTGTTGGAACCACATGGGCCACTTCTTGATCGACGACGAAGAGCTCACCACCCAGTGGCAGACCTACACTTTCTGCTTCGATCGTGACCTGTACCCGATGTGGGTGCCGACGCACCTCACGGTGGACCAGCGCAACAACGTGGGCACGAACATGTTGAACCTCCAGTTCCAGTTCAATCAGGGCTTCGATCAGGCGACGACCGACCAGCACCCACTGAGCGGCTCTTTCGACTTCTACGTCGACGACATCCGTTTGGTGAAGGATGAATGCCCGACCGACATCTTCGAGTCCACTGGTGGCGCGAGCGATGCATTCGGCACCAACGATTCGGTGGGCTCCTGTGCTCCCGTGGCGGGTGGAGAGAAGTTCAATACCGCCATCAGCCAGGCCTATCGCCGTTGGAGAAGTACCTTCGTCGTGTCCGACGGTGGTGCACTCAAGGTGATTTCCCCTGAGCAGGACAACCGAACGGTCTCCGAAGCCATGGGCTATGGCATGCTGATCGCTGCCGCCATGGGCGACAAGGAGACCTTCGACGGGCTCTGGAGTTGGACCAACAGCCGGCTCGACGGCAACGGCGTGTTGGGTTGGGATAACGGTAGCGGTGGTTCTGCGACGGACGCCGACACGGACATCGCCTACGCCTTGCTGATGGCCGAGAAGCAGTGGCCCGGTGGCGGCTACGAGGCAGCGGGCAACACCATGGCCAGCAATGCCGGCAGCGTCGACATTGCCGGAAGCCTGATCAAGGGCGGTAGCCAGTATGACGGCGTGTACAACCCCTCTTACTTCTCACCGGGCTTCTATCGAGCCATGGGCGGAACGTGGTCGGGCATCATCGCGGCGAATTATTCGCAGCTCAACTCGTGCGACCAGAACTTCACTGGTGCGGACGGCATCGTGCCCGACTGGTGTGACCCCTCCAGTGGTCAGCCCGCCGGCAACACCGGCGCGCAGGTTACCAGCGAGGTTTGCAACCAAGGCGAGGCTTGCTCCGCCTACGATGCTTCTCGCATTCCGTGGCGCATCGGCTACGACGTGTGCATGGGCGGCAGCGAGGGCACCAGCTTCCTCAATACCCTGGTCAGCACCTTCAACAGCAAGTACCCCCGCATCGACACGCTGGAGACCGGCTTCGATTCTACAGGTAATGCCACGTCGGGTTCGGTGCAGAACGAGATGGCCTTCATCGGCACCGTTGGTACCGGTGCGCAGGCGGCCGGCAATGCAGCGATGGCGCAGCGTGCCATGCGCTCCACCCTCGATATCATGGAGCGGCCCGAGTACTACAAGACCTACTACTCGACGACGCTGGGCTTGCTGGCGCTGCTCATGATGAGCGGCAACTGGCCCGTTCCCTGACGCACTGACAAGGCGTCGAATGAGAAGGGCTCGTGCCGACCGGCACGGGCCCTTCTTGCTTTTGCGGACGCGCCGGCCAGTATCCTGAGCGGCTGGTCCAGGAAGGGGCCGTGCTGGGCGAAGTTGGGTGCTCTATTCCTCCGCCTCCTCCGAGCCCTCTTCGGGTTGCACATCGAGCTTGAGCTGCGTGCCTTGTGGGATGTTCTCCATCGACGGAGTGTGCACCTCGGGACCAGGATCTGGCTGTTCCTGAGCAGGGCCCCACACGAAGATGCCGAGGGTCAGTAGCAGCAAGACCACGACGGCACCCACCTTGATGGCGTTTTGCTTGTTCATCATGTGCCGGCAACCTGCATGCCGCGTGCCATCCCCATCGGCGCCGCGGGCCGCGTCCACGTTGCTGCCGTGAAGCCCAGGTCCAGCCCGGGCGACTCGTCTTCGACGGCAAGTCGCGCCAAGCTTGCCGCGATCGAGGCCGGGCTCGGCAGGCTTTGCTCTTGCCGCGTAGCGTCGTGGAAGGTGGGAGGGCCTACTCTGCGCTGGTCTCGTCCGCCTTCTTGCGCACTTGTTCCAGCAGCTCGTCGAAGGCCTTCTCGTAGTCCTTCTTCATCTTCTCGGCGCGTTGCTCAGCGCCCTCCAGGGCGGCGCTGGTGTCTTTTTCGCTTTGCTCCAGCGTGGCGAGGGCTTCGTCGATTCGCTGGATGCCCTCCGCGTCAGGCGGGTCCCGTTTCTGCAATTCCTCTTTGCGGTCCTCCAGTGCGGAGCGGACGGCGCTGCTCTCTTCGAGTAACTGACGCAGGTGCTGCTGGTCGGTGACGAGCCTCACGTGCGCGATGTGGCTTGCCAAGGCGATGCGATCCGCTTGGTCTTGTAGCGGTTCGACGTTCTTCTTGCCCAGTGCCTCGGCCTGCTCTTCGATCAGCAACTGAGCGGAGCTGTCGCCGCGTGCACGTTCCTGAAGCTGCTTGTCGAGCGCTCGCTCGAGGCTGAACGATACGGCGCCGTAGGCTTCGAACTCCTGCCCCTTCTCCTTGGCGGCATGCTGCACGCCCCCTGCCACGCGCCCGACGATGGGCTTCTTCTCTTCGTCGAAGAATCGTCGAACCACGACTGCTTCTTCGTAGCGCTGGGCATACGCTTGCCCGCGCCCCTCTTCGTCTGCCGCCACGTAGACGGACTCGACGACCTTCCAATCGGGCTCGTTCAGCTCGGCGGGAAACGACAGCAGCTTGCCGGAAGTCTCCTCGACGACTTGGCCTTGGGTGTCGAGTCGTTTCTGATTGTTCTGGATCTCCGTCGGGTAACGCAGCGCGTACCCTGGCTGCTCTGCGGAAGACGCCAGCTCGGGCTCCTTCCGACCATCCTGGCACGCGCTCGTCATGAGCACAGCACCCAGCAACCAACTAAGCTTCGCTTCGAGTCTCATCGGGCGCGAGGCTAGCAGACCCCGTGCTCAGCGGGTACCGTAGTTGTTCGCCGTCCCCTCCTCGTTGCGGTCCGTGGCGGGCGGCGGAGTGGGCGACAACGAGCTGAGCGTCTCGTAGTCGTCCGTCGCCAAGTCCATACCCGTCGCAAGCAAACAAGGATTGAGCTGTTCGACGCTTCGCGCACCGAGCAAAGGAGCGGTCACCGCCGGATGAGCGAGAACCCAGGCGATGGCCAACGTCGCCGGGTGCAGTCCTCGCTCCTTGGCGAGTTGCGTGAATCTGGCGGCGACCTCGTAGTTCCACTCGGCGGCGTAGCGCGTCTTGTACATCGCGTTTTCCTGCAACCGGCCGCTGGTGGGGCGTTCGCCAGCGCCGTACTTGCCACTGAGTAGACCACCACCCAAAGGGCTGTAGGAGAAGACGGCCAGGCTCTCGGACTGTGCCATGGGGAGCAGTTCGACTTCCGCTTGGCGCTTGACCAGGTTGTACATCGGTTGGATGGCGACGATCGGAGCGAAGTTCAAACGCGCGGCGACTCCCAGCGCCTTGGTGACCTGCCACGCGGCAAAATTGCTCACGGCTGGGTAGAGCACTTTGCCGGATTGTACGAGGTGCTCGACGGCCCTCAGCGTTTCCTCCAGTGACGTCCGCTCATCGAATCGATGCAAGTAGAAGATGTCCAGGCGATCCGTGTTCAAGCGGCGCAGGCTCGCCTCGACGGCGCGCACCAAGTGATAGCGTGAGCTTCCGCGAGCGTTGGCGTCGCTACTCGTGGGGAAGTAGGCTTTGCTCGTGACCACGACTTCGTCCCGGCTCGATTGAATCAACTTGCCGAGTATCTCTTCACTGCGCCCGTTGGCGTACACGTTGGCGCAGTCGAACAAGTTGACGCCGGCATCCCGGCAACGAGTGAACAGTTTCCTGCTCGTCGCGTCATCGGCTTCGGCGCCGAAACTCATCGTTCCGAAGCCCAGCTCAGAGACACGAAGCCCAGTATTTCCAACGAAGCGATACCTCATTGAAACAGTCTCGCATTCCGGTGAGGCGAAACTCCACACAAAGTGCCTCATTGTGTGCACACACGACGGCGAGGGTAAAAAGTACCTTTCCCGAGGGTAAGTTACGGGACGACTCGCAACTTCCGGCGGCTTGTGCCGTTCTACTCATTGGCCAGTGCGATGCCCACAACCAGCTCCACTCGAGCTCATGTACGTCGTGGGTGCACAATCCGTAGGAGTTGCGCCACTTTTAACCCTTCCGTTAAGCTGCCGAGATGATCGACCGGTTGTATCAGGTTGCCTACGTTTGCGCTTATCAGCTGATGCGCGTGTACTGGCGCGTGCGGCGGCCGGACACCCATGGCGCTCTTGTTGCCATCTGGCATCAGGGACGCATCCTGTTGGTGCGCAATTCCTACGTGCGGTACTACTCGCTGCCCGGGGGCTACGTGCGCGCC
Organism: Polyangiaceae bacterium; assembly: GCA_050301735.1. GTDB lineage: Bacteria > Myxococcota_A > Polyangia > Polyangiales > Polyangiaceae > SZUA-265. The sequence continues at coordinate 261 of JBNKZR010000228.1, read as the reverse complement.
GGAGAGACGGGCCGCCAGGCTGCAAAGCGGGAGTTGAAGGAGGAAGTCGCGCTCGACGTCGAGGAGGAGCAGCTGGAGCTCGTGTTGGACCGGGTGCGTGATTGGGAAGGCAAGCACGACCGCGTGGAGGTATTTCGACTCGACGTCGCGGAGGCCCCGTCCATCCAGGTCGACAATCGTGAGGTCGTGTCCGCGCGATTCTTCTCACCTGATGAAGCGTTGCAGCAGAACCTCTTCCCTACGCTGAGAGAACACATCTTG
>JBNKZR010000227.1:0-12032 GCA_050301735.1 Polyangiaceae bacterium | reverse complement strand
CCCCCGTTCAAGAACCTGGAGCTCGCGCTGCAGGATGGGTTCAGTGACGACGGCCCCATCGACCCTGGGGCGTTTCTCCAGCGCCAAGGCATTGGGGGCGGCCTGGGAGCCATCGTGCGCCTGACTCACAGCTTCGCTGTCGAGCCGATGAACGGCGGAAAGAGAATCCACGTCGTTCGCTATCGAGAGCCCGTACGCCACACCTGACGTGGACTGCGGAGGGCGGAGCAGGCTCCCTCCGAGTCGTGAGTGCTCCGGCGTTCCTGCGAGGTTGGGACGATGGGTCTTCAGACCGCGCGTTGGTCAACCGCGGTCGATGCTTGAAGGGGATCGGCAATGGCTGAGACCATCTTTCGCGCGCGTCGTCAAGATTGAGCGGCGAACACGATGCCGTGCACCGTGCCTGACTAGTTAATCTGCAGGAGACGCTCCTAGCCGCGGTCGGGCGACCGAAGCGGTTCCAGGTTCAGAGTGAATTGGAGGGTAAAGTCACCGTAGGTGATCGCCGTACTCAGCCTCACGTCGATACTGAACGGGAGGTATTAGTGCATTGGAACACACAGAGTACTTGATTATCGGAGCCGGGCCTGCAGGGGTCCAGCTTTCGTACTTTTTGTCTCGTGCCGCGCTCGACCACGCCGTCGTGGACCGCGAGGACATCCCGGGGTCCTTTTTCAGGGAGTACCCGCGACACGGCAAGCTGCTCTCCATCAACAAGGTCTTTACCGGGACGGACGACGACGAGAAGAAGCTGCGTTGGGATTGGAACTCACTTCTGTCCGAGGAAGGCGAACCCCTGCTGTCAGACTTCTCGAGTAGCTACTTTCCGGACGCCAGCGATCTCGTTGCCTACCTGGAAGCGTTCGTTCGTCAGCACGACATCGCCATCCACTACCGTTTTTCGGTCGAAAGCGTCACGCGCGAGTCGCCTGGTGGCCGCTTCATCGTCACCTCGTCGCGTGGCGAGCAACGCAGTTGCGACCGCTTGGTGGTCGCAACGGGGGTTCCCCGAGGCTGGCGACCAGAGTTTCCAGGGGTCGAGCACTGCGAGCACTACACCAGCGTCTCCGTTCATCCGAAGTCGTTCACGAACCAGCGAGTTCTGATTGTAGGGAAGGGGAACTCCGCCTTCGAAACCGCGGACGCGCTGGTTCCGACCGCCGCGTCAATCCACTTGGCAAGCCCGAACCCGCTGAAGATGGCTTGGCGAACTCATTTCGTGGGGCACCTCCGGGCCGTCAACAACAACGTTCTGGATACCTACCAGCTCAAGTCTCAGAACGCTCTGTTGGATGCGGACGTCGTGAAGGTGGTGAAGCGAGGAAAAGAGTATGACGTCACATTTGCCTATGCCCATGCTGGGGGGGAAGTCGAGACACTCACCTACGACAGAATCATCCTGTGCACCGGATTTCGCTTCGATGCGTCAATCTTCGACGAGCCTTGCAGGCCGAGTTTGACGGACTGCGGCAGGCTGCCGCAGATGACGTCTGAGTGGGAGTCAGTCAACGTTCCGGACCTGTTCTTCGCAGGCACTCTGATGCAGTTCCGCGACTACAAGCGGTACATGTCGTCGTTCATTCACGGATTCCGCTACAACATCCGCGCCCTGACTCGGATGCTCGAGGAGCGCTATCACGATTCCCCTTGGCCCAGTCGCGCGGTTCCGCTGACAGCCAATGCGTTGACGGACGCCCTACTCGACAGGATGAATCGGTCCTCGGCGTTGTGGCAGCAACCTGGGTTCCTCGCGGACGTAGTGCGACTCGACGCCGCCCTCAACAGCGCTGAGTACGTCGAAGAAGTCCCCCTCGACTTCGCTGATGAACGACTCTTTCCGCGCGGGCGTTGGCTCTCTCTGACGTTGGAGTACGGAAAAGAGAAGCCGGTCGATCCGTTCTTCGTCGATCGAGTGCACCGGCGGGATGTCGACAATGCCGCACGAAGTGCATTTTTGCATCCCATCGTCCGTCTGTTCCAAGACGGTCAACAGGTCCACGAGCATCACGTGCTCGAGGACCTCGCGGCGGAATGGATGGAACCCGAGCATGTCGAACCGCTGCGCGCACTGATGACGGGTGTCCTCAGCGGCAATCTTCAGACAGAAACGTTGCGCACGACGAGCTACCCAGCGCCCAAGGAATCGGGGTTCGTATTGCCCGAGGGAGCCAACACCAAAGAAGCGAAAGCAACCTGAGCCTCGACAATGGATCGAGCAAGACTTTCAGAGGACAGATGAGCAATCAAGCAGACTTCGAAACGATCATCGTCGGTGCAGGGCCCGCTGGCCTGCAACTTGGCTACTTCTTGGAGAAAGCGGGCCGCAGCTACGTCATCCTCGAGACCAATACTGAGGCTGGCAGCTTCTTCAAGACCCATCCCCGCCACCGCAAGTTGCTGTCGATCAACAAGGTCAACGTCGGGCGCGAACAGACAGACTTCAAGCTGCGCCACGATTGGAACTGCCTGTTGACCAACCCAGGGGACGAGATGCCGTACTCTGGGTACTCGGACGAGTACTTCCCTGACGCGGATACGCTCGTGCGGTACCTCGGGGACTTCGCCCGTCGCTTCGAACTGAACATTCATTTCGAGCGTTGCGTCGAAACGGTCGAGCGGGGCAGCGACGGCGACTTCCGGGTGGCTTGCCAGGATGGATCGAACTACCGAGGCAAGCGCCTGGTGATTGCATCGGGGCTGTTCAAGCCCTGGATGCCCGATATTCCCGGCATCGATTTGGCGGAGGGCTACGAGGACATGTCGGTCGATCCGAAGGATTTCACCGGGCAAACGGTCCTCATCTTGGGTAAGGGCAACTCGGCGTTGGAAACGGCCAACAACCTGCTGGCACACGCCACGTACATCCACTTGTCCAGCCCAGAGCCGATGAAGCTAGCCTACGACACGCACTTCGTTGGCCACGCGCGTTCGGTCAATGGCGTGTTTCACGACAGCTATCTGCTGAAGTCGCAGAATGGGATCTTGGATGGCCCGACCCACAGCATCACCAAGCTACCATCTGGTAAATTCCAGGTGCGCTGGTCGGCGATCCACACCGAGGTCGAGTCCGAGATCGAGCAGTTCGAATACGACCGCGTGATTCGCTGTACTGGCTTCCAAATGGATACCGACATTTTTGGGGATGGGTGTAAGCCCGAGCTGCGCTCTTGTGGCCGCCTCCCGGCCATGACCGGACGCTGGGAGTCCACGAACGTGCCGGGGCTGTTCTTTGCCGGTACGATGATGCAAGGCATCGACTACAAGAAGTCGCAGTCGTCCTTCATCCACGGCTTTCGCTACAACGTGCGGACGCTCTTTCACATCTTGGAGGAACGTGATCACGGTCAGGAGTTGCCACACGCTGACGTCGCGTGCACTCCCAAGGCAATCGCCGACAAGCTACTGTGGCGTGCGAACAACTGCTCCTCGCTTTGGCAGCAAATCGGGTTCCTGTGCGATGTGGCGGTGCTTCCGAAGAACGGTCAGGGTGAAGTGCGGTGGTACTACGATCTCAACCAGCAATTGGTGCGAGAGAGTAGCTGGGCCCAGGACCCAGACTGCGAATACTACGTGTCGATGATGACGTACGGGCCGGGTGTGGGTAACCCAAACTTCGAAGGGACCGCGTTCAACCACCCGCACATGCATCCCTACGACCACGACAAGCAGTGCGGTGACCTAGTGACGGAGATCCATCCGGTGCTCAAGCACTTCAAAGGCGCGGAGATGCAGATCGAGTATCACATGCGTACCGATTTTCTCACGGACTGGGACTCGGACTTCTATCGCAACCCGCTGCTGGAGTTCTTGGAGTGGGATCTACTGGGTGGGGAGCGTCCGACCTGGGCGCGCCCGCAGACGCGTGAGCTGATTCGAAACGCCGACATGCGGTTCAGCGATGTGCTGATCAATGGGCAATCGCTGAGTAGCAAACGCAGCAGGGTCGCAACGGCGAACTGATCGACGCAAACATCTGACATCTCCGACCGAAGCCTGCGCGGCGGCAGCCAGTTTGTCTTGGCGATCCTGGCGTGCCGCTGCGGGCAGCCGGCCTACGAAGTCTGACTGCTTCAGTCGGTCGCAGACCAGCGCAGGTGACTCCACGTCCGTTCTGGGCCCGGCTGTGCAGCTAGCATCGGGACGCCTCGACCCGGACGTTCAGTCGTTGCCGGTTGGTCGCAGACCCTGTGGTTGACTCTCAGGGCATCCCTCGGGGCCTAGGCCCCGGCGTGTGTTGGGCGGTGCCTTGGCCGTCCCGTGTCTCGTACAGTTGGCGTGGTCGCTCTATCAACGCGCACACCTGCTCGGCCTGGTCGGAAGGCTGTAGCTCAACTGGTGTTGTACGGAAACGCACCACCGCTGCCCACTCATTGTTGAACTGAGTCTGGCTTCTTGGCAGCGGACGGGTCAACATAGGCGTGTGCTTGCGACGAATACTTCCTCTGAAACCCCGACTACTTTCGCTTCGCAGCTGGTGGCTGGCATCGTGGTAGCGGCGAACAACAACCAACCATTCGTGGAAGCAGAATGGCGTCATCTGGTCGACAATATCAAGCGGTGCGGTGAAGGTGGGAAGCAGGTGAACGTTCTCGTGCATGCATCGGGTTCCGGTCCCAATAGGGCGCAGCGCACCGATCTCAACACGCTCACGGAGACGATGCCGATTCGAATCGCAGTCGTTACCGACTCGAAGGTTTCGCGCGCTGCCATCAAAGGGGTGAGCTGGCTGGCCAAAGTGGACGTGCGGGGTTTCTCTCCAGAGGACTCCGTTGCGGCGTACAGCTACCTCGAAGTGCCGGACGAGGCCGTGCCGGAGATCGAAGAGGCTTTGGTCGTGTTGAAGAAGACGCTGGGATTGCTATAGGGTGTCTGTCAGAGGCGCCCTCGAAGGGCGCCTCTCCGAGTGAGCTATTGCACTTCTTCGTACTTCGCCGTGAAGTGGCCGAGCGCTCCAGGCTCCTTTTCCAAGATACGATAGCCGCGCAGGCGGGAGCCGTAGTCGCGAATGCGCCCCATGGCCCTCGCGACGTAGGCGAGGTGGTCGTTGGTGTAGACTCTGCGTGGCAGGCACAAGCGCACGAGCTCGGCGGGTGCGGCCAATGGATGACCGTTGTCGTCCACGCGGCCCTGCATGGAAGTTCCGATCTCGACGGCGCGAACTCCTGCCTCGCGGTACAACTCGACAACGAGCGCGATACCAGGGAACGACGTTGCCGGGATTTGCGGCAGTAGGCGCCCCGCATCCACATAGACGGCGTGTCCCCCAAAAGGCGTCAATACGGGGATAGCGAGCTCTTGCAGGCGACGACCGAATTGCGCGACCTGGCCCACCCGGAAACGCAGGTAGTCTTCGTCCACTACCTCTTCCAATCCGCGTGCCAGGGCTTCCAGGTCCCGACCCGCGAGTCCTCCGTAAGTCGGAAAACCTTCGACGAGGATGAGGCGCTGCTTGATTCGGTTGGCCAATTGCGGGTCGCGACAAGCGACCAATCCACCAATGTTCGCCAAGCCATCTTTCTTCCCGCTCAGCGTGCAGCCATCTGCGAGGTCGAAAATCTCCCGGACGATTTCGCGAATCGAGCGCTCGCCCTGCCCTTCTTCACGCTGCTTGATGAAGTAGGCATTTTCCGCGAAGCGGCATGCGTCGATGAATAGCGGAATACCGAATTCTTTGCAGGTTGCGGAGACCTCCCGAATGTTCGCGAGCGACGCAGGTTGTCCACCCGAGAGATTGTTGGTCAACGTCATCGTGACCAACGGCACCCGTTCTCGCGCCTCGTGCAACACCGAGCGCAGGCGTCCCACGTCCATGTTGCCCTTGAACGGTTCCTCCGAAGAGATGACGGACGCCTCCGCCACAGCGAGGTCGACGGCTTGCCCGCCGTTGACCTCTATGTTGGCTCTGGCGGTATCGAAGTGATTGCTTCCCGGAATGACTTTTCCAGGTTCCACGATCGTGGTGAACAAGAGGCTTTCTGCCGCACGCCCTTGATGGGTGGGGATGACGTGGGGAAAACCGAACATCTCTTGAACCGTCGATTCGAAGTGGAAGAAGTTCCGGCAGCCGGCGTAGCTCTCGTCGCCCAGCATCATGCCAGCCCACTGATTGTCCGACATCGCTGAAGTGCCGGAATCCGTCAGTAGATCGATGAATATCTTCGACGACGGGATAGCGAAGATGTTGAAGTGACGCTCGCTGATCGCTCGCTCGCGCTCCTGTCGAGATGGTCGGGGCATGCGCTCGACGACCTTGACGCGCCAGGGTTCTACCACGTCATCTTCGTACTCGTGATTGGTCACCATTGTTGTCTCCTTGGCATCTTTCGGTGGTCACTGGCTTGCCCTGGCCACGCCCAGAGTGTCACTCGGCCGTCGTTGGTGTTGAGCCGCGATGGGCTAGCGGTTGGTGCGATGTTGGGAGCCCACTGCCGGCGAATGTGCACTCCTGTGAGTTATCGTCCAACTAGTCAGGCCTGTAAAGTCGCAGCCGTGGCTGCGTCGGGTGACCGAACGCGATCTGGATTTCAGCAGGCCAGGCTTAAGTGCGGGGTGCAAGTGGCCGTGTGCCGGGCCCTTGAAAGAGGAGTTGCCACTCTTTCTCGTCGACTAGTCAAAGTTAGCGAAGAACCGGGACAGGTACCGGGCGCTCCGTGCAAACGCCGGTCGCCGGCACAGCGGAATGGAGGTCGGTGTCCACCAGGGGGCTCGCGGCTAGTCAGTCGCGCGATGTTTACCTGGTACAGTACAGGCGAACTCTCGGTCGGCGACGATGACGCCGAGGTTACCCGGGGGAGGGTGCCAATGCCGATTGCCGCCATTGCGACGAGGCGCGTGGCCTTGGTTGGCTTCGGTCCCGGCAGGTGTCGGCGTCGCACGGCGCAGACGTTCCAAAACAAAAAGCTGTGGCTTGCCATGAAGGGTAGGAGGACTCCGGGGGGCGAACCTAGAGGAGAATCCCACCCTCATGGCGAGAAACGTACCGCGCTTGTGAGCGCCAATCCCGGTTCCCGAGCCCGCCAGCGCTGACCGCGTCGTTCGGAAACCCAAACGCGGGTCAGAGCCCTATACTGCCGCAATGACGGCAGAGCTCGCGGCAAGTCACCCCAAAGAGCCCGAAGCGAGCAGCGGCTTGCGGCGTTACCTCGACGTTTTTCAGTACACGTCGCGTGCTCTGAGCTTGGTTTGGAGTACCAGTCGCTGGATAACGCTCTGGCTGGCGGGGCTGAGCCTACTCGCCGGAGTCCTGCCCGCGGCAATGGCCTACGTCGGAAAGCTGATCGTCGACGCGGTGCTGGTTGCGGCAGCCAGCACCGACGCATCCAGCGATGCGGCGCTGCGCTTCGTGGCCTACGAGCTCGGTCTGGTCGTGCTTCTGAGCGCCGCACAACGTGGCATTGGCGTGTGCGAATCGTTGTTGCGGGCGTTGCTCGGCCAACGCGTCAACGAGCTGGTGCTCGAGAAGGCACTGACCCTGTGCTTGAGCGACTTCGAAGATTCGGAGTTCTACGACCGCATGACGCGGGCTCGCCGCGAAGCTTCATCGCGTCCCCTGAGTCTGATCAAACGCGTCTTCGGCCTGGGGCAGAACGCCATCTCGCTGACCGTCTACGGCAGTCTGCTGCTGCACTTCTCGGGCTGGACGGCCCTGATCCTGGTGCTGGCAGCCATCCCGATCTTCGTGGCCGAGACGCGCTTTTCAGACGACGCGTTCAGGCTCTTTCGCTGGCGCGCACCGGAGACGCGCAAACAGGCATACTTGGAAACGCTGCTGGCGCGCGAGGACAACGCGAAGGAAGTCCAGCTCTTCGAGCTGGGGCCGGAGTTCCTGCGGCGCTACAAGGCGATCTTCCTCGACCTTTTCGGCAAGGATAGCGCCCTGACGTTGCGACGCGGCGTCTGGGGTTTTTTGCTCGGCTTGCTGAGCACCGGGGCGTTCTACGGCGCGTACGCTTGGATCGTGCTCAGCGCGATCGCCGGGAAGATCACCCTCGGCGACATGACGATGTACCTGTTGGTGTTCAAGCAAGGTCAGAGCGCGCTGGCGGCGATGCTGACGGCGATCGGGGGCATGTACGAGGACAATCTGTACCTGTCCAATCTGTACGAGTATCTGGAGTACGCGCCGGCTTCCGCTGCAGGCAGCGCCGTTACCGGTCCCAACCCGGCGGACGGGCTGCGTCTCGAAGGGGTCAGTTTCTGTTATCCCGGATCGGACACGCCCGCGCTGAGCGATGTGAACCTGCACGTGCCCCCGGGGCGCAAGCTGGCGCTGGTCGGGGAAAACGGCGCGGGCAAGACCACCTTGATCAAACTGCTGACGCGGCTGTACGAGCCTACCCAGGGCCGCGTGCTGCTCGATGGGCGCGACACCAAAGAATGGGACGGGCGGGCGCTTCACGAACGCATCGGTGTCATCTTTCAGGACTTCATCCGCTACCAGCTGCTGGCGGGAGAGAACATCGGCACTGGCGACGTGCGTGCCCTGGAAGACCATGCGCGCTGGGAGGAAGCGGCGGAGATGGGCATGGCCAAGGCGTTCATCGAGCGCCTGCCTCGAGGCTATGAAACCCAGCTCGGACGCTGGTTCAAAGACGGACAAGAGCTATCGACCGGGCAGTGGCAGAAGATGGCACTCTCGCGCGCCTTCATGCGCAAGGACGCCGACATCCTGGTGCTGGACGAACCCACCGCCTCGATGGATGCGGAGGCTGAAGCCGAGGTCTTCGAGCGCTTCCGCAAGCTTTCGGAAAGGCGCATGGGCATCGTCATCTCCCACCGCTTCTCCACGGTGCGCATGGCCGACGAGATCGTCGTACTCGATGGGGGTAGGATTACGGAACGGGGCAGCCACGAAGAGTTGATGGGCCTGGGCAAGCGCTACGCTCACCTGTTCAATCTTCAGGCCTCGGCGTACCGCTGAGCGGGAGGGAGCTGAGTGGGACGGAGGGAACTCAGCGCTGCGTCTGCGCGCGGCGCACGAACTCGTCAGTTGTGTTGCTCGAGGGATACGGCCCTTCGGGCACCGGCACGCGGAGGTATTTGCACAGCGGCTCCCAACCGTCGCCCAGGCTGTGCACCAGCAGACGCTCCTTCGGCACGGTCGTGAGCACCGCATCCACGTTGGCCTGGTACAGGCCCATGGCGTATTCGCGATCCCCCGGCTTGCCGGAGAATACCGTCTCTCGGATCAACGCTACCCCGAGCGATGCGGAGTCCGTGGAGCGGGTGATGCCGACGAGGATCGTTTTCGAGAAGCTCTCCCACCAACTTTCCGGTGAGCGGTACGTCAACACCACTTTGGCGTCGGGGTAGACGTCGATCAACTCACGCCAGTAGTGGGCTGAAGGCCAGTCGATGCACGACCGGTAACCCGCAAACAACTCCTCCCAACTGACTCGGGTGCCGGCGGCCAGCGCGCGCCACAGGCGTTTCTGCTCCGGGTCGCCGTTGACCTCGCTCATGTGGTGGCAAGGCCCGAAACCCAACAGATTCAGCGCCTGGCGCATGGACTCCGTGCCCGTTCGACCAAACCCCGTGCCAATTACTCTCAGCGCCACGGCGGAGTAGTAGCACGTCCAAGAAGACCGTCCGGAACCCGAGGCCCGGTGAGGTGCGACTCCGCGTGCGGCGGCATTGCGGGCAAGATTGTGCTGGTCTGCTCCGACGCTGCGCAGACGGTGCGTGCTGTTCCCGCCGCATAGCTCGATTCGCTGCCACCCGCGCTCGCGTTCGGCACAGGCTGAGGCCACGAACAGCCGTGTTTGACGCTATTCGCTGGAGTAGGCCTCCATCGTCGCCGGGAAGAGCAACGCCAGCGCTGCCAACGGCACGTACTTTGCTCTAGGTGACGGGCATGTCCGAATTCTCCATGGTCCAGTTCCGGGAGCACGTCATCGACAGGTGCCCGAGGTTCTCTGACGACGACGTCGACCGCGTGACGCGAGTAACTCTTCGCGCCTTGTCGGAGCAGTTGGCGCGCGACGAAGTCGGGTGGTTGCGCGCGGAGCTGCCCGCGTCTTTGGCATCCGTGTTCGACACGGGGCGTCCGCTCGATCCATCCGCCCCGAAGAGCCTGCCCCCGCCCAGCAAGGCGGCACTATTCCAAAGCGTCGCGAAGGCGGAGAGGGTCGATCTCGGTGTGGCAATCGAGCACACCGAGATCATTTGCCGCGTTCTTTCGGAATTCCTGTCCGACGAACTGGTGCAGACACTGCGCAAGCACTTGCCGCCACTCGGCGACCTGTTCGAGATCCCGGAGCCGTTCTCGGGCGGCCTGGGACCATCGCCCGGCACGGAGGTCGACAGCGACTTGGCTGGAGGTCGTCCGGGGTCCAAACACCCGCTTTTTAACGCCACTGCCCGGGCGCTCGCTCACGAGCACTCGGTGGCGCGGTCCGACGATCCCCACGCGGACCGCAAGCTCTCGAGTTCTCATCTACCCGCCGCCGAACGCGAGGATCGGACGTTGGCAACTGGCGAGGCGGGGGCGCGGCGAAGGCTTTCGGACGGGCATTGAACCTAGCGCGAGGGGGCTGGCTCTCGAAACGACAGAGAGCGGAACTCGAACCATCCACCCACTCGGCGTTCTGAGGGGCGACATCGCAGTCGGAGGTTGCCGTCATGGATTGCGGTCGAACCGAACAGGAGCCGACCGAATACTTGGGGCAGGCGAAGACTAGGGTTGAGCCAACATCGACTGGAAGTTCGGGACACAGCCATCGAAGTCCTCACTGCAGCCGTCGAACCCCAGTTCGGTGCAGTCGATCGCTTCGAGGCGGCCCGCGTTGCAGAACCGGACGCTCGTCCCGTCGCAGCCGAAACCCGTGCCGGGTTGCTCCGCACCGGGAGTATTTCCGGGGATGCATTCGTTGGCGAGTCCGCAGAAGTAGACGTCGTCGAGCTGCTGACAGGTGAACCCTGGCCCGCGGCTGCGGCAATCCACGCTCCCCAGCTGACCACCGATGCATGAGATCATCACTGGCCCGTCGCATCCCACGCCATCGAACTCCAAGGTGCTCTCGAGAAGCCCGCTACGCGAAGGACAGCTTTCGCCATCGGCACGGCAGCGGCCCTCGCCGCAGGCCAACCCGAAGTCCTCGCAGCTTGGGCCGACGTCCAGCAGCCCGTCATTGCACAAGCGGGGTCGTCCATCGTCCGAGCAGCTGCCGGCGGACCCGTCCTCGCACCTGGCCGTCCCAGGTACGACGCAGCCGAACTGCTCGTCACACTCTCGCTCTCGAATGTTGCAGTCATAGGTGACCTCCAACGCACCCGTGCAGCCATGAAGGATACCAGCAGCGCACTCGAAGGGGCACTCGAGCGTTGAGGACTCGTACGAGATACCCAAACACGTCGTGAGTGCGCCGCAGCCGTCACCCGCTGTACTCAAGCATTCGGCGGGAAGGCGCCAGCGCTCCGCAAGCAAGTCCTGGACCCAGAGGTTCGACAGATTGCGGTTGACACCGTCATCCGGAAAACAGGCGCCCAACACGACCGCGGCGCGGGTCAAGCTAGCGTCGGGCACGGGACCGGGCTCGTCGGCGTCGCTCAGGGCAGCGTCAGGCGTCTCGCTGGGTGCCGCGGCGGCATCCGCCATCGTCGAGACTCGACTCCCAGCGTCGGTCTGCGCGTTCGTGTTCGGGGCAGAAGGGTCTGCGTCGCTCGTTGGCTCCAGCACGACCTCAGGGTCAGCCTCGAGCGAGGGCGGCCCAGTGCCGTCCGTCATTGCTGGCGCTTCTGAGCCCATACGCGCCGGCTCCGACGCGTCCATGTCAAGGCCGGGCTCGATGGGCTGCTCGCCGCCCGTGTCAGCACCGTCGGAGCTTCCGACGGCTGTCGATTCCGCCTCGGGTGTTTGCTCTTGCAGGGATGACTGTTGGCGCGACTCTTCGCAGCCGAATAGCCCCCACGAACTCAAAATCAGGCCCCACAATCCGATGCACCCCAGGCTATCCGCACCTGGCCAACACCTGCCAGCTCTAGCGCCAATCATCGTTCTTCGATAGCAGGTCCAGCCCTGGTGCACACGTCTT
>JBNKZR010000226.1:0-12182 GCA_050301735.1 Polyangiaceae bacterium | reverse complement strand
TGGCGGTCAGGTAGGCAAAAGCTTCGTCGGGCGCAACGTCGGGCACGTGGCTGGTGTTGCAGTCATCCGGGTCGAACACCAAAGCACCGTCGTTGATCCACTGTTCGATGAGCGCGACGTCGTCGCTGGAAAGCCCACCGCCACCGGGTGGCATCCGTGGCGGGCTAGTGTCAGCGCTCACCCGACGGTAGAGCTCGGAATCGTTGGCCGAACCCGCAACGACCCGTTTGCTGAACGTAGAGTTCCCTCCTTGTGTGTCTGCATCGACCAGCACCACGGACAAGTCACCCGCGAGATCCATCCCCGCAGACGGGCCGGGTTGGCTGTGACAACCGACGCAGTTGGCGGCGAACAGCTGCACCACATCGCAGTACTGTTGCTCGTCGGGCGGCAGCAACGGATCGCTCGCGGGGAATCGTTCATAACCGTCCTCCAGATCCTCGATACCCTGGCGCAAGGCCGCCTCGAGTTCCCACACCGCGAGCTTCGGGTTGGTCGCGCCGTCCAGACTGCCGAACTTCGCCGAAGCATAGCTGGGCGCCGCGACCGGCAATGTCCGGAAGTCTTGGTGCAAGACGGTACCGTCGTTCTGCGGCCCTGATACGTCCGTGTTCTTGGCGCAATCACCGGACATGCCCCACGGGCGAATGCCACTCCCCTCCGCGACTGGCTTCCGGACGTCCCCCCGAAAGATCGGTCGCAGCCGGCTGAGCACGGCACCCGAATCGTAGTAGTCACCAAATAGCGCCTTCTCTGGATGGCCGCTGGTGGCCCACAGACGCCGCCAGACGATGTCGCCATCGTCGTTCTTCTTGTTGGAGGTGGAATAGGTCGGGTTGTGGCACTTGAGGCAGGCGATGTCGCGATTGAGGTAGGTCCGGAGGAAGTGGTCCGTGAGCTCGGATCTGAACTCGGCGTTGTTCCGTCGCCGTGTCGACATCGCGAAAAGATTGGCTCGGTACACGGGTGAAAGATCATCCAACACGATGGCTGAGCGCAGCAAGTCGGTCATGTTCCAACCCGTTGGGCCTCCGGCTGCGGTGGGTACGTTGTCACGCACCCATTCGGCCAAAGCCGGATCTGGCGTCGCTTGGGTCGGCTCACCCCAACAATTCGCATCCTGCGCGGCACCCACCCCGCCCAAGATGTCGCGCTTCATGCGAAGGATGTCGACCAACGTGTCAGACCAATGGTCCACGAAGGCGGTATCCTGCATCAGCATCCGAATGGCGGTAGGCCGCCCGTAGAGTTGAGCGATGTCGGCAACGACCTCGACTTCGTTCACGCCATAGGCGCGTCTGCCGAGGAGTACGGGGAAGGCCTCACGGGCGAAGCTGGGCTCGCCCTCGTCGTCAGCCTTGGGGTTGGGAAACGTAATGCAGGAGAGCACCATCAGCGCCGCTACGACGACGACGACGAGGTGTCGTCGAGCCAGTCTCGAACTTCGGCGGCGCGCGCCGGCAAGCTCACAGGCCAAGGAGCACCCCCTTCAGTCGATCGCGGATTGCGTCCTCGGTTCCTATGCCCGTCGTGATGGCGCTACTGAAGTCACCGAATCGAAAGTTGCCGTCTGCGAAGGGATCGACCCCGGCGACCAGAAGCATCATGGCCCGTATATCGGTCGCAGAGTAGCGGTAAGGCTCCGTCGTGTAGCCGTCGGCGTCGATGGCACCAAGGATGCTGCGGCCTCCGGCTTCTGTCAGCGGTCCGCCGCACAACAAGGTCATGCCGCCCACCGTCCAGTGGTCGCGGCCATTGTTGCCGTTGATCGTCGGCGTGCGATTGAACTCCGTACTGAGCACCACCATCGTGGTGTCCAGGTCCAACGCCCCGTCTGGGTTGGCCGTCGGGTGTTGGATGATGTCAGCGAGGTGGTGCATCACGTTGTAAATGTTCGCGCTGGTTTGCAAAAGGTGGCGCTGTTCGCCCGAACCGTGACTGTCGTACGTGCCAGCGATGCCAGTATCGATGACGCAGACGTGCCGCGCAGGGCCGCTGGTCAGCAGGGATGCTGCCGCCTGCAGCATCGTCTTGATCCCCGGAGCATGTATCGGATTGCCGCCCGGCAGCTCGGGGCACACTGCTACGGCGGTATCCCTAACCAGGATCCCACCGGGAAAAAGTGCCTGCATCGCCGGAGCTTGTTCGAGCAGCTCGGCGGCGACCCAGTAGCTCTCGAAACCATCAGAGCGCACGGGGCTACCTCCACCACGGAACCTCAATCGGTCGCGCTGCTCGTGGCGAAGTGCCAGCAGTAACTCGTCAGACTCCGCACTGATACCGTTCCGGGCGAGGTTGTTGACGAATGCGTCATTGTCCTGAACACGGATGACGACAGGGCGAGCGAACCCGGGGTGCGTCCCGGTTTCTGCCGCTGCGCTGGCGCCAAACGCGTCACTGCGATGCAAGATGAACGAAACGGGTAGCTGCTGGGATGGGTCCACCACCCGAGCGCGACGTTGAATCGCTGCGCCCGTTCCAGCGCGGCGAGGATTGCCGAGAGTGAGCCCCGAGAGCACGTACGGCACGGCGGCCTCGTGTGGCGGAAAGGCGTGAGATTGGGTCACCATCCTGCAGCGCGAGAAGATGTCGGAACGCTGATGCAGAGGTCTGGTGGGAGCGCCCCAGTAGATGTTCCCACCTCCGGACTGAGCTTCGAACAGCGCAGAGTTGTCGTAGGCGGTGGGGATGTCGGGAGGTTCGCACGGAAAGTCGGCGGTGTGTAAACCCCAGTTCATGCTGCTCAGCGGCAGATCCCCGAGTCCGTAGTCCGTGAGGGTCGGCGAGGTCCCGCCAGGCAGCCAGAACGATTCCCACTGTGAAGCCCCACCACGCAGGAATATCTCCAGTATCTTGTAGCCGTCGTGTGTATCACACGTCCACCCTCCGACGGAGCCGGAGATGGCGCCCCAACTTCCCGTCTCGCAGTGGTGATCGGCCCACGCCCTCCGGTTGAGCACCCCGATGCCCAACGCCCCCAAGGCAACGCCTGCGCCGCCCCTTGCCAAAAACCTCCGTCGACTGCCCTTCATACTGACTCCCTCCGCTGAGCACGCACCGACGAGGCACGACTCTTTGGTGTGCGCAGCGGGTTCTCGCTGCAAGCATCAGACGTTAACAGCCGGCACCTCCCCACCAAAACCAATTCCCGAGAAGAACCGCAGTTCCTGCACCTATCTCCCAAACAGCGAACAAATGACTACGCACCGTAGGAGAATGCCCCGCAGGTTCTCTCACGAAGCAACTGCACCACGTGCCACATCAAGCTCGATGGAGACACGGGCATGCCAGCGTCGGGTCGGCAACCACCTCGAACTTGCGCGCCCCAACGCTTTGACCCCGAGTCAGACAGGTCGCGGAAATCGTCGGTGGCCTGGTGGGCGAAATCAACTGCGTCGAAGAGGGCGACCAACCACACCGGACAGCAGCGTCGAACAGCCT
This sequence comes from Polyangiaceae bacterium, assembly GCA_050301735.1. Taxonomy (GTDB): domain Bacteria; phylum Myxococcota_A; class Polyangia; order Polyangiales; family Polyangiaceae; genus SZUA-265. The sequence goes on along the minus strand of JBNKZR010000226.1, from coordinate 8,741 downwards.
ACAGCGCGTAGCCCGGCAGCTCCACGACGTAGGTGTCGACCGTGTTGCCCCCACCCCAATCCGAACCGAAGAGAACGCGCGTCCCCGACGGGCTGATCGTCGCGTGCGGCTCAGCCCAGTAGTCTTGCGGCCCATTCTTGCCGTGGGAGCGGTGGTGGGCGATGCGGCACACCTCCCCCGTGTTGGTGTCGGCGAGTAACAACTCGCTGTCGAGCAGCCTCTGACCGTCGAAGTCGTTGCCGACGATGGACACGGACACCCATCCTGGTGCCTGGTGCGCCACCGCGGAGATGTGCGTTCCCGACGGGGGATAGGGGTAGCCGGTATCCTCGCCGACAATCACGCGGCTGTCTCCGGAATCGAGTTCGAACACGACCAGCGTCCCGACGCCACTGCCTTGACGCCCAGGGTCATAGGCGACGATGTTCAACGTGTCACGGCCGTTCGCCAGGCGACCCAGCGACGCGTGGTCGTAGGGATTGTCGAGGTCGAGCGTTCTCAGGAACTCCATGTCCCCGTCGTAGATATCGCCTGCGAGGTAAACGGTGTCGCCGCTCGGAGCCACCTGCGGGCCGAGCTCCGCATCGCCCACTCGTCGACTCTCGGAGTCGGTATCGACGTGGTAGACGAATGCCTCCGAAGTGTCCTCGCAGACGAACCCGAGGGTGTTCCCGTCCCACGCAAAGTACATCGGGTCGCCCCCAGCTGAAGCCCTGCACCCACCCTCGAACGGATGCAGTACTTCCCTGCGATCTTCGGAGACCAGGTAGCGGATGAGCTCGTCACCTTGCGCGAACAACATCACGTCTGGGTCCGTGGGGTGCCAATAGAACTGCTCGAGATCGGGCGGGCTGATGTCGAGGCGGCGAAGAAACTCGTAGCTCCGCCCATCGTACAATCGATGCCCACCGCCAACCTCGTACAGAACGAGAAGCGTTTCGTCGGCATTCCACGCCTGAATCGTCGAATACGCGGGCTTGATGACGTCCCCACCCGTTTCACTCTCGACGTCGCTGATGCGCACGATGCGCGTGCCGAACTCGGGATCGGTCGCGGCTTCGAGCATTGCTGGTTTCGCCAGCGAGCTCATCGGGTGGGGATCCCGATCCGTGACGAGCCCGTCGCAACTCGCCGATCCACTCGGAGCTCCCTCGCTTGCGGGCGTGGGTGGGTCGCCGGTAGCCCCGCCGCCAGCGGACTCGGATTCATCCGTGAACGTCGAGGGCTCACCCGCATCCGATTCATCCATGGCTGTCGAGGGGTCGCCAGCAGACCCCATTTCATCCGTAGATGCCGAGGATTCATCCGCAGATGTCGAGGGTTCACCCGCAGGCTCCGCTTCGCCCGTGGGCGTCGAGGGTTCCGACGGCGCGCCTCCGTCGGCGCGATCGGCTTCGTCGCCGGTGGAGCAAGACAGAGCCAAGACAGCTCCGAGAACGACGCGAGACACAATCACGACAAGAGGCTACGCCAACGTCCCCGCGGAGTCCAGCGGCAGACGTCCGCAAGCCCTGGCCAAGAGCCGCAAGACGCCAGCGGCACCGTTCACCTACCGCATAGGCGAATGACGCGCGCCCAACCCCTCGATGGGATGGCTCATCGCGCTTCGATGGCTCATCGCACTTCGAACCCGCGGCGCGCACTTCTCGACTTGACCTCCTACGGCAGCCTGGCATCTTGTGCTCATGTCAGGGGACGACGTTTTCGACGCGAAGCGAGCAGCGCGCTTCGCATGGCGTGTTGCGCTCGGGGATGACGCTGGTCTGGAAGACGAGGGTCTGGAAGACGAGGGTCTGGAGGTCGCTGACCTGGCAGAAGGGGGGCATGACGGCGGATCGGCCGAAAGCGGCCCGCCGCTTCCCTCATCGCCCGGGCGAAAGCCGCTGTCTTTGCCTGAGGCACGCGCGGCATGCCAGGAGCTTGCTGGATTGGTGCGGCGTGTCTGGGTCATGACGGATGTGGGGCGCCGCGCCCAGGCGACAGTGGCGTTGGCGGAGCGCGCTGTGGACTTGGGCGTGCCCGTTGCAGGTCTGGAAGGTCGTGACGCCGTGCGTCTATGCCGCTTGATCAATCGGTATCAACACATGATCCCGGCGCAGTTGCTGAAGGACGTAGCAGTCCCCCTGAACTTCGCGACGCTGGATTCGGACGAGCTCGCCGAGCTGGTGGTCGAGGTGGTCGAGGCGGGTGGTGGAGCCCTGTTCGCTGCAATGAGCTTTGCGCATGAGCGGCCTCCAGGGGGGCTCCCCGAGTTGGGAGCCCGACTCTTGCCCTACCTCGAACAGACGGCGAGTCGCAGTCAGTGTGAGCTGGCCGTCGTGTTCGCCGGCTGGGTGCGAGACGTGGAGGCCGTCGCACCGGCCCTGCGTCGCTTGCTCCTTGGTCGTGACCTGCTGTTGCGCCTGCAGGCCTTGTCGACCTTGGGCGAACTAGACGCCTTGTCCGCAGACGACGTGCAGGCCTTGCTGGAGGATGCCATCGTGCATCCTCCGCCTCGCGGCAATGGCAGGTGGAATGAGGCAGCCTACCAGTATGCGTTCGAATTGGCGCGGGCTGTGCGCCGGCTTCGCCCTCCCCTGGGCTATCGTCCACTTTGTGCGATCCTGCGCCACGAGTGCGTCTTCGTGCAGTACGAACGGTGCGCCGTCGACGACGGCTTTGCTCTGGACGCTCTCGCCGCCGTTTGGCCCGAGCGAGCGCTCGAGGCGATCGATCACCGCCTGCAGGCGCGCTTCCTCAGGCAGCGCTACGACGCTGCTCGCGCCTGCGGCGCACTGCCCCGGCATCTGGCCCAAGCGCGACTGGAACGAGCGCTTTCAGATGAACTCCCTATCGTGCGAGAAGCGGCGAGCACTGCCTGGAAAGCTTGTTTCTCCGAAGAATGCACGTTGCGAATCGAGCTTCCCATCCAGGTCGAGCAGCGAAGCGACGAGTTCGACGCACACCTGGAAGCGCTAGCGGGCAGAGAGCCCGACCCCGCCACGATCGCGAAACTCGTTGCCCGAGCGCCGGAGCGCGAAGCGCTGGCGCTGCTGCTCTGGGTGTTGCAGCATGATACCGTCCGCGCCACCTCCGATCTACCACGGCGACGAAGCGAGTGGGCCGAGCTCCTGATCGAGCGCTTTGGTGACCCTGCCTTCGATGGCTTGTTGCTGTTGGCGGAACGACAGGCGCTGGCACGGGTCGACAATGGTTGGCTCCAGGCCTTGGTCCATCTAGTCAAAAAGCCCTGGTTCGGCAGCACGCGTCAGAAGCGACTGCAAAACCTCGCCCACCGGCTGTTGCTAGCCCCCAGCCGGTGCGGCGTTGGACGCGACGTGCTCCGCGCCCTGCGAGAGCTCGGCGCACCCGCGACCTGTGTCGACATGCTCTGGGCTCTGTCTTTCGAGAGCGATGAGGTCGAGCGCGACGCCACCATTCGACGCTCCGACAACCGCTTCGAAGCCATCGAGGCATTGCAAGCAGTCGGCCCGAATGACGCGCTCGACGTGCGGGTGGGTCGAGCTCTCACTACGGCGCTCGATGCACGCGAGCTCGACGTGAGTTTTCGTTTGCTCATGCTCGCCAAAGGGCGGCGTATCGGCGACCTGCATGCACTGGCTGAACGAGCGCTGGCCTTGTCCGCTGACGCACTCGACAGCAGGCCCTCGCGAGCTGCGAACAAACTCGCGTCCCAGAGCCTTGCCGCGTTGTCCCATATCGAACAGTTGGACGAGGAGCGTCTCGTTGGCTGGCTCCGCGATCCCGAGACGCCGCTTTTCACCGCGGCGGCGCGGCATGTCCGGCGGCAGGACGCGGCCCTGCTCGATCTGCTGCAAGCTGCTCTCGACTCGTCGGCAAGGGGAGGAACCTCGGCGGCGGTTGCCGCAGAGCGTTTGCTCCGCCACGGTGTTCTGCCTCCAGACAGCCCGATCTTACTTCCTCTCCTCGAGCGTCTATCGCCACGGGCACTCTGCGAGCTACTGGCGACGTGGGTGTATCTCAGTGACGACCACAGCCCCTTCGTCCCTCACATCGTGGAGCTCCTCTGCTCGGACGAGCTCCCCCTGGCCTCCCGCGGCTTCGACTTCGCTCAAATGATGACGGCATCCAAGCAAACCGTCTTGCGTCAAGCTCTCGAACGTGGGGTTCACACCGACCTACGAGATCGCGTCCTCCAAGCCGCTGAGGAACCGACGACCGCCGAACTCTACTTCACGGACTACGACGACGCGTGAGGCAGGCGGTTCGCCCCGCTCAGAAGCTGCCTTTCGAGGGCGAGAAGACACGGGGCAGACAGATGGCCATAGGTGATACTACCGAACCGACAACGGGCCGGACCGCTTCAGCTGAGTCCACTCGATGCAAGCAAAGGAGTCATCGCCGGGGCCAAGCTGATGCAACTCGTGGAAGAAGAGAGGACCAGACCACTTCGGAAGGGCGGACAGCACACGACCGGCAACGTCGCGCGAGTTTCAGCGCCAAACAAGCAGGAATGGGACCTGTCAGTATTTGGCAGTAGAGCTCGGCCCGCCCGTCGGTGACTGGCGCAGCAGTCTGCCCGTTGCTGCTGAAGTGACGCAGGCGTCGTTCGGCGACGCCGAACTGCTCGATCGATGGTAGAGTCCATGGCCGTGCGCTCGAACAAGCGGAGAGGAGCAGTCTGGAGTCTGGCCGCCCTGCTCGTCGCGTTGGCCCTGGCGGGCTGTGAGTCTGAGCCTGGGCTGTTGCGCAGTGGTCCGCGGCTCGGGTCCTTCGAGCGGGCGCCGTTGGCTCGCGAGCTCCAACTGACGACGAACGAGCCCGCCACTGTGGAGGTGGTCGTGCGGAGCGGTGACCGCGTGGAGTGGCAGCGACACTTCGACGATCCCGCGACCCGCCATGCCCTCCCCCTGCTGGGCTTTGTGCCGGCTGAAACCTACTCCGTTCAGATCATCCTTCACCTGCCGGAGGGGGGAAGCGTGGAGCTCCCGGAGACGCTGACCATCACCACCGATCCCCTGCCCGATGACTGGCCGCCGATGCAGGTCCTCACGAGCAAGCCTGACGAGATGGAGCCGGGGTACACGCTGCTCAGCACCCGCTCCCGGACCGAGCAAACGGACTACATGATGGTGCTCAACGAGTCTGGCGAACCGGTGTGGTACTCAGATCGCAGCACCAACGAGCTGCGCCAAATGCCAGATGGCAACCTCCTCTTCCTCGGCGCGGACGATGATGTCCGACTCATCAACATGTACGGTGAGCTGCTGCAGAGCTGGCACGGCACGTGGCAAGAAGACCCACCCAAGGGAAGCGTGCTCGTCGACGTCCCGTTGTTCCACCACGAGGTATTCCCGATGGTGAACGGTAACTTCCTCTCGCTCTCACGGCAGTTCACAGACATCGAGAGCTACCCGACGAGCTACACGGAGCTCGACAGCGCAGCTCCCGCCGAAGTGCTGGATGACCTCATCGTGGAGTTCACCCCAGACACGGGTGAGGTCGCTCGCCTCCATTCGCTGCAAGACATCCTCGACCCCACCCGCATCGGCTACGACTCCTTGTCCCGAATGTACGGCGCTTTCGAGTGGGGGCACTCCAACGGAGTCGTCCACGTGCCGGAAGACGACTCCTTCATCGTTTCCATCCGTCACCAGGACGCGGTAGTGAAGATATCGAGGAACACCGGTGAGCTGATCTGGATTCTCGGACCCCACGGAAACTGGGACGCAGAATTCCAACCGTACCTGCTCACCCCCGAAGGCTCCGATTTCGAATGGCCATACCACGCCCACGCGCCCCAAGTGACGGCTTCGGGCACCTTGCTGCTCTTCGACAACGGCAACGCACGGGCACAACCGCCGAATGACCGCATCGCGCCCGAAGACAGCTACAGCCGCGCGGTCGAGTACGCCATCGACGCCGAGGCCATGACCATCTCCCAGGTGTGGACCTATGGCGGTGACGCCGACGAGCGCCTGTTCTCAGCGTTCATCAGCGACGCCAATGCCCTACCGATGACCGGCAACGCACTCGTCACTTTTGGAGCGCTGGTTCACATCGACGGCAAGCCACTCGACACGAACGCCGACAACAACTACGGCGCGCGCATCGTCGAGGTCACTCGTGACTCGGCGCAGACGAAGCTCTTCGAACTGGTGATCGACGACGGTATCGACGACCAAGGGGGATGGACCGTCGCCAGGGCCACGCGGATCTCGAGCTTGTACGGGGATTGACCTCGGACGAGAGCCCAACACACCCCGGCCTCACCGTTGCCGATGACCTTTGACGACGGATCCGACACAGCCATTGCCAGACCGTGTAGCGTGGGTGATCGGCGCCACGCGTTGAGGGGCACAGCAGTGCGAGAGTCACTCGTCGGCACCCCCTGACTGGCAGCGGTCGTGCGTTTGGACCGCCACGCTTCGTCAATAGAAGTCGAGGCAAGGAAACCGCTCTGCTGCCAGGCTTCGTGCCTTCGGCAGATCATCTTCAGTGGTATACAGGACGTCGAGTCCGAAGCGTTGCAAGATGCGGTCCGCACGCTCGAGTTGTGATGAAGTGAATGCGTGACGCCAGCTGCTGAGCGATTGGGTGGACCCGAGGGAACTATCCTTACGCAGTGCAAGGGCAGAGGGGACACGCGCCTCGACGAGAGCCGCTTGGGGCCAGGGCGTGCGCGTATAGCCGAAGAGCACTCGCGAGTGTTGTTCGGGAAGCCGCACCAGGTCTTCATAGAACACGACGAGTGCCTGCCCACGCCTCAGGAGCGAAAGGGGCACCAATTGACTCACTGCCCAGCGGTATATCTCGCGCTCGAACGTGTCGGCCGACTGCATCAGGGCAAGGTGGGGGCCCAGATAGTCTTGGCACAGCTTCGGTTGAGCCAGCAACGGGGCAACGTTGGTGCCCCATCGAAGTCTCTTCCGACTCGCCGCCACGGCACACGGGTGACGCAACAACAGTACCAAGGGCATGCTGGGAAAGCGCTCCGCGAGCCATGGCAGTACCAAGTTGCTGCGTACGGTCTTGACCAAACGCCTGGCAGATACCCAACGCCGATTGAAACGATCCATCCACCGATTGGATAACTCGCCGGCGAACAAGCGCGCGAAGGTCGCCTCGAGTTCCGGGCATCGTTCGCCTGGCCGCCGATACTCACGGTGACGCGCGGCGCGCAGCGCGGGCACCCGTGACGGGTGGAACGGCTCGAAAATCGCTCGATACTCCCGGCTTTGATTGAGCATCTCGAAAACCCAAGTACTGCCACTGCGCGGAGAAGACGCCAGTACGACGCAGCCACGCCAGCCCCCCGTGTCCAACCAGGGGCGATAGACACGCGAAAGCACACGTCGCTGCCAATTCATACGCAGTGAACGCCGCCATCGCGCCCAGACATCGCTGTCGGGCTCGTCGTGCATGCGGCGAGGCTACACCACCCATCCGCGCTTGGCGAATCACGCCCCGCTTGGCGGCCGGTGCTCTCGCCGACGACACATCTACACCCATTCGAGCACATGCTGTTCTGCCTGCACTACCTGTTGGCGCGCGGGCGCGGGGACTTCCACATCCAACTCGGCTTGGGCAGCATGGCGAGCGGCATCGCTGGCGCGACGGCGCTGCTGGAAGTCCCCAATTGATGCCGCACTTTGCGCGACGATGGGCGCTCAGCCGCCGGTATCGATAGGCGGCGACGCCAGCTGCTCGAGCAGCTGCTCCGCGGCGTCATTGGACACACAATCCCCCCAGTAGCCGTCTTCACAGATGCGTACACCAACGAAGCAGTTGGTAACCCCACCCTGCGACGGAAGGTTGACTTTGCACTCGACCGCGGAAGGGACCTCACACGGATCGCCAGCGCCGTAGCCATCCGCCAAGGTGTACGCCAAATCCGCTTGGTGACTCGTGCCCTGTTCACTGGCGGAGCTGTCATCCCCGGCAGCCTCGGAGGGCGCAGGCAGAGCAGAAGCCCGGTCCTCAGCCGCGTCCGAGCACGCCAAAGAGACGGATGCCGTTAGCCCAGTGGCGAGCACGCGCAACGAAGGGCGCAAGCTCTTCCGCCGGGGCGGTTCGCCTACCCCACAATGGCTTGGTCGGTTCGACTCGGTCACTGTCGGATAGAATGCAGGATCGCTCGGACTGGGGCCATAGCAGCAAGCCAGGTTTTCGTTTTCGGCACAGCCCGCGCTCGGTGCCCATTCCGAAATAGAACGATCTGCTGCACGAAGAAGCGCCTGAGCGCCGGTTTCAGCGTCGTCGCCGCACTAGCCCCGCACCCAACACGCCGAGCACCAGCCATCCCCAGCCCGTAGCGCCACCGCGACCCGTCACCCGACAGCCGCAACCATCGCTAGTCGAATCCGCCGTGGAGTCGAGCGTGGGCGTCTCTTCCGAAGGCGCCGTCGGGCTAACGGCAGCGCCGGTCGTCTGCCCTGGCATCTGCGTTGCCGGATCACTCGTGGGTACTGACGTTTGCCCCTCGTTGGGCTCAGCCGCGCCCGGCGTGGTTTCGCCGCTGTCGGCGGGCGCGGGTGTGTCGGTCGACGCAGGTTGAGCCGGAGCTGGCTCGCTCGGCGCAGGTTCGGTGGTTGCGGGTTCGGCGTCGGGTGCCGGATCCTCGGGCGGCATCTCCTCCGTCACTGGCTCTTCGGGCGCGGGCTCTTCTGTGACCGGATCCGTCGGAGCGGGGTCGACGGGATCCGGCTCGGGCTCCATCGCCGGCACGTCGCAGGCAGGCTCCGGTTGTTTGGGTGCCAGGCGAGTGATGTGGCCATTGC
>JBNKZR010000225.1:0-12263 GCA_050301735.1 Polyangiaceae bacterium | reverse complement strand
GTCGGCAACCCTGACTTGGAAAGTCAACGCGCCCGAGCGCTGGAGGGGGCGGCCTTGTTGCGCCTCGTCGACATGTTGAAGGTGGACTTCACTCTCTTTCGCACCGAAATCGAGCGTCGCGTCGAGAACCAGCCTGCGGGGGAGCTGCTAACAGCTCGTAATCTCACCGACAGTGAGAGCGTCGGGTTCGAGGTTGCGGCCGAATTGACGTACCGCCCGGTGACCATCAAGGGAGATGTCGCGCTTCAGCGGACCGAACTCGAAGAGCCCGAGGTCGTGAACTTCCAGTGGACCACGGCGTACGGTCAGGACGTGCCCGGAGGCAACAGCCCTCCGAACTATCCAGAGATGCTCGGTCACCTCAGTCTGGCTTTGGACTTTCCCGAGGTCCATGCCGCGGGGGCTTTGACTGCTGCGTACGTAGGTGAACGCAAGTCGTCGGTCGCCAACATCCGAGTCAACGGCGAATCCTACCTGTTGGATCCGTACATGTTGTTGGGCCTGCACCTTCGAACGCTCGACGTGCATCTACTTCCGGAGCGGTTGACGGAGGTCTCCGTTCACGTCGACAACATGCTGAACACCCAGTATGCGCACGGTGGGGCCCGCGGTGTCGACATCCCTGCGCTGGGGCGCTCGGCGTTCCTGAGGTTGAAGCAGGAATTCTGAGGCTTCCTTTCGCCGGCGCGAGTGCTGTTCCTGTTCGCGTTTGCGGCGAGGATTGTACGCTCGGTTCGCACATGGGGAGCAGCAAAGGGGGCGCCTGTGCAGGAGGATACTGCATGCGACATGTGGTCGGCTCATGGGTGTTGGGTGCGCGGCAGTCGTTCCCGAGTGAGTCCGGTTGCGGGTTACCACGCGGGCGACGCCGTGCACCACTGAGAGAATGTGCGTATCGACGAGTTCGTTGGGTGGTTCGAACTGTGCTTGATGTTGCAATTCGGAGCTGCCGTTCCGCTGGCGCCGCACGCCCACGTGTCCGTGTGCGAAATTGGTAAGGTAAACCTTTGGCGCGCCAGGCGGGTCGTCGTTCATTGTACTTATTGTTCAGTGTAAAAATGCAGCGGGTCGGTAAGAGTTGGCTGCTCATTCAAGCGTAGTGCTGGGGACAAGAGGTCTGATGAAACTAGGTCGTTCGGTTGTGTTGGCGAGCATGTTGGGTGCTCTCGTTTCGTGTGGCGGGGGGGGTAGCGGAGCGAGCAGCGAAGGTACCGAAGAACTGCGGGTCGGGCTTGCGAACCCCTTCAGTGGCCCTCTCGGCGCTCAAGGGGTTCACTTCGAGACGGCGATTCGTCTGGCGCAAAAGCAGATCAACGACAACGGTGGTATCCACGGCAGACGCCTGGAACTCGTGGTCAAAGACACGGAGACCAACGCAGAGACGGCATCCACCATCGCGCAGGAATTGATGGACGATGGAATCACCGCGGTCGTGTCTGGAGCTGGCAGCGGATCCGTGTTTGCCATGTTGGACGTCCTGGTACCGGCAGAAGCCGTCCTAGTGGTCGGCACCGCCATGACCGTCTCGCTCGCTCGCGAAAGCAACGATGGGCTTTTCTTCCGACCCGGATCCACGGCCTTGGACGAGGGAGGGACGCTGGCGCAGGAAGCGATCCGCGATGGGTACAGCAGAATCGCGATCATCAAGAACTCGCACCCCTACACTACTGACGTATCGTTGGAGTTTGGAAACGCGTTCAAAGCGGGCGATTGCGCTGGAGGCAATTGCGAGATCGTGGCGGAGGTGGAGTATCCGGTTAGTGTCGACTCCGAGACCTTCGACTTCGAACCTCTGGTGGCGGAGGCGCTCGACAGTGGTGCGGAGGCCATTCTGTTTGCCTCTTACCCACCGGACGCCAACGCGCTCTTCGATGCGGCGGCGGCCGCTGGCTACGATGGGCCGCTCTACACCACAGCTGCTGCCGGAAACGAGAACCTGACCCCGTTCCTGACAGACGACGAAGCGCGTAGGGTCAAGTGGGCGTCGCTGGACGACGCCGACGGACCGAGCGCCAATTTCGCTAGGGAATTGTGGGTCGACTCAGGCAACGCTGAGAAGGACTTCCTTGGTCCCGTCCACAGCAACTACGACGCCATGTTCGTACTCGGTCTGGCGTTGGCCCATGCGGAGTCGACGGACGGCAAGGCCATCGCGGAGTCGATGCGTGAGGTCGCGAATCCTCCTGGCACCAAAGTCTATGCCGGCGAATGGGCCAAGGCGCTCGAGGCGATCGAGGCGGGTGAGGATATCGACTACATCGGTGTTGCCAGTGACGTCGACTTCGATGCCCTCGGCGACGTCGAAATCGAGGTAGTCATCAAGGGCTACGAAGGCGACGACGCCGTTGTTCTCGACTGACCTACGAGACGGGGCAAGGCGCGTTGTCGCTCCAGACGCTCGACGAGCAGCCGACCTGGGCCCGCTCGGAGCCTAGCAACGACTGGGCCTTGCCACAGCTCGCGCCCAAGGTACCCTTCGAGAGTGGCGAGGCGGACGATGGGTTGGAGGCGGATGGGGCGGCTCTGTGTGACGGTGCACACGGAACACCCCCCGACCAACGAGGAGTGGGCGGCGTACGTGGAGCAGGCCGGTGAGTACCGGCCGCTGCAGGACCAGCGTGTGCTCGTCGTTTCGGCCGGTGGGGCGCCGGACGGGAAGCAGCGCAAGCTCATGGTCGACGTGTTGCAAGGCGCCCGGGTCCCCGTGGCCATCCTCACCAACAGTCTGGTGATGCGAGCCGCAGGGGTGGCCGTCAGTTGGTTCAACCCCATGCTCAAGGTGTTTGGGCCAGATGCATTGGACAGCGCGACGCAGTACCTGGACCTGACCGCTTGGGAGCGCCGGGAGAGCGAGAGCGCGCTCAAGGAGCTTCAGCGCGGGTTGAGTGAGGATGTAGATGGCCTGAGCAGCAACGCCGGAGGCTGAGGCGGCGGTCGTCGTCGAGAGCAACGATGCGTGGCACCTCGAGATGGGCTGCCGTGCTTGCATCGCAGGTGGGGCTGCTGTTCGATTGGGCTTCGGTCACACCGCCTACCTGACGGAGGTAGACGGAAAGCCGCCGAGCCAAACGCCAATCTGCCCCATGCTGTTGCCCATCCTGTTCACTTTTCTCGAGAGATCGGGGCTCGAGTACAATGCGCTGCTGCGTTTTCGTCAGCCTGACCAAACCGCCGTCTACTACGTCAACGATGCAGACGGTGACACGGTGGTCTTCAAGAAAACGGTGGATGAGGTCCCCGCGACCCGCGCTGCTCGCTTCGCAAACGACGGCAAGTTTCGAATTGCCCAGCGCGTCGTGCCAATCAAAGGCAAGATGAGCGTTCGATGGTCGGCACTACCACGCCAGCATGCACCCGACCAAGGCCAGCAAGCGCATTGCCATCACGCTCAACTTCGCGTAGGGCACGGTGCCTGTCAGATCGTCGCGAGCGGATCGCCCAGTATGCCGACCCGGCCGGAAACGTCGTTGGCGAACATGGGTATGACCTCGACGTCGTGAGTGGGCAACATCTCTCGCTTCCATGCTTGCGCCATGCACAGCGTATGGTGCGCCGAGAGTAGTTCGGGGGCGTCTGCACGGGAGTTGCCCTCGGCGCCGATGAGGTGTCGGCGACTGCGTTCGACGGTTCTGGAAATGACACCCAGGTCGTGCGCGCTCGAGCGACAGTGCTCGATGATTGAGCAGCAGGAGTGCCCCAACACGATGATGAGTCGAATGCCGTGCGTCGCGACGGCGTAACTGACGCCGGCAACGGTGGCCGCGCCGCCGATGCAGGCGGCCGTCTGGAATACCATTGCCTGTTCGTCTTCCAGGTCTAACAGATGCGTCGGGGGCTGTTGTAGGTCGCCGCAGGTGATGATGGCTAGGAATGGTCCTGAGTTATCGGTGGAGTGGGAGGCGGCCTGATGGGTGGCTCGTGTGGAGAGTTCGAGGTGTTGTGCAAGTTTGGACTTGCCGTCGAGCAGATGAGAGATATGTGGGGAGTTGAGGACCATCATCGCTCGGACCCATCCGGTTCGGAGTCGTCGAGGAGGGCGGGTGCGTCGACTGCGACGCCGCCTACTTCGTTTGCAGTGTGCATCGGGAGACTGTCGTTCACCTGTGGAAACGCGCTCGGGCCGCGGCCAGAACGAACGACTGGCGGGGTGTCTCAAAAAGAGTGCCGCGGCCCATTTTCATGGAACCAACGCAGTGTTTGCACCAATGGAGGGGCCGTTCGCTTTTGGTTCAGCGCCCAGCAGCGGGAGGCGGGCGTTTCGAACTGGGGAACCGACGGGTTTCAAGAGTCGTCTCTTCTCTAGCTCGTGTTGACAGCCACTCTCGAATACGTCACATCGGCGTCGATGACGCCGCCGCGGACTGCCTCGGATATCCCGTTACGGCATGTGGTGCGCTCGGCAACCATCGATGAGGACGAAGCCGCTGCAGACTGGACTCGGGAGGAGTTCCAGGACGCGGTGCGACCGTTGGTGCCGCGACTGTATCGCTTGTGTCTCGCCCTGAGCGACGAGCCTGCCCAGGCTGAGGATCTGCTTCAGGCAAGTCTCATCCGCGGTTATCAGCGTCGCGCGAAGTTCTCCGGGACGGGCACGCTTTTGGGATGGTTGTGTCAGATCGTGCGGAACGAACACGTCGACCATCGCCGAAAGGAGGCGCGGCGACGTGGCCTCTTCGATACCGCTCGTGACTGCGCAGATCTTGTCGTTCAGGCCGTCACTCGTTCGACGACTGAACCGGAGGAGTGGATATGCGATACCGATGCGGCATCCTTCCTACTGGACTGTTTGCGCGAAGTGCCTGAGGTCTATCGGGTCGTGTTAGTCCTGTGTGACGTGGAGGAGATGAGCCACGCCGAGGCCGCAGAGGTGTTGGGTGTACCTACCGGTACGATCAAGAGTCGGCAGATGCGTGGGCGGCGCTTGTTGCGCAAGGCCTACCAAAAGCAGGATGGGAAGGGGGCCACATGAACAACGAGTCCAAGCAAGGGAAGCTACCGGCAGGACTGCTTCGCGCTGCAAGTGAGCTCCGTCGGATGGAACCCAGCGAGGGGTTCGACGACCGACTGCGTGAGGCCCTGCGTCGTGCTGACCAGACGTCGTTGGAGGACGAGGTATTGGGCGGTGGTACTCAACCCCCAGTCTGGAGTGGACTGCTCGAATGGGCCTTGCTGGTTCGCGCAGCCGGGTTGGCTGCGGCGGGAGCCACCATCCTTGCGGCTCTGTTCTGGATCCATGCTGCTGACGATGACGACGTCTTGCACCGCATGGAAGAGTTGGAGTTCGTGCTGGAGGATGACGGGCACAGCTGGTTGCCGTTGACTCTGGACACTGACCATCACGATGGTGAGCATGCGGACGTCTACGTCGAGGCCCCCAAGGAGCTGATGGTACGGGCGTCGCGCTTTGCTCAGCGTGGGGAGGAACCTTCGTGTGGTCCCCAGAAGTGCGTACATCGCTTCGCACACCCGACCAACGACGGCGCGCAACCACAGCTCGCGATCGGCGTCAGTGAGCCGGGAGAGTACCGGATCACGGTCGAGCACGCATCGCCACGCCAGCGCGTGCGCGAAGTCTTTCTCGTCGCCGTTCGCTGAGCATTGGGGTGCGAGGTTGCGTGCTGTGAGGGGCTTCGCTGCTCCGGCGGTGGCGAGATTTCGTTGAACGGTACGGACTGGATCTGGGCGGGGGCCGTTCCACTTTGTCGCCCGGGGACGGCAATCACTTTGGCGGGAACCAGACCTTCGTCCATCTCGTCTCCTTGGCGACTGGCTGCGGAACGCCGACGGCGGATGCCGGCGATTGTGTCCGCAGAAGGAGAACTGCTTAAATGGAGCAACCCATCGACCAAACTCAACCCACCGACGATCCCCCGGTGGGCGATTTGGACGGCCTCAAGCGCCACTGGCAGAAAGACCTGCTCTCTGGCTTCTTGGTATTCCTCATTGCGCTGCCCTTGTGTCTCGGCATAGCGCTGGCCTGCGGCTATCCGCCCATCGCTGGTATCTTCACCGCCATCATCGGTGGCGTCTTGGCGCCGTTCATCAGCAATTCCGAGCTGACAATCAAAGGTCCTGCTGCTGGCTTGATCGTGATCGCGATCGGCTGTGTGAACGACTTTGGTGGTACTGGCTTCATCGATGGGCAGTGGTCGGACGCCGACCAACACGCCTACCAGATCGCACTGGGCGTTGGAGTGGCAGCAGCGGCGATCCAGATCGTCTTCGGATTGGCCCGCGGCGGCATTCTGGGGGAGTTCTTCCCCATGTCGGCTGTTCACGGCATGCTCGCCGCGATTGGTGTGATCATCATGGCGAAGCAAATCCCCGTCGCTCTGGGTGTTTCTTCCAAGGGCTCGCCGCTCGAACTGCTCGCCGCCATCCCCAGCGAGATCACGCACATGAACCCGGCCATCGGCTGCATCGGGATTCTCAGCTTGGCGATCATGTTCCTGTGGCCTTTGGTCAAGCAGCGCCACTTGAAACGTGTGCCGGCTCCGATGATCGTCGTGTTGTCGTCCGTGCCACTGGCCTTGTACTTCGGCCTGAATTCTCCTGAGCCACACACCTACGTGTTCGGCGGTCAAGAGTACGAGCTGAGCAACAAGTTTCTGGTCAACGTTCCCGACAACATGTTCACGGCACTCTCCGCGCCGGACTTTTCCGGCCTCTCCGAGACCAGGGGCTGGTACTGGGTCATGATGTTCGCGGTCATCGGCACCCTCGAGTCCCTGTTGAGTGCCAAAGCGGTCGACCTCATCGACCCGTGGAAGCGCAAGACCAATCTCGACCGCGACAACACTGCGGTGGGTATCGGCAATCTCGCGGCTGCGTGGGTTGGTGGCTTGCCGATGATTTCGGAAATCGTTCGTAGCCGAGCCAACATCGACAACGGTGCCCGCACCCGATTCGCAAACATGTTCCACGGCCTGCTGCTACTGCTTTTCGTGGCCAGTGTGCCGAGACTCATCTCGCTGATCCCGCTTTCCGCTCTTGGCGCCATGCTCGTCTACACTGGGTTCCGCCTGGCTCATCCGAAGGAGTTCATCCACGTCTACAAGATCGGTCCGGAGCAGCTCGTGGTTTACTGCGCGACGATCATTGGCGTCTTGGCAACAGACTTGCTGGAGGGCATCGGCATCGGAATCGCCGTCAAGCTTGCTGTACACCTCCTCAATGGGGTGCCTTTCCGCTCTTTCTTTCGGCCACACTTGGAGGTGGAAGCCGGCGACGACGGTGCCGTGGTGTTGCGCGTCAAGCACTCCGCCGTCTTCAGCAGCTGGATTGCGCTCAAGAAGCGAATCGAGAAGACGAGCGAAGCCAAGGAAGTCATTCTCGACTTCTCTGATGCTCGGCTGGTCGATCACACCGTGATGGAGAAGCTCGACGATCTCAAGGCGGACTTCTCTCGACGGGACTGCTCGCTGGTGATCCGAGGGCTCGACAAGCACAAGGCGCTGTCATCTCATCCGCACGCGGCACGCAAGCTCGTCGCGTAGCAGCCTCATCCCCTATCAACCGCCATGCAACAAGACACAACGGCAGCCGTTCGCGGCCGTGCGCCGGTGTCCGTGGAGCACCACGCGCATCTGCATCACTTGATCGACGAAGCGGCGCACCTCTTGCCATCGCAAGCGCCAATTCGCATCTTCGTGCACCACAACACGTTGCACTCACTCGAACACCTGCCGTTCGATGAGGCGGTGCTCGAAGGTTCGCGGATATACGGTACGCAGCCCTACCAATCAGAAGGCGCGTTTGCCGAGCACTTGCGCACCGGCCGCATACTGCCGTCGGACATCGATGCTGCCCTCGAAGCGTACCGGGAGCTCGACGACGCCCAGGTCATCACCGATGGCCCCACGCACACGGAGCTTCGTCGCGCGTGTCTGCTGCATCCGTTCGACGTCCCACGGGGCCCCGCGCTGGAGTGGCTCATCGCCGAGTCGGATCTGTTGATCCGCATCGACGAGCGGGTTGGCGCGGCGGAACGGTCGAAACTGCAGGATTCATTTCGTGCCGTCGCTCCGGCGGCCGCAGGTCCCAAACTCGAGCGGCTGGGCCTCAAGCGCATGTGGGAGTTGCTGGATGAACACGTCGAACCTGCTCTGGCAGACGTTGCGCCGCGTCGACCGCGGGACCTTCTACTGAGTCTGACCGGCACCGATACCGACGATCTCGTCAACCCGTTGTTGATTCGTCTGTGCGCCTCCTTCATCGACCAAGGTATTGCCTATTGGCGCATGCCCGATAAGCATCTCGGTCTATTGGGAGCGTTTCGGTCGTTGTACGGTCGTGACATGGGCCCACCCGATCGCTGGTTGCGGGGGCTCCAGCAGAAGCTCCGACACCAGGCCGATGAGGGATGGACCGCGGAGCGTACGATCGTCGAGATGCTCGACGTGATGCGCGTCCCCCAGGAGCGCTGGCTCGACTTCCTGCGGGCGACCTTGTTGTCGTTGCGGGGTTGGGCGGGCATGATGCACCAACTCGAGGAACGCCCCGACCGGGCTCCCGTCGAAGCACCACCTGCCAAACTGATCGATTTTCTTGCCGTGCGCTTGGTTCTCGATGCCACAGCGGCAGAGTACGTCGCCAAAGAGCACTTTGGTGCGAACGCGACGTTGGACTCCCTGCGACAATCGACCAAGGGTCCTGCGCAGCCCGAGCGGGCGACAGTCTATGAAGCTTTCGTCGTGGCACAGCTGGCAGGGGTCGGCCCTCGAGAGCTGCAGTCTGGCGATGCGGCCGCAACGTGGCTGAAAGCGGTCACTGAGCTCGATTCGAACTGGAAGCGTCGCCTGCTGCACGAGGCGTACGAGCGTCGGCATCGCGTCGACGTGCTCGACGCGATGCTCAACCATGCGCGCCTGAGCGCAGCGGACGACGAGGTTGAAGGCTCGGTCAAGCCAGCGCCACGCTTTCAGGCGGTGTTCTGCATCGACGACCGCGAGGAATCCTTGAGGCGTCACTTGGAGGAGGTCTTCCCGGCGGTGGAGACCTACGGCTATGCGGGCTTCTACGGCGTTGCGATGGCGTATCAGGGCTTGGAGGATGTTCGTCCCCGAGACTTGTGCCCGGTGAACATTCGCCCGAAACACTGGGTCGTCGAAGTGCCGGTAGACGCGTCGCACGGTCAGGCAGTTGCAGCTAGAAGACGGTCGCTCGGAACCTTCACGCATGCGACCAACGTCGGCAGTCAGACGCTGCTGCGCGGCAGCGTCGTTTCCAGTGCCATGGGTTGGGCGAGTGTGATCCCCTTGATTGGTCGCACGCTGTTCCCGCGTGTGGCCGAGCGCTTGTCTCATGAGCTGCACCACGGCGTCGTTGGGCGGCCCCGGACCCGCCTGCGCATCGAGCGGGATCCTTCAGAAGGACCGGCGGCTAATGGCTTGTTTCCGGGCTACACGGTGGAAGAGATGATCGCCGTCGTGGAGGGTGCTCTCCGCACGATCGCGCTGACCGACGACTTCGCGCCCCTGGTCTTTGCCGTTGGGCACGGGTCGTCGAGCCTAAACAATCCTCACGAGTCGGCGCACGATTGCGGTGCCACCGGTGGAGGTCGAGGTGGCTCGAATGCGCGCGCGTTTGCCGCGATGGCCAACCACCCGAAGGTGCGTGCGGGGCTGGCGGAGCGCGGCATCGTCATTCCCGACGGTACTTGGTTCGTCGGTTCCTACCACAACACCTGCGACGACGGGATGACCTACTACGACGAGGACTTGATCCCCGAGCCCCTCCGGGGAGAGTACGCTGTCGCGTTGAAGGCGTTTGACAGTGCACGTCGGCTCGACGCCCACGAACGCTGTCGACGCTTCGAGTCCAGTCCGACGAAGTTGAACATCGAACACGCATTGGCCCACGCTGAGGCTCACGCCGTTGACTTGGGGCAACCACGCCCGGAGTACGGACATGCGACGAACGCCATCTGTTTCGTCGGGCGCAGGCAGCGGACGCGAGGGCTGTTCATGGATCGGCGCGCCTTCCTCGTTTCGTACGACCCGACGACGGATGAGGATGGAGAGACCCTGGCTCGGCTGCTGCAGGCGGTTGGGCCCGTGGGTGCAGGCATCAGTCTCGAGTACTACTTCAGCTATGTCGACCCAACCGGCTACGGCTGCGGGACCAAGTTGCCGCACAACATCGTCGGTTTGGTGGGCGTCATGGACGGCCACGCTTCCGACTTGCGAACGGGTCTGCCGTGGCAGATGGTCGAGATCCACGAGCCCGTGCGCCTACTGACGATCATCGAGGCCGAGCCCGAGACACTGCTGCAAATAGCTGGTGCCCACGAGGCCGTTGGTCGTCTGGTCGTCAATCGCTGGATTCAGATCGTCGCCTGGAGCCCGAGTACAGGCAAGATGAGTGTGTTCACTGGTGAAGGCTTCGTTCCCTACGAACCCGAGAGCCAGGAGATCCCCGTCGCCCGTACCTCGGTTGAATACTATGCCGGCCGCCGGGAGCACCTACCCTGCGCCCGTATCGTGGCCGGCACCAACTTTGCGCACCGCGATAGTGGAGCTACGACATGACTTGGCTGCAAACACTGACGGTCTTACCGTTCGTTCTTCCACTCGTCGCGGGTCTGCTGATTGCGATGGCTACGTGGCTTTCGCGTCCTCCTAGCGAGCGCGTGACGATCGCCATCGTTGGTGGCGCCTTCTCTGCAGCGTTCGCGGCAGCGTTGGCCGCCATCGCGATGATGGCGCAGCGCGGCGTGGCCGAAGTACGCACTCCCATTGGTGAATGGTTCACCGTGCCCTTCTACGCCTTCCACTGGCAGTTGGTCTTCGACCGGCTATCAGCGCCGTTTTCGCTGATAGCCGTCGCCCTCGTAGGACTCGTGGCCGCGTTCTCGCGCAGGTATTTGCACCGCGAGCGGGGCTTCGTGCGGTTCTACCTGCTTTTGGCGCTGTTTGGGGCGGGGGTCGAGCTGGTCGTGCTCGCCGCGTCGCTGGACCTCATCTTCATTGGCTGGGAGATCGTCGGCTTGTCTTCGGCGCTCTTGATCGCGTTTTTTCATGAGCGCCCGGCACCGGTTCGCCACGGTTTGAGAGCGTTCACTACCTACCGCCTGTGTGACATCGGGCTACTCGGGGCTACGGTGTGGCTGCATCACGTGGCCGGCAGCTCTGGCGTCACGGCGGCGGCCGAGCCGTGGAACGGTCTCATCACACCCCCGAGTCCGATGGATGTGGTGATCGTCGGGCTGTTGCTCGTCTTTGCGACGATGGGCAAGTCAGCGCTCGTGCCCGTCGGTGGCTGGTTGCCTCGGGCGATGGAAGGACCGACGCCTTCCAGTGCGATATTCTACGGTGCGCTGTCCGTACACCTGGGGCCCTATCTGCTGCTTCGCTCGTCGACACTGCTCGACGCTTCGCCGATCGTGTCTGGTGTGGTAGTGGCAGTGGGTGCGTTGACCGCGCTGCACGCGACGTTCGTTGGACGTGTCCAGTCCGACATCAAGAGCACGTTGGCGTACGCAACGATGGCCCAAGTGGGCCTCATCTTCGTCGAGATCGGCTTGGGGCTTCGCTTCATCGCTTTGGCGCACATCGTCGGGCACGCCTGCATTCGTACGCTGCAGATCCTCCGTTCGCCAAGTCTGCTTCACGACCACCACCACCTCGAGCAAGCGATTGGTGAACAGTTGCCGCGCACGGGTGGCCACCTGGAAAGACTGGTGCCGAAGGCGCTTCAGCCGTGGTTGTATCGGCACGCGCTGGAGCGGGGCTACTTCGACGCATTCCTCAGGGATTATGTCGTGCATGGGTTCACGCGCCTCATGCGTGCCTTCGACTACGTGGAAGAACACTGGATTGCGCTCGTTTCGGGAGTGCCGGTCGCTTCACCAACGGAGCCGACAGAGGTGCACACCGACCCGGAGGCAGCTCAATGATGTGGCTCGTTGCTGCGTTGGTCATCGGACCGCTGCTGGTCGCGGCGGCCATGGCCCATCGTGCGGAAGAGAGCCGACCGGCCCGGGCCACGGCCATGTGGGGAGCTGGCATCGGTCTCGCTTTCGCCTGTGGGTTTGCCCTGGTTGGCCGCGATTGGGTCGAGGGCGGCACTCGTGGAAGCATCCTGACAGTTTTCGTCAGTCTCATCGGGCTGATTGCAGTCAGCATGAGTCCCGCGCGCGAGGGTAATCAGAAGACGGCTGCCCGCACCCTTCTGCTGGCCGCCGCATCCGTGGCGATCGTGATGCTGCGGGATCCGATTGCGATTGCTCTTCTGTGGGCCGTCAGCGCCTACTTGCCCTGGAG
>JBNKZR010000224.1:0-12322 GCA_050301735.1 Polyangiaceae bacterium | reverse complement strand
TGCTCGTGCGTCGCCGAGCGTGCCGGCGCGAGTCACGTGGGACTTGCCGCGGGCAGCGGCGGCGCTTCGAGCGTTGCGAGCTTTCCAGCCCTCTGATACCGACGATCCATGCGAGTTTTGGTCACCGGTGGCGCTGGTTTCATCGGGTCGAACTTTCTGAACGACGGCGTCGCGTCCCGACCCGGGGACACGTTTCTCAACGTCGACGCGCTGACCTACGCCGCCAACCCGAAGAACCTCGAATCCGTCGCCTCGAGCCCGAACTACTCGTTCCAGCGGCTCGACATCACGGACGCCGCCGCAGTGGATGCGTGCTTTGCGGATTTCGAGCCGGAGCTCGTCGTTCACTTCGCGGCGGAGAGCCACGTCGACCGCAGCATCGCCGCACCGGACGCGTTCATCCAGACGAACGTCAACGGCACGTTCAATCTGCTGCAAGCTGCGCGCAAGCAGCACGCAAAGAAGCCGCTGCTGTTTCTCCACGTCAGCACGGACGAAGTGTTCGGCTCCCTGGGCGAAGAGGGCTTCTTCACGGAGACGACCGCCTACGATCCGTCCTCTCCATACTCCGCCTCCAAAGCTTCGAGCGATCACCTGGTGCGCGCCTACAACCGCACTTACGGACTGCCCACGAAGATCACGAACTGTTCGAACAACTACGGGCCCTATCAGTTTCCGGAGAAGCTGATCCCTCTGATGATTCTCAACGCTCTCGAGGGCAAGCCACTTCCCGTCTATGGCGAAGGCACCAACGTGCGAGATTGGCTCTACGTCGGGGACCACTGCTCCGCCATCTGGACGGTCATCGAGCAGGGCAAGGTCGGCGGTACCTACAACATCGGCGGCAACAACGAGATGAAGAACATCGACGTCGTGCGCCAACTCTGTCGTCTGGTCGCCGAAGAGGCGGGCAAGCCTGAGCAGCAACTGCTCGACTTGATCACTTTCGTCAACGACCGACCTGGCCACGACCTGCGCTACGCGATCGACGCGACCAAATTGCGCACGGAGTGCGGCTGGGAGCCCGTAGAAACACCGGATTCCGGCTTCCGCAAGACGGTGAGATGGTATCTGGACCACCCCGATTGGGTCGCCTCCGTGCAAAGCGGAGATTACCTTCAGTGGATCGAGCAGAACTACGGAAACCGCTGACGCGCGCTCACCGACCACTGCGCCCCTGCGACGAGACCGACACGCCAAGTCCATGACCCGTATCTTGATCCTCGGCGCTGGCGGACAACTGGGTCGCGCTTGGAGCGAACTGTTGGAGCGGGAGGGCGTGCCGCACGACGCCTGGAGCCGAGCCCAGTTCGAACTGGGCAATGCCGATCACTGGGACCGATTGTCGTCGGGGCCGAGCTGGGATCTGGTCGTCAACTGCGCTGCCTACACCCAAGTCGACAAGGCCGAAACGGAGTATGAACTCGCAGCCCGCATCAACGGCTCTGCCGTCGGTGAGCTGGGTGCATTGTGCAAAGCTCGCGGCGCTCGCCTGATCCACTACAGCACGGACTACGTCTTCGACGGCCAGGCAAGAGAGCCCTACCCCATCGACGCGCCTATCGCTCCCATCAACGCCTACGGCCGCTCCAAGGCTGCCGGGGAAGAGGCGCTTCGAGACAGTGGCGCCAACGCGCTTCTGATCCGTACCAGCTGGGTGTACGCCCCCTGGGGTAAGAACTTCGTGCTGACGATGGCCCGTCTATTGCGGGAAAAACCCGAGCTCCGCGTCGTGGCCGATCAGCGGGGGCGCCCTAGCAGTGCCCAACAACTCGCCGCACGCAGCTGGGCGCTCAGCAGAGAGGTCGAAAGCGGCACGTTCCACCTCACCGACGGCGGTGAATGCACGTGGCACGACTTCGCGACGGCCATCCGAGACGAACTCGGACTCGACACCCCCATCCACCCGATCCCGACCAGCGAGTTTCCTACCCCCGCGACGAGGCCCCCTTACAGCGTGTTGGACATCTCCCTGGCGGAGGCACGGATCGGCCCCGCACGACCCTGGCGCATGGCGCTCAGCGACGTGCTGGAACGATGGCGAGCTGACCAGAGCTGAGCCACAAATCCAGAACTGAGCCCAAATGGAGCGAGGGCGTGCACGAACTCGTCGCGCACGCCCTCGTCGGCCGCATGGCGCGGCAAGCTCTTACTCGCGCACCTCGAAGAAGGTCATCATGCCGCGTGCCGAGTGCTCGAGCAGGTGGCAGTGAGCGAGCCAGCCACCGGAGTGACCTTCCGACGGGTCGAGCCCCCACGCCTCCACCTGCCCCTCGCGACCCACGTCGTCGAAGGTGACGGCCAAGCGCACCACGGTGCGACTCTTTCCTGCGGCACCCGGACGAGCGGGAACCAGGATCGTGTCCTCGACGGAAGCGATCTTGGGCATCATGATCATGTTGTTGTCCTCGTTATCCTCGTCGATGTACTCGGTCTCGAGCAACTGGAAGGACCAACCATGGGAGTGGAAGTTGTGCGCGCCCATCGTCATGTTGGTCACTTCCCAGACGTAGGTCTCACCCACCGTCACCTTCAGCCCGTCTTCCGCGGTCATCATGCCGAAGGGCACGGGGGCGCCGTCGATCATGCGGGCGAAGAAGTTGACTGCGCCCGTCTCGTCGGGCTGGCTGTGGCCGAGCATCACGGGTAGCGTGCCGGCCCCATCGACGTCGATGGCGTCGATCTCGTTGAGGGTCTCGGGCAGTTCGATGCTGTCCACTGGATCCGCGCCCTCACCCACGATCTCGAAGGTGACCAACGACTCAGCCGGCGCCATACCGTCCATCTCGTCGTGGGCCAGCATGACCATGCCGTCCTGGACCATCGCCGTGTGACGACCGCGGGGGTAGTCGAGGAGCAGCATGTCGAACTCGTCGCCTACCTCGCCGTGGGGGACGAACAGTACGTCG
Source organism: Polyangiaceae bacterium (assembly GCA_050301735.1). Taxonomy (GTDB): domain Bacteria; phylum Myxococcota_A; class Polyangia; order Polyangiales; family Polyangiaceae; genus SZUA-265. The sequence continues at coordinate 9,413 of JBNKZR010000224.1, read as the reverse complement.
GCGCGGTCGCCGGGAGTCAACACGACGCCGTCGAAGATCGGCGCGGCAATGCCACCCATGTGACCGCCGTGGTCCTCCATCATGCCGCCATCCATCATGCCGCCATCCATCATCATGTCAGGCACCATGCCGGCGTCCATCATCATGCCGCCGTCCATCATGCCGCCATCCATCATCATGTCGCCGTGCATCGCGCCGGCATCGCCATGCATCATCTCCGGCATGATGGCGTCCATGCCCGGTGCCTCGACCATGCGAGCGCTGGCGAAGAGATCGACGTCGCCGCCGATCTGCCACAGCGAGTGCCCATCGATGCCGATGTTCTGAATGCGGCTGTTCGCGGTATTCACCATGCGCAAACGCAGCGGAACGCCCGCGAGGACTTTGACCGTGGGCTTCTCGCGACCGTTGACCAACAGCTTGTTGCCGATGCGGCCGTTGACCTGCGTCGAGGCGTACTCGGCGGGATCCGACGGGAAGGGCTCGGCGACTTCGTCACCGTCGAGCAACACGTCGTCGAGAACGAGCCAGAGCTCGTCTTCGGGCAGCTCGAGCTCGGCATCCGTCTCCGGATCCTCGACCACGATCATGCCCTGCAGGCCCAGCTCCACCTGAGCGTTGGTGCGGACGTGCGGGTGGTACCAGAAGGTACCGGGTCGCATCAGCGTAAACTCGTAGGTGAACGACTCGCCTGGCTCGACTGGCACCTGCGCGATGTTGCTACCGTCCATCGCAGCCGGCACGTCGATGCCGTGCCAGTGCACGGTGGTCTCCTCGGGCAGGTTGTTCGTGAAGTGAACGACCACGGTGTCGCCCACCTTGCCGGCCAGCGTCGGTCCAGGCAGGCTGCCGTTGTAAGTCCACACCTCGGTCGGGGTGCCTTCCTCGTATTCGAACTCAGAAACGACGGCCTCCAACTCGACCTCGATCACGTCCGGGTCATCGTCGAGATCCTCGAGCAAGGACACGGCGACCTCGTCGGCCCACCCTTCAGGAAGTTCACTCTCGTAGACGTCCGCGCCGCCGTCCGGCGTGCCCGCATCCGGCTCGGCGTCGGTCACATCCGTGCCGTCCGTCACGTCCGTGGACCCGCTCGGATCCGTCTCATCGACGTCCGTCGCCTCCGTCGCACCAGGATCGGTCTCCTCGGTTTCGGTGCCAGCGTCCAGATCGTCAGTGGCATCCGAGCCACCGCTGTCGTCACCGCAGGCAGTGACTGCCAGGGTCACGGCGAGCAACGTTGAGGTCCCAATTCGTGAGCGGGCTACAAGCATCATTAAGTCCTTTTGCGAGAGTCGACCCTCCGCCGCGCGGAGGGGTGGTGACAGTTATCGCACCTGACGTGATGCTCCAACGTCGGTGGCGGGAAAACTGCCACACTGGATGCAATTGGAACGGAACAGGAGACGCCGCCCACCTCACACCCTAGAAAACGCACGCGTGCACTTCCACGGCGCGACCCTCGAGATCCCACGCTACACGAACGCCCATGTACGAGATGTGGGATAACGCCAAGCCCGCCATCAGCGCCGAAGACGAGCTTCAGACGAAGGTGTCAACGCCGTCCCCGCAGCTGCGGGCTGCCCCACGACTCATCGCCAAGCTCGGCCCAACAGAACCGAACTTGGCGATGGCGAAGCTCCACGAAGCTCGCTCAGTCTGGAGCGCTGGTGTACGCGACGTAGACGATGTTGTCCGTGTCGGGGGTGCTGCAGTTCGACGGATTCTCCACCACAACGGTGATGGCTTCGCCTGCATTGAGTTGCCGCGCGACCGGGGCACCTTCTTGGCAGACCAGTTCTTCGCCACCGCAGGTGCCGTCGAGCAAGCCGATGACACGTGGGTTGGCAGTGGCGAACAGGTACCAGCTCGTGATCGGTGCAACGAACGTGAAGATGTAGTCGGGAGCCGTTTCGCAACCGCAGCTGAGGTCGAAGTCATTCGTTGCACCCGAGAAGCTGAAGGGCACGTTGAACGTCGTCACCCTGGATGAGGTCACGTCATCTTCCGCCGGCGTGTAGACGTCGCAGCTGGCACCGACGCACTCGCCTTCTTCGCAAGTGCCGTCACCTTCACACTCGGTTTCGTCTTCCGCCCAGTTCTGCTGGCAGCTGCCCTCGCCGCCAAGGCCGTCGCAGGTGTCCGGGGCATCGCAGATGCCGTAGTCCGTTTCGTCACCGCACGACGCGCCCTCTTCGGCGATGTTCGATTCGCAAGCGCCACTCAGGCACGAATCCGGAGCGTCACAGTCGCCGTAGTCCGTGCTGTCGCCACAGGAGTCGCCGTCGTCGGCGACCAGCGCTTCACACGTCCCCAAGCCGTCGCACAGATCCCAAGGGTCACACTCTGGCTCCTCCTTGCTTTCCTCGGCTCCGCAGCGCGTTTCGGCGGATGCGAAATTGGGGCTGCAGCTACCCTCACCATCGCAACTGTCGGGAGCGTCGCAAACGCCGTAGTTCATCGTGTCACCGCAAGAAACGCCTTCGAGGGTGTAGTTCTCCAAACACACACCCTCACCGTCGCAGGTATCGGCGCCGTCACAGGTCGTAGCGACCTCTTCCGCTCCGCCGCACGGAGTATCGAGCTCCGCGACGTTATCGAGACAGGTGCCGGTACCGTCGCAAGTATCGGGACCGTCACAAATGCCGTTGTCCGTATCGTCGCCACACGACGCGCCTTCCGGCGCGATGTTGACTGAGCATTGCCCCAGACCATTGCAGGTGTCCATGGGGTTGCACTCCGTGTTCGTTCGGTCCCCGCAGGGGGTACCCGCGGCGATGTTGCGCCGCAGGCAGCGGCCCGCGCCATTGCAGATGTCCGGCCGCGTGCACTCGGCGTCCACGTCGCTGCCGCAGGGCGCGCCGCGCTCCACGGGCTCGTAGGAGCACTTGCCCTCCAAACAGGAACCGACGGAGCAAGCGTCCGAGTCGGTGCAGTCGGCGTCGATCACGCAGTCCACCGGTGGTGGCGGGCCAGCGTCTTCATCTTCCGGCGCTATCCCAGCGTCGGGGTCCGTCACAGCAGCGTCCGCGGCGTCCGTCTCTTTGACGTCGGTTTCCTCGGTCTCTTCGACGTCCGTTTCCTCGGTGCCACCGCCCTCGGTCTCTCCCGCAGATCCGGCGTCCGTCTCTTCGGTCTCCATGACCTCGGTCTCTTCGGTCTCCATGACCTCGGTCTCTTCGGTGGGCTCCACCTCAGTCTCTTCGGTCGCCTCGGTTTCGTCCGTTGCCTCCGTCGACTGACCCATGTCCTCCCCAGCGTCGGTATGCACCTCGTCGGATTGTTCGCCGCCCGTACTGCTATCGTCGCCACAGCTGATCGCCATGGGGGCGAGGCAGAAAAGAATGCCTGAAAGCCACAAGTACTTCATATGTCGTCTCGCTTGTTAATCCCTCGCGGGCTGACCCTGTGCCACCAAGTCGCACCATGGGCGAGGTGTGGTTGTAACACAGCGCCCAGGTGTTCGGGTACAGGGATGAAAGGCGTTCGTCGCTACACGTAGGAGACATCGCAGCGAGCGTAGGCGTTTGTTCAATGCATCTACCCTCACTAGACCCGGACAGGAGCGAGCGGTGCCCGCTGTTGTCTCAGTTCGGTTCAAGCCCTGACGAGCGGGGAGCTCCAGCCACGACCGCACGGGTGTTGAAGCCGTAGTTCGCAGGCGACAGCACCAAGCCCGCAAATCATGCGGTCATTGCGCACCGCGTAACCCATTGCTTTGCTGCCAGGCGCGACCGGGCTCGAGCCGATGATGGCCAAGTCGGCGTTTGTTCAATGGGAGTTTCTATGGCGCCGAGGGCGGGCGCGGTACACTCCCCCTCGATGAAGAGGACACGAACCTACTGGCTCGGCGCAACGATTGCCGCCGTTTACATGCAGACGTCACCGGCAAAGGCGCAGGAGGTCGATGGCGCCCTGCAACTCGGGCTCGGCGCCTCCCTGTTCGGCATCACGGATACCACCCAGGAGACGACGGCCAACGACCAGACGACGGAGACCGATCTGGAAAGCCTGGAGTGGGGCATCGGGCCGAGCACCACGTGGTTGGAGGCGGGCTACGGCTCAGCGCCGTTGGTGCTGGGAGGCTTCCTACAATTCGGCGGACGTTCCGAAGACAACGCTGGCGGCCTATCGAACGATCGCAGCCTGCTCTTGATCGGGCCGAAGCTCGACTTCCACCTCGGCTCCGGTAACTTCCGACCATTCATCGGTGGCATGTTGGGGTTGGCGCGGTACGACAGCACCGTCGAGTTGGACTTGGACAACGGCGAGGTCCGAGACGAGTACAGCGCCTTGGGTTACTTTCTGGGCGGTCGCATCGGGGGCCGCTGGTTCGTCACTCCAGAGCTCAGCCTCGATCCGAGTCTGACCATCAGCTACGGCAGCGTGTCGGGCGATGGCGAGGGCACGATACAGCTCGGCGCCCTCGCCGCAACGGGCGACGATCAGCGCGATATCAGCAATTTCAGCTTGCGAATCGGTCTCGCCGCTTCGCTGTGGCTGTGAGCGCGTTCGTTACTGAGCGGGTGGCGGAGGCGCGGCCGGCGCTGGCGGCGGCGCCGGCTTCGGTGCAGGAACCACCGGGGGCGCCGCAGGTGCGGGCTTTGGAGCAACGGTCGGGGGCGCCGGCGCTACTGGTGGGGCGGCCGTTGGCGGCTTCGGAGCCGCCGGTGGAGGCGCTGCCGGCTTCGGCGCGGGAGCGATGGGCGCTGGAGGTTTCGGCGCCGGTGCTGGAGCAGCTGCTGGCGGGGGCGCGGCGGGCTTCGGCGGCGCCACGGGACGGGGCTGTGGCGGCTCGGGTGCCGGCTTCGGTGCGAGCACGGTTGGTTTCGGCGCGGGGCTCGGAGCCTCGGCCGTACCTTTGCCAGCGGGCTCGAGGTCGACGGGAGGGGCGAGGGGTTTGGGCCCAGGCAGGCCGGGGACGTCACCGGGCTTGAGCTCGCGGGCACGGATCGGCTTGGGATTACGAGCCGCCCGTTGCATGCGACGATCCGGGCGCGGTCGACTGTCGGCCTTTTGGATCTTGGCCGGCGCTGTCGCCGCTGCGATCTGGGGTTCGGCGGCACCGAACACATCCAACTTGACCACCCCAAAGATGGACGCCGCGATTGCCACGGCAACCGCACCACCCACGATGGCCATCGTCTCGTAGTCGTTCTCTTCGCTCACGTCGCTCGCACTCCAGGTGACAAGGGCGAGCTCGTGTAACACAAATTGCCCCCTCATCGCGGACCCGCGCCCGAACGTCGCAGGCCCCGGGCCAAACGACCGAGTTCGGGCCCGTCGGGGTTCAGCCGCCCGGGTCAGTTTGGGGCTCGGGGCCGGTCTTCGATGGCTGAGACGTCTCGGCTCACTTCCTCATTCTGCGCCGAGCGACGGCGCCAGATGCAACACCCAAGACCCTGTGATGGTTTGATATTTATCATAAGCGGGTTACAGTCAGTCGGTGAATCGATGGGTCAGAGGCTATCTGAGCGAAATTGGTCGCCGAGGGGGCCGTGCGAGTCGACGGGAGCTGTCGTCTGATGCAGCTCGTTCGATGGTGAAGTTGCGCGAAGCGCGCCGCGCGTTCCGGCGATTTCACACGCAGTGCTTCTGGTCGTTCGACCCTGACTACGTCGTCACGATGGACGACGTTCCGTGGGTCGCGCGGCAGCTGATGGAACACGGTGGGCGTGAGGGTTGGCAGATCGGAGCCAAACTGTGCCGCTAACCGGATTCCAGACAGGCGTGGCAAAAGCGTTGGCAGGTCAACGTACGCCGGACAGCTACCTTGCGGGCGGAGCCGCGATGCACATCGAGCCGGCCTCCAAGCGCTACAGCAACGACCTGGACTACTTTCACGACAGCGCAGAGCGCGTGGCGACCGCGTTTGATGCCGACCGCGGAATGCTCGAGTCGCAAGGCTATGACGTCCAGGTTCAAGTAGCGCAGCCGGGGTTCATCCGTGCCATCGTCGCAAAGGGGGGCGAATCGACGAAGGTGGACTGGGCACACGACACGGCGTGGAGGTTCATGCCGCCCGTGAAGCACCCGATTGCGGGGTTCGTTCTGCACCCGGTGGATCTCGCAATCAACAAGGTCCTCGCGGTCGCAGGTCGCGACGAGCCGCGTGATTTTCTGGACCTGGTCCACTCCCACGAGCAACTGCTCTCGTTGGGCGCGTTGTGTTGGGCGGCGGCCGGGAAGGATCCCGGCTTCACCCCAACCATGCTGCTGGGCCTGCTCAGAAGGCGCGGACGGTATCGGCCCGAGGACTTCGCTCGCCTGCATCTCGCGCGGCCGCTGGACTTGACCGAACTGAAAGCGAACTGGCTCGCCGCCCTCGACGAGGCGGAGGTGTTCATCGCCACCAGACCAGCCGAGGAACTCGGTTGCCTCTACTACTCCAAGAGGCAGGCTCGTTTCGTCTCCGAATTCGATCCAGGCGATCCCGACGTCGTTCCGCACTATGGGCGACCCGGGGGCCTCATGCCGACTGTCGTGGCCAGCACCTAACGACGGTATGTCGCTTGACCGCTCCCGTTGAACGGTCTAACTCTCTCGGTCCCACTTGCGCCTCTAGCTCAGCTGGATAGAGCATCGGACTTCGAATCCGCAGGTCGGGGGTTCGAATCCCTCGGGGCGCGCTCGCTACACTGACAAGCAATCGGGGGCTGCGCCGCCCACCCCGCAGGGGTGAGGGCGGTCGGCTCCGCCCCCTGATGGCGTGGTCTGTTACGGCTCGCATCTCTTCTGGAACCCTTTGGTGGCCCAAAGGGTTCCCCCCGCCAGGCGACACGACGCGTGCGCAGGCAGTGGCACCGCGTGGACTCGCCGCAGCCCACCGCCGACGCGCCGTACGAAGTCGCCGATCCACGTCCTGCAAGATCGCAAGATTGCGCCGACAAGGCGTGAATGAAGAAGCAAAGCAAGGTGGAGGCGCTCAGGCGCCGAGTGGAAACGGAGCGGGCTGCGAGCACGGGAGTGTGGCCACGGTACTCCGAGAAATTGAAACGAGACGTAGTGGCTTTGGCAGACGAGCCCGGCTGGAGCCTGGCGCGCGCGAGCAAAGCAGTGGGGCTGGCCTGCTCGATCGTGCAGCGCTGGTCGAGAAAGGCCCATCTTCAAGCTGGAACGCCGAAACTGCAACGCGTGGAGGTGGTCACCGCCGCCGACGTTCAAACGCGGACCTTCGAGTTGGAGTTCGCGTCAGGAGCTAGGATCGTCGGCCTGACTTGGAGCGAAGTGACGAGCCTCATCCGAGGTGACCGGTGATCGGTCTACCGCGCGGCGTCGAGGTGTTCATGTACACCGAGCCATGTGACATGCGGCGCAGCTTCAACACGCTGTCGCTACTCGTGGAGCAAAGCATGAAACACCGCTTGCTCGATGGGGACCTCTTCCTGTTCGTGTCCAAGAATCGCAAACGGGCCAAGGTGCTCTACTTCGATGGAACCGGGCTGTGCCTATTCGCCAAACGGATGGAGGCTGGGCACTCCTTTCCAGCGCCTTGGAAGATGAGCCGAGCTTGCCTGAGCTTGAGCGAGCTCGCCTTGTTCATCGAGGGAGCAGCAGCCGTGCGTCAGCAACTGAGCCCAGCAGTGATCCGGAAGGCCGATCTAAGCTTGGTGAAGACCGACACGGAGAGGTTGTATCGATGATCGCGAATTGTTAACCACACGCTGGTGGATCTGGACCGCATCGATGACCCGAATGTCTTGCGCGAGCTCGTTCGCGTACAGCTCCGTGAAAGCGAGCGCCTGAAACGCCAGTTGCAGGAGGCATACGAGCAGCTTCGCGGCAAAGACGCGAAGAAGGCCGAGCAGCTGGCGCTTCGACTGGCCCAAGTCGAGCGCCAACACGCCGCTGCGCTGAAGCTAGCATTCGGTCAGACGAGCGAGCGTAGACCTTCCGAGCGCAAACGAGCCAAGGAGCGCGCACCGCAGTCTGGACACGGACCCAAGGCGCAGCCGGAGCTCCCGATTCAGCCAGTCCACCACACGATAACCGACATCGACCTGCTGCAGTGTCCGCTCTGCTCGACGAGTCTGACCGAATGGCAAGGGCAGTTCGAAGTAGCTGACGAGATCGACTTCGTCGAACCGAAGGTCATCATCAAGCGCCACCTGCGCCAAAAGTACCGCTGCAACTGCGGTGGTTGCGTCAAGACGGCACCCGGACCACGCAAGCTGTTCCCAAAAGCGCGGTACAGCATCAACTTCGCGTTGCATGTTGCGCTGCAGAAATACTGTTACCACATGCCACTGGCGCGCCAGGTCAAGGCCTTTGCTCGTTCCGGGCTCGACGTCACCACCGCGACGCTCTGGGACTACCTCTTCGCGCTCTACGGCCTGCTCGAGCCAGCGATGGACCGCCTCGCTGACTACGTCATGTCTCAACCCGTCATCGGAGCTGACGAAACGAAGTGGCGACTGCTCAACTCCGAGCGCCGCGGCAAGTCGAAAACGTGGTGGGTGTGGGCACGCCGCGCACGCGATGCGATTCACTACACGCTAGATCCAAGTCGTGGCAAAGAGGTCGCCATCCGCCTGTTCGAGGAATACGAAGGCACCGTGATCGTAGACGGCTACGCTTCCTACGAGTCGGCACGGCAAGCCAACGGTAAGATGAAACTCGCGAATTGTTGGAGCCACGCACGCCGCGAAGTCCTTCCGTTCGAAGCAGATCCACGGGCTGCGCGAGTGCTGCGAGTCGTCCAGCGCTTGTATCGACTCGAAGCGCATGCTCGCGAGCGCGCGTTCACCGCAGAGCAACTGCTCGACTGGCGAAGACGAAAAACAGCTCCACTGCTGCGTGGGCTCTTTCGATGGCTACGCACCCTCGCCATTCCGAGCACGAACGACTTGTCGGGCGCGTTGAAGTACATCCTCAACCGTGAGCAAGGCCTGACGCTCTTTCTCGATAACCCATTGCTGTCGCCGGATAACAACGAAACCGAACGTTCGATTCGTGGTGTCGTGTTGGGCCGCAAGAATCACTACGGCTCCCGCTCAGAGCGTGGCACTCGCGTTGCGGCGCTGATGTACAGCCTGCTCGACTCTGCCGAGCTGACCGGCATCAACCCGAAGGACTATCTCTCCGAAGCCGTCGATGCGGCCCTCAGCGGTCGAACCATTCCGCTGCCCCACGAACTCCTCGAGTCGGAATCCGCCTAGATCACGGCTTTCGAGCCTCGGCCGTCCGGCGAAAAACGTCGAAAAGGGGCTACGGCGACTTCGTACGAAGTTTACGGAGACGGAGCGTTGCCTGCGCCGAATCTGAAGTATTGGCCAGCGCTAATGCCCGTTTCTGCGGGTGGTTGGTTTTCCGCCTCGACTTCGGCTTCTTGCTTCGGATAGGTGAAGCGGTTCCGCCGTTACTTTCGCTTCAAGGCATCACGAGCCTGGGTGACTAGTGAGTGCAGCAGGCGC
>JBNKZR010000223.1:0-12411 GCA_050301735.1 Polyangiaceae bacterium | reverse complement strand
GCGGTCGGCCAATGCCAGCGTTGCGGCAGCGGCATCATGGAAGGTGACGAAGCCTGTGACGACGGCAACACCGTCGGCGGCGACGGCTGCAGCGCGGACTGTCAGACCGTCGAGGCGGGCTTCACCTGCACCATCGCTGGGGTACCTTGCGAGAAGTGCGGCGACAGCATCATCAGCTCTCAGGAGACCTGCGACGATGGCAACTTCCAGGGCGGCGACGGTTGTTCCGCGACCTGCCAGCTCGAACCAGGCTTCAACTGCCCGATCGTTGGCTCCGCCTGCCAGGAATGTGGCGATGGGGAACTCGATAGCGCCGAACGCTGTGACGACGGCAATCGCGACGGCGCCGACGGCTGCAACGCGGTCTGCGAAGTCGAACCGGGTTGGGATTGCCGCGACCCGGGCACGCCTTGTGTCGCACTGCAATGCGGTGATGGCATTGCCGTCGACTCCGAAGAATGTGACGACGGCAACAAGGTCAGTGGTGATGGCTGCAGCATCAACTGCAGAATCGAAAAGGACTCCACCTGTCCGCCCGGCGGCGGCGCGTGTCGACCCGTCGCCTGTGGTGACGGCGCCATCGAAGGCGAAGAAGAGTGTGAAGACGACGACACGACGCCGACTTCCGGCGACGGCTGCAGCGCGGACTGCAAGATCGAGCTCGGCTACAAGTGCCCCGACGTGCAGCAAGCCTGCGTTGCGACGACCTGCGGCGACGGCTTCGTCGAAGGTGCGGAACAATGCGACGACAGCAACTCCGGCGGCGGCGATGGATGCGACTCAGATTGCCAGCTGGAGGTGGACTTCGAGTGTGTCGTCGATTGGGAGCAGAGCCCCCCGACCGGTGGCAGCTGCTCGGCGAACCCCTGTGGCAACGGTGACGTCGGTGGTCTGGAAGAGTGCGACGACGGCGACACCGACGACGGCGACGGCTGCTCGTCAACCTGTGAAGTCGAACCCTTCTACGAGTGCGAAGGCGACCCGCTCAGCACCTGCACCACGCAATTGAAGTGGGTCCAGATCCGAGAGTTCAACGTCAGCAACATCTCTCCAGATGCGCTCCACTACGACCCGCTGACGCGTTCGTTCGTCGGCTACAAGCAGTCGGAATCCAAACCACCGATCGAGTTGTGTTTGGACGGTACGCTGCTCAACCCAGACACCAATGAATTGTGCGCACCAGGGCAGACTCCGGGCTCGAACTGCACCAATCCCGAGCCGCCGCTGGTGCCCCGCGACCGCTGGGATAGCGGAGGCATCGATGGCGCGACCTACGATCCCTTCTCCAACACTTGGCTGTTCTTGGAGAACTCCGGTTCCAACTCGGTGATCACTCGCGTCAACCTGGACGGCACCAGTGCCGGAATGCCCTACACGAGCAGTACACAGTACGATGGCCTCACGGTTGGCGAAGATGGTCAACTGTATGTGGTCAACGACGCGACGGAGGACATCCTGGTGTTCGCCCGTAGCCCAAGCGCAGGCACCGGTTTCGACTTCACCGCGTCAATCCGCGACTGGCCCGTCGTCAGCGCGAACCCACTGGACGCCATCTTCACCGTACCCGGTTTCGACGTCGTGGGAACGTTCAACAGCCCCACGACCGGCGCCCCCTTGTTCCGCTTCTTCGGCAGCGACGGCGATCTCTACGGCACTTCGACCCTGCCCGGCAGTCTGATCAGTGCGACCGCGGCGGATGGCAGCACCGTCGACGCTTACAGCAAAGAAGCTTCGTCTGCCGCGACGGCGATCGACGGCGGCGCGTTCATCATCTGCCCTCGCACGCCTGCGGAGGGCTGCCGCCTGTTCGGCACTTCCTGTGTGGACGACCAGGAGTGTGCCGCACGCTCTCCCGGAACGATCTGCAACACCGAGGCGACGGTGCCTTACTGCTATGCGCCCGCCTTGGCTCGCGACGATCGTGCCCAGGTGCCGTCGGGCAGCTCTGACAACGTGATCGACGTCTTGGCCAACGACACGCGTAGCGAAGCGACGTGCTCGGATCCCACGGTGATGATCACCGACGTCACCGCAGGTGACAAAGGCGGAACCATCACCATCGCCGAAGACGGCCAAACGGTCGAGTATACCCCCGACGCTGGGTTCTGCGGAGACTACGAGAGCTTCGACTACACCGCCGTCTTGGGTGGCAACGAGAGCGACACGGCCACGGTCATCGTGCTCGTCCTGTGCGAGTGCGGCGACGGCGTCGTGCAGACCGGCGAACAGTGCGACGACGGGAACACGACTCCGAACGACGGCTGCAGTGCAACCTGCCTGGAAGAGGCCACCTGCGGCAACAACAAGCGCGAGGCCGGCGAGCAGTGTGACGACGGCAACACCACTTCCGGCGATGGTTGCACGAGTGTGTGTACGACCGAGGCCGTCTGCGGCAACGGCATCGTGGAGCTAGGCGAGCAATGCGAAACGGGCGACGATTGTCGCGCAGACTGCACTCGCGAAATGTGCGGCGACGGCATCGTGGACAGCGCCGAGCAGTGCGACGACGGCAACACCGCCTCGGGTGACGGCTGCGCATACAACTGCGCCATCGAGAGCTTCTGCGGCAACGGCAGCCTGGATGGCACGGAGCAGTGCGATGACGGCAACAACGTTTCCGGTGATGGCTGCAGCTCCGTTTGCTTGACCGAAGTGTGCGGCAATGGTCGCCGAGACGTCGGCGAAACCTGCGACGACGGTAACACCACCGCGGGTGACGGTTGCGGCGCGACCTGCCAAATCGAGACCAACTGCGGCAACAGCGTGGTCGAAGTCGGCGAACAGTGTGACGACGGCAACACCATCGGAAACGACGGCTGCAGCGCGACCTGCCAAGTGGAGGCGATCTGCGGCAACAACCAACGGGCCCCAACCGAGCAGTGTGACGACGGCAACCTCGTCAACGGTGACGGCTGCCGCGACAACTGCACCTTGGAGCTATGTGGCGACGGCATCGTCGACGTGGACGAAGCCTGCGACGACGGCAACAACGTCTCTGGCGACGGCTGTACTTCGACGTGCGTCGGGGAATCGGTCTGCGGTGACGGCGTTATCAACGGCGCAGAGCAGTGCGATGACGGCAACACCGTCAATCTCGACGGCTGCGACTTCCTCTGTCGCAACGAGCCAGAATGCGGCAACGGTTCTCTCGAAGGACTCGAAGAGTGCGACGACGGCAACAACGTCAGTGGCGATGGCTGCCGCGACAACTGCAGCCAGGAGCGCTGCGGGGACGGCACGACGGATGGCGCCGAAGAATGCGACGACGGAAACACCACCTCAGGCGATGGCTGTAGTAATCAGTGCAAGCTGGAAACCTTCTGTGGCAACAGCGTGCGTGAGGGCGTCGAGCAATGCGACGACGGAAACAACGTCTCCGGTGACGGCTGTTCTTCCACCTGCCGCAGCGAAGCGATCTGTGGCAACGAGGTGATCGAGGGTGCAGAAACCTGCGACGACGGCAATACCGTGGGCGGCGACGGCTGCAGCTCGATCTGCCGCAGCGAAGGCGTCTGTGGTGATGGCGTCATCGGTGGCGCGGAAACGTGTGACGACGGCAACACCAGCAACAACGATGGCTGCAGTAGCATCTGTCGCTTGGAAGTGTGCGGTGACGGCACCCGTCAGTCCGCGCTCGGTGAGGAGTGTGACGACGGCAACACCACCAGCGGCGACGGCTGTAGCCGAACCTGCAAACGCGAAGTCTTTTGCGGCAACGGCACCAAAGAAGGCACCGAGCAATGTGACGATGGCAACAACGTCTCAGGCGACGGCTGCAGCAGCACCTGCATCTCCGAACCCACTTGCGGCGACGGCAAGGTGGAGGGCGCCGAGGAGTGTGACGACGGCAACAAGGTCAGCGGCGACGGCTGCAACTCGTCGTGCCGCGTGGAGCACTACTGTGGCGACGGAACACTCGATGCCGGCGAGGACTGCGACGACGGCAACACCACAAGTGGCGACGGCTGCAGCTCGAGCTGCAGAGTCGAACTCGGTCCGGCACGCTGAGCCAGCCGCTTTGCTAAGAAATCCGCCGCCCGGGGCTCGCTCGAGTTCCGGGCGGCTTTGCGTCAGGTGCTCGAAAATGGCGGAAGTCGCGCACTCGCATCAGCACTCCGGCTGCCACGCAAGGGGGCGGAGCGCAGTCTTTTCGGCCAGGGCCGGTGCAGTCCGCCCTCATCCTGCTGTAATGTCTCTGGCGACAAATGATCGAGTCCGCCACCATCGTCTTGCTGTTCGGTGTCCTGCTCGGCGGAAACGCCGCACTCGGTCTGGCCGGTGTTGCAGCCCATCACGGACTCGTTGCCATGCCCACTGTGTGGACCATCGGGTTGGTCGCCATGGGCTTGCGGCGGGTACTGCTATGGCGCCTGCGTCATCGCGACGACAGCCCCAAACCATCGTGGAAGACGGCGCTCACCCACGCCGCGTTGGGAAGCACCAAGACGGTGCTATTCGCTCTGCTGACGCCGGTTGCAGGCTACCTTTGGGCCGATGCCGTTCATACGATACCAACTCCCGTTCGTTGGGTAGTCCCAGTACTGTTGCTCGGCATTGCTGGATGGAGCCTACATCGCCGCGGCCTGCGCTGGCCGCTGCAGCATCACCACCAAGAGCGCCTGCGCGCTGTGCTGGCCAGTCCTTGGCTAGCACACGTCACGTGGATCTCGTTCGGCTTGGTGTGGACCGCACCCAGACACTCCATCGAAGAGCTCCTCGCCGAAGCGGCGGAGCGCTCGGGTTTCCGAGCGGACGTGTCTTCCTTTCGCTGGATCGACGAGCCCTATCGCGGGGTCCGCACGGCGTTCACCACAGCTCGAGGGGTAACTCTGATCAGCGGCAGCGACGTTCCCAACGACGTCTTCGTGGTGCACGTTGCGTTGACTCACGACGGACAGCCGGCGCGACTGGTCGGCGCGTACAACCTGTCCAGCACCGCTTCGGTCGATGAAGTGGGACTGACGACCTGGCGCAAGTGGGCCGCATGGAAGATCGTCCACGAGGGCAAGCTGCGTAGCATCGAGCTCGCGGATCTGAGCGGCGAAGGCAGCCGCGATAGCGGCAAGTGGCCTGCGCTCAGTCGGGCGCAGCGCGCGCTGACCAATCGCCAAGTGACGGGCCAGTGGCGCGGTGTCGGGCGGAGCAGCGTGATCGTCAGCGACGAGCCGGCTTCCGTGCCGGTGAGCCTGCTGGACGGCAAGCTCACCGCTGGACTATCGAAGCGCAACCTGGAACTCGACCTGGGGCGCACGCCCAGCGCGGAAGCGCTCGGCAGCGCTATCACCTTCCAAGCCAACCCTCCTCCCCGCCCGGGTGCACTCGTGCCCTGGGCCGTGGATCGGCTGCGGGCCGTTTCCTGGATCGGCAGCGAACGCATGCAGTGGGTCAAGGGCTGGGTCTTTCGAGCAACGGAACAACTCGAGGAGCTGGAAAATCAAGTTGTCGGCATCGATCCCGACGAGACCGTGACGGAAGAGCTGGGGGACTTGCTGGTGAGTCTACCCTTGGCGCAGCCCGGAGAGATACCCGACTGGCCCCCCGCCCCGGTCGAGCCACTGATGAAACCCGCCCTGACCGGAGAGGGTCGATGGGTGAGCCTGGCTCAGGATCTGCTTGCCGCCAGCCCGGGACTACCGTCCCCCTTCGTGTTCACTTTCGTCCGTACCGATAGCGAGCGCGCCTACATCCAAACGTCGATCACCTTGTGGGATCCGCGTAGAGTACAGCTCCACATTCTCGCCGGTACGGAAGAACCCAAGAGCATGACGGGCGAGGTCGGCACGGGAACGATACCGCGAGACCCAAAGGTCCTGCGCCGCTTGGTCGGTGCATTCAACGGCGCGTTTCAAGCCGTTCATGGGGAGTTCGGCATGATGGAGTCTCGGCGCCTGCAGCTGCCGCCGAAGCCCTATGCGGCAACCGTCGCCACCTACCCAGATGGCACGGCTGGCTTCGGCACTTGGCCGCTGTCAGCCGCCATCCCCAAAGAGATGGTATCGATGCGCCAGAATCTCACGCCGCTGGTGGCCAAAGGGAAGCTCAATCCCTATCGCCGTACTTGGTGGGGCGGTGTTCCCGAAGGCTGGACAGAAGAAACGCGTACGGTTCGTAGCGGCTTGTGTCTGACCGAAGAGGGCTTCCTGGCCTACTTCTACTCGCCAGGCATCACACCGGAAGGCCTCGGCAAGGCCATGCTGCAAACCCGCTGCACGTATGGATTGCACTTGGATATGAACGCGGGTCACACCGGGTTCGAGTTCTACCGCGTCGCTCCCGAAGGGGAACTTCCCACACTCGACCGCCCGTTGGATCGAATGTGGGAAGCCAAAGGGCAAGTCACGGACGTCGAAGGCCTCCACTTCTTCAGTCGTCTGATGGTCCGCAAGATGCCGCTCATGAACTTTCCTCGTTACATCTACCCGACGTCGCGCGACTTCTTCTACCTCACTCAGCGACCGCTCCTACCTGGACCAGCCCTGGAGCCATTGCTGGAGGAGGCCGAGGATGACGGCAGGTGGCGTATCGCGGAGCTCGATGGGCCGGTCTTTCCGCCCGCTCTCGCCCTGACGCGGCTACGTCTGCCGGCACCCGGCGCCAAACAACCCAAAGCATACATGCTCGCTCGCTTCGATCCGAAGGAGCTCTACCCTACCCGACCGAAGAGCGCCCAGGCCGTTCTGGAGGCTCCGGTGGGAGGTGAGCTCGGGTTGTGGCTTCAGGATACTCACGCCAGCGTGAGTGCCGATGCGCCATCACCCACCGCGGAGCTGCTGGCGCGTGGAAGCGGCGAGCTCACGACGACGACGAGTTCAGCTCTGTGCGTCGATCACGACGGGATGGTCTTGATGCTTCGACCCGAACTCGACGCAGGGGTCGCCGAAAAGGACGTGAAGCAATTGGCAGACCACGCTGGCTGCTCGCAAACCATCTACGTCACGACGACTCCGAGCTTCGGCTTCGGAGAAACACTGGAGCAAGCTCGCGACAAAGAGAGCGCCGAAGGCATGCGTCGCACTTGGCTCACACGCAGAGCCTACACTGGCGTTCGCCACATTTTCGAAGACACCCCCATACTTCCGCCAGATGAGTGGGCGTTGGTGCAGCGACGCCGCGTGCAATTTGACGGCACGCAAGAACGATGAGCGTTGGGGGGCACTAGCGGCATTCGAGCTGAGTCATCGCGCCGGTTGGACGCGGATGGTCCGTCTCCGACTCACGGCGTCGCTCGGGGGACGCTCTTGCAGCAGCGAAAGCCGAGGTGGTAGTTGCGGTGGCTGTGGGCGTGGCCGATCCGTGTCGTGTGCCAACTCTTGGCGCGCCAACGACAGTCGTCCGGATGAGTCTGCTTCGTGGCGAAGATGAACCAGCTACCTTTCATCTCCGTCCACCCCAAGCCACCACGGCTCGTGAGCTCACTGGGGTTGAGCGGGAGATTCATGTGCTCGGCCACGTTGCCGTGCAAGTCGTAGACTCCGAAGGGACTGACACACTCGGGGAATGCCCCTGCGGGATACGTATTGCTCCCGCACGTCCCCCAATCGACGATGTCGCAGCGAGCGTCCTTCTGTGCACCCGTGGCGCACTTGCCGAGGTCCTGCTCCTTGCCGTAAGCCCACACGATCTCACGCGTGCGGTTGTGCTCATACTCGAGCCACAATCGTTGCTCCCGGTGCGACGCAGCGCGCACACCTTTCGACATTCGCCCCCAAGGGTACTCGTCTTCGACGGGCAGCAACGACCCAGCGCATGCGCCCTCCCACTCGTGAGCGTCGCACAGGCGTTTGCCCACGGCCGCACAAAGACCCGCAGCTTCCGATGAACGAACCCACACCAGCGGGTACTCGCATTCGAGATTGGGAAACTCGTATTGGTCGATGCACACTCCCGCGGCATCAGAAGCCCCCGGCCCCTGGAGGCGCACCATATTAGGCGCACCGCAGCTCGGGTCCTGGGGCATGGTCTTGCTTGCAGCGCGCCGCGTCCAGCACTCTTCGCGGCTCATGGAGGCCCGACTCACCTTGGGGTTGCCAAAGCTCAGCCATTCCGACTTCTCCAAAATCGCTCGCACGTTCGACAGAGCACCGGACCCCAGTCCCCCGCGCTCACTCAGAACACGTAGAAGCGCCGCCTGTTGTTCCAGCACGGGCAGTGATCGGATGCCTTCGGTATGACCAGCGAGCGCAAGCCGACTCGAGCGCGTCGAGGGCAAAACGGCTTCGTGTCGCACTCCCGCGTCCGCTTCACGCGCCACGACGACATCGACAGGCACATCCGGTACGGCGGGCCCGGAACTCGCGTGAGAGGTAGGACCAGAGCCAGCCTCGATTCGTCTCTCGACGGAATCACACGCGTAGACGGCAACGCTCAGCAAGCAACAAGCTAGAGCGCGCAAAGTCTTCCGGCAGACGCAAGACCAGCACGGTACACGCTCATCACAAGACCTCTGAAGCATCGCCAATCTCTTGCAGTACGGAGCAGTTCCGCCAGACTAGTAGGCTACATGCTTCGTCCTTTCGTTGCGACCCTGGCCGTCGCCGGAATCGCCGCCTGGGTCTTCAGCCCTGCGGCAACCGGCGCCCCCGAACAGAAGTCGGTGAACACTGGCGACATGGTCGCCCCACCTGCTGCTGCCATCATCCCGGTTGGCCTCGAGCGGCGCGACGTGGGCGACTCGGCCGGCGACGTCAAGGCACGGACTACCTCGAAAACGAATATCGAGTCCGACACAGTTGGCGCAGTCAGTGGCTCCTCCGCGCCCGAAACGAAACGGCGACGCTATCCTCGGACCAAAAAGCCGCCGGCCTGGGTCCTGAGTGCCCCTGAAGCATCGACGCAACGAGAACGGAGTAGCCGCCAGCGCGGCATCAACCCGTGTTTGAGCCCCGATCCGGGCTACGGCAACTACCACCACTGGGATCGAAGCCCGTCCAGCGGCCAGATGATCGTGCCCAAAGACCTGAAGCTCGACGCCGACGACAGTTTCCCCTTGGTCGTGCACTTTCACGGACACGAGGCGGCCCGAAAAGAGTGGGTGCAGGCGGTGAACGACGCCGTATTGGTAGCTATCGACCTCGGCAACAACTCTGGGCCGTACTTGCGCAAGTTCGCCGATGCGAAGGAGTTCGACACACTGCTGAGCTCTATCGAAGCGGGTGTGGCCGCGCGCCTCGGTGTGCGTCGGGCTCGCATCGGCAAACTGGGTATCTCTTCGTGGAGCGCGGGATATGGGGCGGTCGAGCGCGCGTTGCGCAGTCACCTGCAAGCTAGGTTGGACGCCGTCATCCTACTCGATGGGCTCCACACTGGGCACGCGGACACGCCGCGGGCAGCCAAGACGTTGGCGCCCTTCGTCGAGCAAGCGCGCCGCGCTGCAGAGGGCAAGACCTTCATGTATGTGAGCCACTCGTCGATTTTGCCCCCGACCTACGCATCCACGACCGAAACGGCCAGCTACCTGATGTGGCAGCTGGGCGGAGAGCCCTCACCGGCGAGCCCTCGCGAGGGAGATCCCATGGGCCTCGAACTCGTGCGTGAGTACTCGGATGGTGACTTCCTGGTGCGTGGGTTTTCCGGCAACGGCAAACTCGACCATTGTGCCCATCTCGGGCTCTATCGTCGTGTACTGCGCGAGCAGCTCGCACCCCGCTGGGGTCTGCGGCTCGTTGACGACTGAGCGGGCACGTCCCTCCAGGGCTGCTGTCCACGTGGGCCCCACGTGACGTCAGTTCGTCGTCGTGGGTGAGTGGCAGGTCGTTACACCTCGGCGGGATCCCACGATAGGTCGACGACCCAAGCGCTGGGGAGCTGCGCCTGGATGACGTCGCTCGCCAGGTTCACCCACGCGCTACACTCATCGAGGATCTCCGAATCCGCCGTGGCAACCAGGCTCGAACAGACGCGCAAGTGCCGATCTGGATCCGGCACGAGCATCAGCTCGGTCTCGAAACGGTGCCCCCAATCCTCCAGTACGAGCCGTCCCAACCTGGCGCTGTTGGAGACCGGAGAGTCCAACAGCAACACGACACGGCTGGGCGCCAAGCCCTGCAAGTGACGGCCCACGAGCGAAAGCGCTTCGCTGGTCTCTTCGACTCGTCGATAGGTTCCGTGAACGCTGGCGATATCTCTCGAGCACTCGTCGCGGCAGCGGAATACCACGCCGCCTCCGAGGGCCACCTCGACGGTCAGCAGCACGTTGAAGCCGTCAATCCAGAGCTCGGCTCCCGGTTCCAAGCGCTGCCGGCTTTGGCAACGTCGGACGCGGGCTTCGTCCGAGCAAGCCGCACGCGTCACAGCCGCTCGCTGCCGCTGAGTGAGCGCGTGTCGATCGCCAACGAGTTTCAGCGCGGAAGGCAACGCGTAGCCCCGCGACAGAAGCCAAGATAGGTGCGCTGTCGCGAGGCGGAGCGCGGGCAGGCGTGGAGCGGCAAACAGCTCACGATCTCGTGGATGCGGCCCCCGATGACGGCGCGAGTCTGGCATGACCGGAGTCGACCATGACCCGTTCATGCCGGCAAGGGGCGCCCCTCATCCCAGCCGACACAGACGAAACAAACGAGACTCGTTCGAACCTGGTGGGACACTCGTCACAGCCGACCCTCATCATTCACCCTCCCCCAGTAACTTCAGCACGCCCACCTGAACGCACGCTGGCTACTGGCCCCAAATGACAACGTGACCGTGCCACACTTAGCTAGTTGCGTCACAATGCCGTCTTAGGAACTGGCGGAAGGGCGAAATGAGTTCGACGAGACCGACGGTAGTTGTGGTTGACGATGATCCGATCATCTTGGAGCAGGCACGCTCGGCACTGGAGGGTGCTGGCTATCGCGTTTTGACTCGTAGTCGAGCCATCGGTTGTGTGGCGTTGACGCTACAAGACGAGCCCGATGTCCTACTCCTCGACGTTGGCATGCCGGGCGTCGAAGGCGACACCCTGGTCAAGTTGCTGATGGTCGCATCTCCCCAACGTCGGACCACTGTGCTGTTGTACTCCAGCATGCGTGAGAGCGAGCTCAAGGCTCGTGTGGATGCTTGCGGTGCGGACGGCTACATCTGCAAGACGAGCGATCCGAAGATTCTCGTGCGACAAGTGGGGCAGTGGATGGCCGCTCGGCTCGCACAAAATGCCAACCACCCGCCGAAGGAGTCAGCTTCCCCGAGCCTCTCCGTCGTCCCGTCGAGTCACCGTGCTGCTGCGGACCGCCCGCACGTGCTGTTCGTCGACGACGACATGATGATGCTGTCTTCCTATCGCCGCATCGTTCAGAAGGAGGACATGGATGCCGAATTCGCCCTGTCCGGCACTCAGGCGCTGAAGTGGATACTCTCTGCCGAGCCGCCGGAAGTGGTGGTATGCGACTTGATGATGCCCGAGCCCAACGGCGAGACGGTCTATGCCACGGCGTTGCAGCAAAATCCGACGTGGGCGAGCCGATTCATCTTCGTGACGGGCTTCAGAGAAGCCGAACATCAGCTGCGTCGAACGTTCCACGGCCATGTGCTCCGCAAGCCAGTCGCTGCGAATGACCTGATCCGTGTCGTGAGATCGGCCATCGGGATTGCGCGGTCTGCGGAATTGGCGGCCGTGAACGACTGAGCACTCGCGCCCCATTCGACCTCGGACAAGAAGCGAGCCCACGGCGCCGCTCGCTGGTGGTGCTCCAAGCCACGACCCCGCACTACCTCGACTCCCAGGCAGAGGGGCGCACGCAGAAGCAGACTTGGGAGTGAAACAAGCAAATTGAAAAAATGCATGGGCTATTGCCACTCACAGGTATCGAGGGTGCGGAGGGTCGCCGATTCGTTCCGTGAGCTGAAGGCAGAATCGGCCTTTCGCCCAGACAAGGCGATCCCCCGCGCGACTACCTATGAACACCACACTCCACGTCGAAGCGAGCTGCATAGCAACTCACCGAAGGAATGCGCAGACGGCTCGCTCCAAGTCGGCCCAGGTTCGAAGCGGCGCCCGCTGGGACACCCCCACACACTGGCACCACTCCACCCAGAAGAGCACCTGTCCCAAATTAACCACGGGCGCCCCGACACAATTCACCCAATCCCGACACAAGAACCATTCCCACCCCGAACCCAATCTCAAATAATAACCTCAAGCCCGCACCAAATTGAAGTGCTATAAAGAAGTTACATGCGCGTTCTGGTGATTGACGATGACGATGTGGCCCGTGAACTACTCGCGAGCACGCTGGAGGATGCCGGGCACGAGGTCTTCGAGCTCCCTTCCGCCATCGGGGCAACCAGGGAGATATTTCATCGTTCGATCGACGCTGTAGTCGTTGATGTGATGATGCCCGACATCAACGGCGACAAGCTCGCCAAAGTGCTTCGTCAAAACTCGCGTGGAAAGCACCTCGCCATCGTGCTGGTTTCTAGTCGGCCTGCAGCTGAACTGGA
>JBNKZR010000222.1:0-12519 GCA_050301735.1 Polyangiaceae bacterium | reverse complement strand
TCTGGCCCAGCGGAACAGCCGAGCCAGGCGCCACTGGGCCTGATGCTCGTCGGGTCGCACGTCCACGACACTGCCGAGGATGCGGATCGCCAGGTCACGTTCCCCGCGTTGCGCCGCCACGTCGGCGCGTGCCGTCAGGGCATCAGGATCGAGCGGGTCCTTGTCCGACCAGCGTTCCGCGAGTTCAGCGGCACGGTCAATTTCACCCGCAGCCATGTACGCTGCGTACAGCTCAGCTAGCGCCCGGCGACTTTGCGGTTGGCGACGAAGCGCCTCCTCCCTGGCGGACAGACCCGAGTCACCGCTCGTGATGCCGTGCTCGACGATCTTGCCCGACGACTGCCACACCCGTCGCATCGGCACCATGCGGCGAGGACGCGGGCGTGGCTGTGGCCTTCCTAGACCGTCGCAGCGCATCGCGCAGGCGATGTCACCGGCAGGACACGTACACTGAGAGCGCGCGCGTTCGACCTCCCGGCGAACCGGGGGTGGGGGAGGCGCCAGTTCGTCGTCGGGAAACGGGTTGGGCTTGGCCTCGCTCGGACCACAGAATGGATCGCCGGGCGGACAACTGGCGCGCGGGCTCTGCGCTGGCTTCTTGCTCTTGGGCATCGCGCGGGGCGCCGAGCGTGCCACCGGCGCACTCCTGGCGACCCCTCCGCCCGAAGCGAAGTCGGCAAGGTCGTCGCCCAAACCGAGCCCCGAGCTCACGGACCCCACGCGACCCGACGCCACCGCCTCGCCCTCGAAACTCGCCTCCTCGCCCGTCCAGAGCGGCGCAAGACGCTCGTTGTTCAGGCCAAAGGCCTTGAACATGGCTGGGCTCTCGAGCACCAACAGCGACGTGTGACGGCTCGCAACGTTGAAGCGCTCGGATAGCTCGATGGCCCGCTTCTTTGCGTCGGCGCTGGGCTCAGTTTCCAATTCCGCGATCCGCTTGGACGCGTACAGCCGCGGCAGGAAGGCGTTGCCACCGTGAGTGTCTGCTCGCACCTCGAGTTGATAACGACGCTCGAACGCCGTCCCACCGAGGGTGCCTTCGAGCACCACGGGGCCGATCACTTCGCTGCCTTCGAACTTGGCGACGACCACGGCTTCTCCGCCAGCGGCAATCGTGCCCACGTGTGCAGGCGCTGCGTCGCTCACACCTGAAGGAAGCTGCACCCGAGCGTGCTCCAGTGCTCGTGCCGTGGTTGCAGCGAGTACGTCGTAGGCCACTTCGGACAGCGTTCTGCCCGGCGCGAAGCGCATCAACAACCCCCCGCTCTGGTCGGTCGCGGCCCGGAGCGCGGCGTCATCGGACGTGCTGCCTACAGTGACAGCGGTGACGCTGATCTGTGACGGCAGTGAGCGGGCGAGCTGCTGACGGATGAGTGCGGGCTGAATCGCGCCCGCCGTTGGCGCTCCGTCGCCCAGGTAGATCACGTTCAGCCGGCCTCGTCCCGAACCACGAAGCCACTGTCCGGCAGTTCGCAGCGCGTGCACGAGATCCGACGCCCCTTCGACGGTTTGTCCTTCCAGGAAGCTGCGAGCGCGTTGGGCAGCGGATTCGCCAGCAACGTCCAGCAGCGTCGAGTCGGCTTGGCAGGTAGCGTCACACGCCAAGACGCCCACCCGGAAGCGCGGGTCGAGCTCCTGGATGATGCGCGTCGCCAAGCGCGTGGCGCGCTGGTAGTGCTCGCCGTACATCGAGCGGCTGCGATCCACCACGATGACGTAGCTCTGCTCTTCGTCGGAGTTGGCTTGCGGCAGCTCGGGTCGCAACGCCAACGCCACGTAGGTCTCTCCGCTTCTCTCGTCACGGTAGGCCCAGCTGCGGAGTTCGTCCGTCGGCGAGCCGAACTCGACCACGACGTCACCGGCCGGTGTGAACCCGCGCTGTTGAAACAGCAAACGTTCCTTGTCGACGCCATCGAAGTCTCCGTTGACGTCGATGGGCGCCGGCTCCAGTGCGATACCAGAAGTCGATACCTGCCCGAGGTGCCCCTGCACCTGCACGTCGAACGCAAAGTCGTCGACGTTGACCGAGCCGGCAGCGTCGTGGGGCAGGGGGTAAGTGTAGCGCCGCGTGTCCGCTTCGGGCTCCAGCCACTCGGTGTAGCTCAGCACGATGCGTCGCGACCCCCGCTTCGGGATTGGAAAGATGCGCAACTCGAAGCTGCCCCCGCGTTGCCATTCGAGCAGCGCGGGGTCCTTCCACGGCCCGGGAACCCACACGATGTCGTCGACGACTGGGGGCTTCTTCTTCGCGGAGTTGACGATGGCTCCGCGCCAGATCGCGGCGGCGCGCTCGCGGTCGACGAAGGCGCCTTCCTCCCAGCGACCATCAACCTCCAAGGCGAGCCGCTCGATTTGGGCGCCGGGGGGCAGGGGAAAGCGGTAGATGCCTTCGAGCACCTCGTCGGTGTGGTTTTTGAACTCTTGCTCGATCTCAGTGCGCGCCATTGCGCCACTGATGCGGACTTTTACCTTCTGTCGCGTCAGGGTAACAGCGTCCTTGCGCTCGTCTTTTTCGCCGGGCTTCTTGGCGCGCAACTCCCCGAGCCCCCGTGGGGATGCTTCGGGACTTTCTCGTTCAGGCTCGAAGCCACGTTCACTCCACGCGAAAGAGTCGGAGAGCGAAGCCAGGTGGCGAGCAACGGGCGCCACTTCGCCACCCACTCGCGTGCCTTGACCGGCGGTGAGGGTGACGCTCCGGTCCCTGCCATCGACGACTCGGACCTTGCCCCGGGTGACGCTCACCCACGAGCTGTCCGGCTCCGCGCGGAGCGAGAACTTCGTACCCAGCACTTCCACGCGTCCATGGGGAAGGCGCACGGTCGCGTGTTCGCTCTCGTCCTTGCGCACGTCGAACACCGCTTGGCCCGAAAGCAGCGTCGCCGAACGATCGTTTGCGTCTGTCAAACGCAGGCTGGTCGAGCGCCCCAAGATCACTTGGCTGCCATCGGCTAGACTCAACTTCACGCGGGCCTGAGGATCGGTCCTGATGATGCTGCCCGCTGAGAAGCGCTCACCTTCGTGCAGTGCTCGACAGTCGTCCCCGTCCGCGTCGCACGCCGACACGCTTCCGCCCTCCCGCAAAGCAGCCAGCGCGCTGACCTGCCCTGTCCAAGGACCGGTATCCTCAGCCAGGGGCGCCCACTGGCGCGTCTGTTCCTCGTTTGACGGCGCTGGCCCGCGACCCGCTTGGGACGACCACAGCACCAGCAACGTCGCGGCCACCATCCCGAGCGCCCACCAGTGTCCACGGCCCTCGAACAGCGGACGCAACTTGTCCCTCAGCTCTGGCGCCAGCCCCGCGACCGCGCGCGACCGTCGCGTCGAGTCGGGTGCACTTTCCGAGCTGCCGTCCAGAGCCGCCGCCTCCGGTGCTCGTGCCCCGTCGACCGCTACGCTTTGCTCGATGCTCTCGGCCCTGGGCGGGTCGGCGGTGCCGCTCGTTGCCTCCGCTCGCTGCAAGCGGGCGCTGAATCGGTCCATGAAGTCCGTCGGGTGCACGTAGTCCGCGCCAGCGGCACTCGCCGTGCGCGTCGCTGCTAGCAGCTCCGCACGGGTCGCGCGACACGCTTCACAGTCGACGAGGTGCTCCAGAACGGCGCGAGTCGTCGCCAGGGTCGGGTCCTCTTCCAGAATGTCGCACACGTCGGCGCACGTCAGTTTCGAATCGTCCAGCTGGGTCATGCTTCCTCCTTGGCTTCTGACTCGCCATTGGCGAGCACGTTCCGCAGCCTTCCAAGAGCGCGGGAAACTCGTTTTCGTGCTGTGGCTTCATCGACCCCCAGCGCCGAGGCCACGTCGGCGTGGGAAAGCTCGGCGACATAGCGCAGGGACAGCGCTTCGCGATCACCGTGAGCAAGCCGATACAGTGCATCCCGGGCACGCTCGGCCCGCTCTCGATGCTCGAGTCCGTCGTCAACCGCAGGGGCGCTGTCCGTCGTGGACACCAGTACGAGGTGGCGTTGCTGCGTCGCACGCCGCTCCAACTGCTTGAGACACTTCTTGCGAGCGATGCCGAAGAGCCAGGCGCGGACGGTGCCGCTGCCGCGAAAGCCCCCAAAGCCGCGGTAGGCGTCCAACAGGGTCTCTTGAGCGATCTCCTCGGCTTCGCTGTGCGAGCCCAACATTGCCAGACACAGGCGCCCCAATGCCGCGCCGTGCAGCCGAGCACACAGCTCGGCGGCGCGGCGAAAGTGCCGACCCTCGAGCGCCCTCGTCAAAGCGTCTTCGGAGTTCGTCGTGGGGCGCTCGGCAGGCCCGTCGGCGCTCGCTGCTGGCTCGTCTGTCCCCCGGGTCTCACCCAACGCTATGTCCACACCGTCACCTGCTCCTTCCGCCATCAAGTTCCACCAACGGCACTTTCGTGACCGCACTGGCTCAAAAAGCTGTCCGTCGTTCGACATGGGACGCCCAACGCCGCCATGCCGCAGCGCTTACACCCGGGCCCAGAAAGCTCCCAGCGCCGAAAAGCTGCCGACTGACCCTGATTGGCTCAGCTCGACGGCTTGCAGCTGGGCTGGCGCTCCTCGCCGAGCGGTCTTGCCAACAGACAGTGAGAGCGAACATCCCGGGGGGCCGAGCGAAACCGCTCGCCGACTCACATGCCGTGATGCCGAGGGGGGAAGAAATGACGCCACGCGACGTATCAGGCCCCGCAACGCTGTGGCCCCCGAGGACCGCGACAGCAATGTTTCCCGGCTCAGCGCGCGCTGCGTTGCTCAGACTGGCAACGCATTGAAGCGGCTGGCGAGCTGGCGAGCCTCGAGGATGTTGTCCTCGATCGAGCAGTACGTCCACGAGCCGTAGCGACCCAAGGAGTACACGCCCCGGGTCTCGAGAACGCCCTTCTTCTCGTCCACGTCCGCGACCGACGCGCGAGTGATGTGCACGTACGCCGGATCGAGCACGACGTGGTGCTCCGCGACGAGCTCGTGACCGTCGACGACGCCGACCCGACGCAGATCGTCGAGCACACGCTGCCGATAGGTCGCGATCGTCGCCGCGTCGAGCTCGACGTCCCCGGGAAAGCCAATCTCCACGTACATGCTCATGCGCGGACTGTCGAAAATGTTGTCGTAGAAGCCCAGACGGTAGAAGACGATTTCGCGTTGCGGATAGTAAATCCAGTGCACACCCTTCGGCCCCTTCTTGTCGAAGCCGAGGTTGAACACGAGCACCTTGTTCCAGCTGTAGATGCTTGGGTCGTAGTCGAGCCCGCACATCTGGAGCAGGCGTGGAAATGGCGCCGCACTGACGAGCGTCTCGAAGGCGATCTCGCCGCAGCTGGTGGTCGCCACCTTGTGTCGCAGATCGATGTGCTGCACGCGCACCCCGAGCCGGATGTTCTGCCCGGCGACGTCTTCGGCGATAGCCTTGACGTACTCGACGGCGCCGCCTTCGGGGTAGGTGAAGGTCGAGTTGTAACTCGTGTTGTCCGAACGGCGAAAACCGCGAACGATGTCGGCGACGTCCGCATGGGGAAAGAAGCGCCCCATCGCGTCCACGTCGAGCTTCGACAGATCGGTGGCGTAGAGTTTCTCGTTGTAGGGGACGAGAAAGCGTTCGCTGATGCCTTTGCCGAACTTGGACAAGAGCATCTCTTCGAACGAGGCAGGTTCGCCCTTGGGCCGTTCGAAGAGACCCGCCAAACAGTCGATGAAGTCTTCGTGTGGCAGCTGGTGGATGTTCTTCTGAAACGGAAAGTCGATGAAACGGTCGTGCCAGTGAATGCGCGAGTCTTTTTGCACGGTGCGCACGTGGTCCGCGCCGATGCGGGAGACGAGCAACTGCTCGATGTCCGCATGCCTGAAGTGGAAGAAGTGCCCGGAGTAATCCCAGACGAAGCCGTCCTTCTTGACCGTGCGGCAGTAGCCCCCGAGTTCGTTCTCGGCTTCACACAGGATGAGGTCGTCGTCCTGGAGTGCGGCGGCAAAGGCCAGGTTGGTGATGCCACCACCGACGAGTAGAAACTTCGTGCGCTCCATCCCCAAGCCCCTCAGTGCTGGATTTCGAGCAGCTCCACGTCGAAGACGAGGGGCCCGGCGGGCGCGCCTGGTTGCTTGGGCTGCTCGCCGTACGCCAGGTTGGCCGGGATCCAAACGCGCCGCTTCTCTCCCTCGACCATCAACTGCAAGGCTTCCGTCCAGCCCGGGATCACCTCGTCGACGCCGAAGGCGGTCGGCTCGCCACGCATGATGGAGCTGTCAAAAAGCTGCCCGTCCTGAGTCCAACCGGAGTAGTGCACCAGCACGCGGTCGGTCCGCTCGGGCCTGCGCTTGCCAGTGCCCGGCGTGAGGACCTTCGAGCGAAGCCCGGAGGCCGTAACCAAGGCGTCTTCGGGAGGTTGGGTCAGATCGGAGGGCACCTCAGGCGCCTTCGGCGGCTCGATGATCTCGAGCAGTTCCACGTCGATCACGACGTCACCAGCGGGGCGTCCGGGCGTCGGCACCGGACCGAAAGCCAAGCGCTCGGGGATCCACAAGCGGCGTTTCTCCCCCACCACCATCTGCGAGAGGCCCTCGCGCCAGCCCGGCTCGATCTGTTGCATGCGCATGCGGTCTGGCTTGCCGCGGGCCAGCGAGCTGTCGAACTTGTTGCCTTCGTCGTCCCAACCGACGAAGTGCACGACCACCGTGTCCTCCTCGCGTGGGGTCCGCTGCCCCGTTCCCGCGCGCAACATGACGCTGGCGAGTCCGCTCTGGGAGATTTCCGCGTTGCCTGGCGGGCGCATGACGGAGCTGGGCGCGGAGTCTTGGCCAAAGAGAGCTTGATGCACGAAGGCCTCATCCTCGGCAACGGGCACTGGCTCAGCTGCTTCTGCCGCCGCCTCGCGATCGCCGAGCCGGGGCTCAGGGGGCAGGGGACTCGGCTTGTATCCAGCGGGGCGGCAGCCCAGGGCGAGAAAAATCAGCCAAAACGGGGGTCGAATCATGAGGAGCCGGGACACTACTTGTCGGTGCCGTCGCTCGCAACGCCCCTTCGGCTTCGGGCTCCGATCAGCGACGGATCGAGATTTCCGCGACGATCTCGCGCAACGACGGACGCAACACACGGAAGCTAGGTAGGTAGCGCCCCGAAGCCGTGGTCAGATGCTGCACCGTCTGGGCTCCCCGCGGAGCATTCTTGGCGGAAAGCTGAGTGACCCGCATTACGATCTCGAGTTCGAGCTCAGCATCGGGCGCGTGCACCGTGCCTCCAGGAAATTGGCGGCGACGGAGATGGAAGAAAGCCGCCTCGATGGCTCGACGCAGCGGCTTGGACACACGCCCGAGCAGCTCGGTCCGTCGAACGCGACCATCCTGTAGAGCCACCCGCACCCGAAGCCGCATGTCGCCCAGCTCGATCTGGTCCCACTCCGGCGCAGAATACGCGACGTCGGAAAGCCAGCGCGCAAGTCCGACGGGCAGATCCGTGATACCGGGGTCCGAAGCGTCTGCGGTGGTCGCTTCGACCACGAGTGGCGAGGGTGGTGCTGGGGCAGGCCGCCGAGCGGTCGTCTGAGTCGCCAGGTTGCGGCGCTCGCGTGCCTTCCTGGCCTCTGCGGCGAGCAGGCGCGCGACCAGGGGATCCACTGCTGGCGACGGTTGATCGGTCGTTGGGGTTTGCGGCTTCGCGTCCAATTTCGGTCCCGCTGGCTTTGCCGCCGAGTCTTGGTGGTCCGCCTGGTCCTCGAGCCGCAGCCAGTCCTCCCCCTCGGCGTACTCCTCGGCCTTGGGCTGGCTCTCCGTGCGGTTCACGGTCGGAGCGGGCGTCAGCGGGCGAACGCTGGGCTTCGACGCTTGCGGGGTCGGGGTGGGCAGGCGGGTTGGTGTGGCAGGCTCGGCCAGCAGCTTGTTGACCTCGGCGCTGTCAGGCGCGGTGTCGGGCGGCGAGTCCGCTCCTTTCGAACGCGTGGGTTCTACGGTTTCCGGTGGCGGCGAGTCGCGCACGGGGGTGCCATCCAACTCGACGGCAATGGCCGCGGGTAGCTCTGCGGCCGCGGCGTTCAGCATCACCGGGGTCTGCGACTCCAAGGCCTGACTGCCTCCAAACGGACTGCCCGTCTCCAGCGTTGCGTCGGCATCACGCTCGGCGCGGGGACGGGCGACGAAGACCAAGCACAGCACCGCACCGTGCAGCAGGACAGAGCCTGACAGGGTGGACCAGAGCCGCCACTTACGCGACATCACGCTTCCCACGGAGGCCAACGCGCACCAACTCACCTCTGGTTCGACTCAGGGCGTGGGCTTCGCTTGGGTGCAGCGCCGACGGCATGAATCTGACTATGCAGCCGCGGACAGCAAGGTCCAGCGCCGCAAGAGTACGATGTTGGTTCGTTCAGACGAAGCGGCGCGCCGGAGGGCCCCAGCGAAGCTCGAATCGCCTCAATCCGTGCGGTGCGGGATCTGTGCCTGTTCCCTGAAAAACGCGTTACGTTTTGGTGAGTTGAAGGCTTCGTACTCGATCTTCCAGGGCACGATCTCGGAGCGGCCGTCCTTGACTCGAAGCGTCATGGCTTTGGGGGTCACGCTCCGGTAACTGCTCTCCGGCGGCAAATCCTCGTTGTTCGCCCCGCCCGCCGAAAAGAGCGAAATCAGGAGTTGGTTGTCGTCGTCGTAGACCCGGCGGAAGCCCTCGTTGACCTTCTCGTGGCCCCGGATGAGCGTGTGGCAGCCAATGCGCTGTAGAAACGCCTGACACTGCAGCCGCCCGAAGGGGAAGCGCGAGCTCTGCTCCTGGAGCACCGCCGGGATCACGTCGGCACTGCTCGGGTCGCTCCACATCATCTGAAAGCGAATGTCGTCGTCGTTCAAGCTCGACAGATCGTCGTAGCGCTCTTTGAGCAGGCGGTCGCGTGGGATCCCGCCATGCACGAACATGAACTGATCGAACAGCAGCATGTTCGGCAACATGTCGAACATCATCATGTACTGCTGAAACACCTCTTGGCTGGGCACGTGCGGCTTGAGCGTGTTGATGGCTTCGGCCGGCTTCACGCCCCCGTAGACCTGCCCCTTGTACTCGAAGTAGTACTCGTGGTTGCCGCGCAACATGAACACGTGCTGCGGCTCCTTGACGAAGAGCTGCATCGCGGCGCGCAAGACCCCGTGGTAGCTGAAGATGCCGCGGTCGATGTAATCGCCCAAGAGCACCAGCATGGGGTAGGGCGTCTTGTCGGGGTTCTTCTTGTAAGCAGCCACCTTGTCCAAGAAGTGCGTCTGGCTTAGCACGGCCTTGAGGCAACTGTAGCAACCGTGCAAGTCCCCCACGACGGTGATCTCGTATTCGACGCCAGGCTTGGCCGGGAACACGTGCACGTGGGTGTCGAGGAATGGGTCCTGTCCGGCAAACTCGGCGACCGTCTTGGCGCGTCCCAACTTGCCCGCACCGGCGAAGCGCATCTCTTCGAGAGTCTTGCACACCAGCTCGATCAGCTGACGATCTTGCTCCAACTGTTGCTTCAGTTTGGCTTGATCGGCGGAGTAATGAGTTTCGAAATTCTCTAAGAACGGCGCGTCGCGCCCGGCGGGTGCCAACTCCGCGTGCTCACGAACGGCGACGCGATCGCGTGCGGTCTCTTCGTCGTCGAGCAGCTCGACCCCGAGATCGTCTTCCAGTAGCTCGAGCAGCTCGTTGCGGAACTGTACCTCCGCGGGGTGAACTTCACCATCAGCCTTGATGAGCTCGTCGATGCTGTCCATCAACAAGTTCTGATTGGCTTCGTCAAAGGACTTGAATATCTCGAAACAGCGGAGCTTGAGCTGGGAATGCACGAAGGCGTTGTGGTTTTCGCCTTCGGCGACTGCCTCGGTGAACAAGTCCCGCACCTCCGCGTCGATGCCTTCGAACACCTCGTGGAAGTGGCTCGTGTACTTCGTCTCCAGCTCCTTACGCAGTTCGGCTTCGGACTCGTCGACGGCGCTGGCAACGCGGGCGGCAACGAGACGTTGGATGTACTTGCGTACGAACTCCTTTTCGGCGTTGTCGAACTCCCCGTCGATGTATCCGAACGTCGTTAGGTAAAAGATGACCGCTCGCATCTGGCGATCGGCCGTCGCCCCATCTTCACTGAACGTCAGCATGCAGGCGCAGCTTAGCTCGGATCGACGCAGCGTGCAGCGCGAGCCACGTCACGCGCTTCAGTAAGACGCTCGCATTCGCCGAGCGCCCCCTCGCGCTTGGGCGTGGAACGTGACCACTCGCGAAGCGACAGATGTAGCTCCAGCACCGACGCTGGAGCCACACGTGGGTCAGCTTCTGTCGACGCGGCGATACAAGGGGCGTTTTTCGTCGACGGCGGCTTGGTAGGTGACGCTGAACTCGTCGAAAGCCGCCAGTGCGCCCTCGATGTCCTTGCCCTGCTGCAGCGCGAACGAGTCGATCCCGCAGCGCAGCATGTAGAACAGTTGGTCGCGCAGCACGTTTCCGACCGCCCGTAGCTCACCTTGGTAGCCGTAGCGCTCCCGCAACAGCCGTGCGTGGGAGTAGCCCCGGCCGTCTGCAAATTTCGGAAAATCGATCGCGATCAAGGGCAGCTCGTCGCGATGGGTGATGTCAGCGGGATCGCCGTCACTGTGCAGCACGACGCCGGTCTTGCCAGTGCGCCGCGCCAGCAGTTCGCGCTCTTGGTTCCAGCGCTCGACGCTGACGATGACGTCACCGCTATCGGGAATGGTGGCGCTTTCCTTCAGCAGCCGCCAATCGTCTTCGATGACTCGTTTATCCTTGATCACTCGCATATGCGGCCTCTTTGAAGGGTTGCATGCCGACGCGACGGAAGCAGGCGAGGAACGTTTCCTCCTCCGACTCGCGCACGTCGAGGTACTTTCGCAGGACTTTCTCCAACGCGTCGACGACTTCGTCTTGGGAGAATGCTGGCCCGATCACCTTGCCCAATGAAGCGGAGTCGCTTTCACAACCGCCCAACATCAACTGGTAGGCCTCGTGTCCGTGCTTGTCGATGCCCAGGATCCCGATGTTGCCGACGTGATGATGCCCACAGGCGTTGATGCAACCGGATATCTTGACGCTGCACGGCCCAATGTCGTCCTGGTAGTCGACGTTCTCGAAGCGCTCGGCGATTTGCAGCGCTACCGGGATCGAACGCGCGTTCGCCAGGGCGCAGTAGTCGAGCCCAGGGCAGCAAATGGCATCGGTGACGCGTTCGAAGTTCGGCGTCGCCATGTCCAGGGCACAGAGCCGCTGATAGAGCTCCGGCAGGTCCTTCTGCCGCACGTCGGGAAAGACGAGGTTCTGTTGGTGCGTGACGACGATGTGCCCCAGGCTGTACTGGTCGGACAGGTCGGCGATGGCGTCCATCTGGGTGTCGCTGACGTCACCCGGGGGGGTGTCCTTGGCCTTCAACGACAAGACCACGATGCCGTAGCCCTTCTGCTTGTGAGGCCGGACGTTGTTCTTGAGCCACTGGGCGTAGCGACGATCCGCCGACAGTTGCTGCCCCTGGAGTTTGAGGTCTTCGTCCGGCAGGTCCTCGTACGCCGGGGGGGTGAACGCCTGGCGCACGCGGTCGATTTCCTCGCGCGTGAGCTTCATGGCGCTTTCGCGAACGTGCTGCCATTCGGCTTCGACCTCTTCGGTGAACTTCTCGACGCCGAGCTCGCTCACGAGGATCTTGATGCGCGCCTTGTACTTGTTGTCGCGGCGGCCGTGCAGGTTGTAGACGCGAAGAATCGATTCCAAGTAGCTCAGCAAGTGCTCGTAGGGCAGAAACTCGCGAACGACGGAGGCGATGAACGGTGTTCTCCCGAGACCGCCACCGACCCAAATCTGAAAGCCAGTTTCGCCGGCATCGTTTTTGACGATGCGTACGCCGATGTCGTGATAGCGAATGGCCGCACGGTCGTGGTCGGGCGTGCCGGTGACGGCGATCTTGAACTTGCGCGGCAGGAACGCGAACTCCGGGTGCAGTGTCGACCACTGGCGGATCAGTTCGCAGTAAGGGCGCGGATCTTCGAGCTCGTCGGGAGCCACGCCGGCGAACGGATCACTGGTCGTGTTGCGAATGCAGTTGCCGCTGGTCTGGATGGCCTGCATTTCGACGGCAGCGAGTTCTTCGAGCAGTTTGGGTACATCGCCGAGCTTGGGCCAGTTGTATTGGATGTTCTGGCGGGTCGTGAAGTGACCGTAGCCGCGGTCGTAGGTGCGGGCGATGTGCGCCAGACAACGCATCTGCTTGCTGCTCAGCAACCCATAAGGGATGGCGACGCGCAGCATATACGCGTGCAGCTGCATGTAGAGGCCGTTCTGCAAGCGCAGCGGCTTGAACTCGAGCTCTGTCGTCTCGCCGGATAGGCGCCGCTCCACCTGACCGCCGAATTGCTTGGCACGTTGGTGAACGAGCGTCTTGTCGTAAGAATCGTACTGGTACATGAGGCTCTCTTGCTACTGAGGGTTGGGAACGGGCGAGCCGCTTCGCGGCCGGCCCACGGGTGCTGCAGCGGCAGTCCGGCGGCTCGGGGCGTCGTCAGTCCGGACGCCGGACGCGCACGCTCGGGCCTTCGGCGCGAATGCGCTCGCGTTCTG
>JBNKZR010000221.1:0-12548 GCA_050301735.1 Polyangiaceae bacterium | reverse complement strand
GCCGGCTTTGATGCCCATGAAATCCGGGTCTGTATCCATGACGGCTACACCCTGGATGACAAGCGTCGTCCCAAACGGTACAGCGATCAGCAATACCTGCGCAGTGAAGCAGAGATGCTTGCGCTGTTCGAAGACATTCCCGAAGGTCCCGCTCAGAATTGCAGTAGCGCGGGCGTGATGGGACCGGTCGTCGGGTTCGTGGGTGCGTTGATGGCCGATCTGGCGCTGGGCGTATGTTTGGGCGAGCCGTGTTTCGGCACGCTGGCGCAGTACGACTCCAAGCGAGACGACCTGCGAGAGATCCCGGTGCGGGCTCGCAACAGCTGCCCGACCTGCGGCGAGCAACGCACCATTTTCGAAGTCGAAGAACGACGCTACACAGGTCAGGTTTGCGCCGCCTAGCGGCGACTCATCCCCGAAAATTCGACTCCACACCGACTGGACACCCACCGTGCTCTGGCCCATTGTGGCCCCCACAAGGAGAACCCCATGAACGTAACCGTTCGCATTCCCACTCCCCTGCGTACCCTCACTGGCGGCGAAGAAGCCGTCCAGGTTGCGGGCACCAACGTCAAAGAACTGATCGAAAACCTCGAAGCCAAGTACCCCGGCATCAAGGAGCGCATCGCTGACGACAAGGGCGTTCGTCGTTTCGTCAACGTCTACCTGGGGGACGAGGACATCCGCTTCCTCGACGGCTTGGATACCGAGCTCAAAGATGGCGACGAGCTGAGCATCGTGCCGGCCATCGCAGGGGGCTGATTGCTCCCCTTCGAGGACCGCTTCACTCGGCAGCGTCAGTTGCCGGAAGTGGGGGCGGAAGGTCAGCAGCGCATTGCCGCGCTTCGTGTGGTGGGTCCCGCGGACCGTGCCGGCGAGGTCGCGGCCGCTTACTTGAGGCGAGCGGGTGTGGCCGAAGTGACGCTGGCCGACGATCAGCCAGTGCCGGTGTTTCCCCACGCGTCCAGCTTTCGTTTTTCGGTGGCCCGTGCTCACGGCGAGGGCTGCCACCGTGCCATGAACTCCTTGCGGGCGTGCCTGTCGTTGGGTGAGTCGCGCACATGAAGCCACTGCTCTAACTGCTCTGCAAGGACAGGAGACAAGACGTGACACCTCGACTCGTGCGTTCCCGCCGCTGGCACTCGATGATCGACGGCGTGGGCAACACCCCGATGATTCGCCTGAAGAAGGTCGCCAGTACTGCGCCGAGCGTCGAGGTCTACGTCAAACTCGAATTCGCCAACCCGGGAGGCTCCGTCAAGGACCGACCCGGGCTACGCATGGTGCAGCAGGCCTTGCAGAGCGGAGAGCTCTCGTCCGACAAGACGCTGATCGACGCCACCAGTGGCAACACCGGCGTCGCCTACTCGTGGATTGGCGCGGCGATGGGCGTCAAAGTCGCACTCGTCATGCCAGGAAACGTCAGCAAGGCGCGCAAGGACATCACCAAGTCGTTCGGCACCGAGCTCATCTTCAGCAGCCCGATGGAGGGCTCGGATGGCGCCATTCGCATGGTGCGCAAACTCGTCGAAGAGAACCCCGACAAGTACTACTACCCAGACCAGTACTCGAACCCGAACAATCCCCTCGCCCACTACCACGGCACGGGCGCGGAGATACTGGCCGCGCTCGGTGATCGCATCACGCACTTCGTCACGGGCCTCGGGACGAGCGGCACATGCATGGGCACGACCCGCCGCCTACGGGAGCATCACCGAGAGATCGTCTGCGTGGCCGCGGAGCCAGCGGAGGCGCTGCACGGCCTCGAGGGGCTCAAGCACATGGCGTCGAGCATCGTACCGAACATCTACGACCCCAACGTGCCCGACGAGATCCTGCCGGTGCAGACGGAAGATGGCTGGGACATGACCGAGCGCTTGGCCGCCGAAGAAGGATTGTTCGTCGGGCATTCGTCAGGCGCGAACGTTTGGGCGGCGGTGCACCTCGCGGAGAAGCTGCATCGCGAACGCGGCGGCGGATGCGTGGTCACGATTGCTTGCGACCGGAGCGACCGCTACTTCGCCCCCATGAAGTGGGAGAAGAAGTACGTCTGGTAGCCGTCGTTCGTCGGCGCACCGTCGCAGGGCTCGAGGTCCAGCCGTGGGCCGACCCAAACAGGAGATGAAGCATGAGCCAATGGATCGAAGGCAACCTTCAAATCAACGAGAGCGCGCTGAAAGTCGTGGAGCAGGCGGCGCGAAATGCCTACGAGCGCGAGGAAGAAGCCTGCGGATTCCTGGTTGGGCCGGAACAGAACGCCCAGCTGTGTGACGAGGCCGTGGAGCTCGAAAACCTCGCCAACAAGTACCATCAGATCGATCCCGAGGGCCACCCACGCACCGGGCGCGAGTACTTCAAGATCAATTCCTTGAAGTTCGAGAAAGCCATCGCCAAGGGCAACGAAGAGGGACGCCCGGTCAAGGTCTTCTTTCACTCGCACCTCGATTGTGGTGCGTATTTCAGCGAAGAGGACGCGGCGAGCATGACGAACGGCGGCAGGGGCGATCCTGCTTACGATCTGGCCTACTTGGTGACGGCCGTCGACGAGGGCGAGGTGACGGCGCACAAACTCTTCATCTACGACAAAGCGAAGAAGCGCTTCGTCGAAAGCCCGTTTTCCATTTCGGACTGAAACGCTGACGAACGGCTCGGCGCAGAGCCGACTTCGGCGCGAGTGCCGCGCGAAGATCCGCGCTGCTCCGAACTGGCGCACGCCGCGCGGCCAACCTGGTCACCAAAACCCGACGTGACGTTTCCCGAAGCGGGAGCCCATCGCGTAGAGTGCCGCCTCGCCTGCCGAGCGCGGCACGAATTCGACCATGCCCGATCTCAATCCCCATCAACGAAAAGCGGTTCACACGCGTTCCGGTCCTCTGCTCGTGTTGGCGGGTGCAGGCTCGGGCAAGACGCGCGTGATCACGTTTCGCATTGCGGAGCTGATCAGGAGCGGCATCAAGCCATCGCGCATCTTGGCGGTCACCTTCACCAACAAGGCCGCGAAGGAGATGAAGCAGCGCGCCAAGGAGTTGTTGGGCAAGCGTCGGCGCAGCAAGGAGGCGCCCGAGATATCCACATTTCACTCCTTGTGCGTGCGCATCTTGCGGCGGCACATCGATCGTCTGGGCTACCCCAAAGGGTTTCCGATCTACGACAGTGGCGATCAGGAGTCTCTCGCACGAAGCGCTTTGAGGGACATTCGTGTCAGTCACGAAAAGCTCAGGCCCGGCGACTTGATGTCGCAGATCTCGTCGTGGAAGTCGCAAGGGCTGCGGCCCGATGCGGCCGAGCAAGTCGCCCAGGACGACAAGCAACTGCTGGCCGCGCGTGCCTACGCTCGCTATCAGGCGCAGCTCAAGGCCTGCGGCGCCCTCGACTTCGACGACCTGTTGCTTTGCACCGAGCAGCTCTTCGCGGAGCACCCGGACGTACGCTTCGCCGAGGCCTCACGCTTCGACCACTTGCTGATCGACGAATACCAAGACACGAACGCGCTTCAGTATCGCATCGTCAAGGAGCTCGCGGGGCAGCACCGCAACCTGTGTGTGGTGGGAGACGACGATCAGAGCATCTACGGCTGGCGCGGTGCCGAGGTGGAGCACATCCTCAACTTCACCCGTGATTGGCCGGACGCCACGGTCGTCTATCTGGAGGACAACTACCGTTCGCGCGATGCGATTCTCCAACTCGCCAACACGCTGATCGCTCACAACAACGAGCGTCACCCGAAAGTGCTCCGTGCTGCTCGCAAGGCGGGCGAGCCGCCGCGCTTCTGCCGTTTCGACGACGAGGTCAAGGAAGCCGAGGCCGTCGTGCAAGAGATCGCAGGCCTGGTGCGCACCGAGTCGAGTCTACGCGTCAAGCCCAGTGACATCGCGATTCTGTTTCGTACCAACGAGCAGCCGCGCCTCTTCGAACAAGAGCTGCGCCGCAATCAGATCCCCTACGTGCTTGTCGGGGGCATGTCTTTCTACGACCGCAAAGAGGTGCGCGACATCATGTCCTACCTCAAGGTGCTCGCTCACCCGGCGGACGAAGTGGCGTTGCTGCGCATCATCAACACGCCAGCGCGTGGCATCGGCGATGCCAGCGTGCAGACGTTGATGAGCGTCGCGGTCGAGCGCGGCGTGCCGCTGTGGGAGGTACTGCCCGAGGCCGTGCACCATCCCGACGTGCCCCACGCCACGTCCGAGCGGATCGCCGCCTTCGTGGAGATGATTCGCCAAACCCACAAGTCCCTCGACGAAAACGCTCTGGTCGACGTCGCGCGGCGTCTCGTCGGTGAGATCGGATACCAACGAGAACTGGAGCGCTTGTACAAGACCCCGAGCGACGTAGAGGCGCGCTGGAATTCCGTCGAGGAGTTGATGAATGCGGTGGGCATCTATCAAGAACGTGCAGAAGAGCCGAGTCTCGCGGGCTTCCTGGAAGAGTCGGCACTCTCTGGCCGTGAAGATCAGCGCGACGACAAGGACAAGCGCACGGAGCATGCCGTCACGCTGATGACCTTGCACAGCGCCAAGGGGCTGGAGTTTCCACGCGTGTACCTGGTGGGCATGGAAGAAGGCCTGCTTCCGCACCAGCGCTCGCTGCTCGATGGCGGCAAGGCGATCGCCGAAGAGCGGCGTCTCGCCTACGTGGGCGTGACCCGCGCCCAAGACCACCTGACCCTGTCGCTGGCCAAGCAACGCATGAAGTGGGGCAAGCCACGCCCGACCATCGTCAGCCGCTTCTTGCTGGAGATGCGTGGCGAGACGGAGAAAGCCCAGAAGGCTGCCGCCGCCGCCGCCGCGCGCCTGGTCATGCCGCCCGAAGACGCCAAGAAGTCCGGCAAGAAAAAGGCTCGAAGCTCGCGCTCCGGCACGAAGAAGAAAGCCAGCAATCGCGGGGGCGCAAGCAAGGCGCGGCGCAGCGCATCGAAAGCCGCCAGCGTGCAGCGCAGCGAATCATGAGCTCGCCGCGAGATCCGCAATTGCAGTCGCGTCTACTCGACGTGTTGCGCGGGAGACTGGCGTCGCTGGGCTTCGACTTGTGCGCCGGGCTGCGCCTCGACCAGGCAGCGCTGCGCGAGCAGGGCGTCACCTTCCCGCTGTCACTCACTGGTTTCGAGGCCCCACTCGGCGCCGTCGTGGGCAACACGCGCGCCCTCTGGTCGCACGTCGCGGAGCGCATTCAGCAAGCGAACCCGACGGACTTTCCAAACTCCGTGTTGGGCCAAAATCCCATCGACGAGTACGTCAGTGAGCAGTTGCCGCTCGCGGTCGCCGGGGCGCTGACGAGCAGCGGGCTGCCGCAGGAACACCGCATCTTCTACTCCCACCGAACGGACTACCCATCGGCAGCCAGCGACGGCGAGGGGTCAGCGGTGCGAGGTGCGGTCCCGATCCAGCGTCTCGCTGCTTTGTCAGGACTGGCCGCGCTGTCCTCGAGCCACCTGAGCGTGCACCCAGAGTACGGCCCCTGGATTGCGCTGCGTGCGGTGGTGGTGCTTCCGCTCGAGACGACCACCGAGCCTGCACTGCAGCGGGCACCTTGCGCTGGCTGCCGTGCGCCTTGCGTTCCGGCCCTGGAGCGGGCTCTCGCCGCTCCTCGGGGGGGACCGGAACCCATCTCGCATCACTGGATCGCCGTGCGCGATGCTTGCCCCGTTGGCCGCCAGCACCGATACGGCAACGCACAGTTGCGCTACCACTATTCGGTCCTGGACCGGCGGACCGCCAAAGCGCGCTGAAATGGCTGCTTGACGGCCGGATCGCTGGGGCCTACGAACGCACAGAACCCTCGGGACGACGCGCTCAGTCGGCGCTTACCCGCTGCTTCATGAGTCACTCGATTCCGAATACCAAAGAGCTGTCCCAAGCAGGGTCCGGCGCAATGTTCGACGGCATCGCCGAGCGCTACGACCTGCTCAATCGCCTGATCAGTCTGGGCATCGACCAGAGTTGGCGTCGGCGCACGGTCGCCGCAGTGCAGCTCGCAGACACTGGGCGCGTGTTGGATCTGGCAACAGGGACTGCCGACCTGGCAATCTTGACGGCCAAGACCCACCCCAGCTGTGAGGTTGTTGGGATCGATCCTTCCGCCGGCATGATGGACGTCGGAAGGCGTAAGGTCGAGGGCCTGGGGCTTTCCGCTCGCATTTCGCTTCGCCTGGGGGATGCCCAGGCGCTCGACCTACCGAACGACGCCTTCGATGGCGTGACGATGGCGTTCGGGATCCGCAACGTTCCGGACCGCGCCCAGGCACTCGCCGAAATGGTGCGGGTGACGCGTCCTGGCGGGCGCATCGCGATCTTGGAGCTGTCTGAGCCGAAGTCTGGGCTGATGTCCTCGCTGGCGCGCTTTCACATGCACCGTGTGGTGCCGTTCTTGGGTGGGCTGTTGTCCGGCAGCCGAGAGTATCGCTACCTGCCGCAAAGCATCGCCGCCTTCCCTTCCGCCGACGAGTTTGCTGCGATGATGACTGGCGCCGGGATGTCGCCGGTGGTTGCGACGCCGCTCTCCTTCGGGGTGTGTCATCTCTACGTGGGGGTGGTGTGACCCAGGCGCCGCTGAGTTTCGAAGCCGAACCGTCCGCCGTCGTATCCCAAGATGGCGGTTGGTTGACGTTGGAGGCCCCGCTCATGCCCGTTGAGGCGTTGATGGCGCACGCCCAATCCTCTTGGATGTGGGCACCGCGACAGGACGTGCCCGAAGGCAGCTCCCCCGAGGCGGAGGGCTTGGAGTACTGCGCTGGCTTCGGCGTCGCACGCCGTTTTGCGGCGCGAGGGCCCCAGCGCATGGCGACCTTGCGCCGCGAAGTGGACGCCTACTTGGGCCAGCTCGCGCCGAGTGGCGGCCACGAGGACCGCACGCTCTTGCCTCGCGTGTTCGGTGGTGGCGCCTTCCAGAGCTCGAGCAATCACCCCGAGCCCTGGGGCGAGTTCGACGACGCCCAATTCGTGCTGCCCAAGGTGCTGTACGCACGTCGCGGTGATTGGGCGCGCTTCGGTGTGTGGGTTCCAGAAAAACGCCGCGGGGCGCTGAACGCCGTGCGCGAAGCGGTTACGGTCCTGCAGCAGGAGCTCTCGGCACTCGCCGAGCTATCGCTGGCGGAGCCGATGACCCAGAGCGAGCTCCGCCCAACGCAAGTCGAGTCCTGCGACGCCGAAGAGTGGAAGCAGCTGGTCAGTGCCGCCCTGGTCGAAATCAGCGCTGGTCGCTTCGACAAGGTCGTGCTGGCGCGTCGAGCGACCCTTCACTTCGCGCAGCCCCTGTCGCTGAGCCGCACGCTAGCGGCGCTGACGGTGAACTACCCGACCGCGGCGCGCTTTGCTTTCCGTGGCGGGGATCATGCCTTCGTCGGCGCGACACCGGAGCGCCTGGTGCGCAAGTTCGGGCTGCGCGTGGCCTCCGAGGCACTGGCGGGCACGTTCCGCAAGAACAGCGACACGTTTGCCGAAGAACTCCTGCGAAGCCCCAAAGAGCACGCGGAGCACCAGCCCGTTCTGGCCGCCGTGGTGGCTGCCCTGCGCGACTACT
Source organism: Polyangiaceae bacterium (assembly GCA_050301735.1). GTDB lineage: Bacteria > Myxococcota_A > Polyangia > Polyangiales > Polyangiaceae > SZUA-265. The sequence goes on along the minus strand of JBNKZR010000221.1, from coordinate 5,030 downwards.
GCCGGCGACTGGAGCATCCACCCGGGCCACAGTTGCGCGAACTGCGGCATCTCTTCCACCTGCAGACGCCCATCGTCGGTGAGCTGCGAGGACCTCGGCACGTGCTCGACCTTGTCGAGGCGCTACACCCCACGCCAGCGGTAGGCGGCGTGCCGACGCGCGCCGCCCTCGATTGGATCACCGAGCACGAGCATCTGGAGCGCGGCTGGTACGCCGGACCCATCGGCTGGTTCGACGCCGCCGGCGACGGCGAGTTCTCCGTCGCACTGCGTACTGGATTGATCCGGGGGCGCACCGCTCAGCTCTACGCTGGTGCCGGCATCGTGCGGGGCTCGGTACCCAACAGTGAGTATCAGGAAACGGAGCTCAAGCTGCGGGCCCTCTCGGGTGCGCTCAGGGCAGACATCAAGCCGTAAGACGGGCGGAGGCGGCGAGATGGACACTGCGCCTGACAACTTGCTGACTCAATGGGCGCGCGTGTTGATCGGGAGCCTGCACGCCGCCGGCATCCGCCGGGTCGTGCTCAGTCCCGGTTCCCGCTCCACACCACTGGTCGCTGCCGTCCTGCGTGAACCGCGCCTTCAGACGTGGACCATCATCGACGAGCGCAGTGCGGGCTTCTTCGCCTTGGCCCAGGCCAAGGTCAGCGCTGAGCCGACGCTCTTGGTGTGCACCTCAGGCAGTGCACCGGCGCACTACTTTCCGGCCGTGGTCGAGGCGGACGAAACCCGGACGCCCCTGCTGGTGCTCAGTGCCGACCGCCCGCGGCGTCTGCAGGCAAATCGTTCGGCGCAGACCATCGACCAAACGGAGCTCTTCGGCCGCAAAGTGCGCGCCTTCTTCGAGCTCGGAGATCCGCGGCCTGAGCGCGGCGCCTTGCAGGCGTTGGGGCGCAAGGCCGTTCAAGCCGTTGCTCTGTCCCGAGGTCCCGAGCCGGGACCAGTGCATCTCAACTTCCCCGCAGACAAGCCGCTGGAGCCGCTCGCGGCCAGTACGGCGCAACAGCTGGCACTCGAGCAAGCGGCTTCCGACGTCTTGCAGCAGCTGGTTCGTTGCAGCTCCCCCGAGCTCGCCTTGGCGGACGAAGAGGCAACCATCGCCGAGATCCTTTCATTCGCCCGCAGCGCGCGGCGCCCAGTGCTGTCGTTTGGCCCCAGCTCACCGGGACACGACGCACGGCTGGCAGCGTACCGCGAGCTGTGCACGACGTCGGGTTGGCCGGTGCTGGCGGAGGCCTCGAGCGGCTTGCGTTTCGGTCCGCACGTAGGCGCTTCGATGATGTGGGATGCCTTCGATCTGAGTTCTCGTCAGCCACGACACCTCGACGCGTTGCCCGACTTCGTGCTGCACTTCGGCGACCCTTTCACCTCGGGGGCGGCACATTCCGCGCTCGGCCGTGCCGAGGGTTTACGGCGCGTCGTGGTGAGCCAACACGCGTTCGCCGATCCGCACAACGACGCAGCGCTGGTGCTGCGCGCGCCGCAAGCAGCCGTCGCGCGGGCGCTCAGGGAACGCCTGCCGGAGGCATCCGAGCAATGGTTGCGCACGGTGATGCAGGCGAATGCCGAGTCGTGGCAACGCGTGACCACGACGCTGGCCAGCGAAGCGCCCTTTCACGAGGGGCACGCCTTGGCGGTGGTCGGCGCGCAACTGAAGGCGGACGATACCCTGGTGCTGGGCAACAGCCTGCCGCTGCGAATGGCTGACACGGTGATCACCGCCAAAGAGGACCGCGTGCACTGCGTCTCGCAGCGCGGAGCCAACGGTATCGATGGCCTCGTCTCGGGCGCGGCGGGCGTTGCGTCCGTGAGCTCGGGCCGAACCCTGGCCGTGATTGGCGACATCAGCGCTCTGCACGACCTCGGCGCGCTCGCGGTCGTCTCCCAGCTGGAGCGTGCACTGACGGTGGTGATCATCAACAACGGGGGCGGCCGCATCTTCGAACAGCTGCCAATCGCGAATAGCGGCGAGCCCGACCTCAGTCTGTCGCCTTGGACGACTCCCCACCAGATCGACATCGCCCGCGCGGCGGACGCTTTCGGCGTTCGCTCGATGCAGGTCGGCAGTGCCGGCGAATTACGCCTCGCCCTGGACATCGCCCGACACCACGCTGCCCCATGTTGGGTCGAGGTAAACGTCGCCGAACACGGGGCTCGGACGTTCTACGAACAGTTGACCCGACCGAGCCCGGAGCCCGGCGTCTAACGTCGTATGGACCTCTTGCTGCTGCACGGCTTCACCGGAGCGCCGTCGAGCTACGAGCGGGTGCTCGAGCTGCTTCCCGAGGGGTGGCGCCTGTGGCTGCCGAGTCTGCTCGGGCACCGAGGTCCATCTGTCATCGCCACGCTGGGCCGCGGGCTACGCGAGGTCGCAGCTCCCGCCAACGCTAACCACGAGCATGACTCCTTCGAGAGCTACGTCGATCAGCTGGCGGCTTGGGCTCGCCAGCACGGCTTCGAGCGTGGGCTCGTCGGTGGGTACTCGCTGGGGGCGCGGCTAGCGCTGGGTTTGGCCGTGCGCCACCCATCCCTTGCCGCGCGGGCTTGTTGGATGGGCGTACATCCCGGCTTACAGCATGACGGCGAGCGCCTGGAGCGCGCCGCCGCGGACGCGCTCCAGATCGCTACGCTCGAGACGGGAGGCGTCGCGCGCTTCATCGCCGAGTGGGAGAAGTTGCCGCTCTTCGCCTCCCAGCGCGCGCTGTCCGAAGAAGCTCGCGCACGACAGCGCGCCGTACGCCTGAGCCACTCGCCCCAAGGGCTGGCGCGCTCGCTCCGGACGTGCGGTTTGGCCCAGATGCCGAACTATCGCGACGCGCTGGCCGAACTGGAGCTTGTCGTCGAGCTGGTGGTCGGGGGGCTCGACGACAAGTTTGTTGCGCTGGCGCGAGCAATGAGTGCCACCTTGCCGCACGCGCGACTTCACGTCCTGCCTCGGTGCGGGCACAATCCCGTCCTGGAGCGGCCCGAAGACGTCGCTCGCATTCTTCGACTGACCCGCGACTCATGAGCACTTCTCCCAGCGCCCTCACCGCATGGCTTCTCGCCGCCCGCCCCAAGACGTTGCCTGCCGCCGTCGTACCGGTGCTCGTCGGGGTCGCCTGCTCTGCACGAGTTGGCGAGGTGCGTTGGATGCCAAGTCTGGCCGCGTTGCTGGGAGCGTTGCTTCTGCAGATCGGTTCCAACCTGGCCAACGACGTCTATGACCACGAAAAGGGTGCGGATACCGACGAACGGGTGGGGCCGACCCGCGCCGTCGCGGCAGGTTGGATCAGTCCTCGGGCAATGAAGCGGGCGATGGCTCTGGTCTTCGCCGTGGCCCTCGGCGTCGGCGTTTACCTGACGCTGGCGGTGGGGCCGGTAATCGTGGCGATCGGCCTGTGCTCGATCGTGTGCGCGATAGCGTATACGGGTGGCCCCTACCCCCTCGGGTACAACGGTTTGGGCGAGCTCTTCGTCATGCTCTTCTTCGGTTTTGTCGCTGTGTGCGGGACCGCGTACGTCAATCTCGGCAGCGTGCCTGAGTTGGCGGTTTGGGCGTCCGTGCCGGTGGGGGCACTGGCAAGTGCCATCTTGGTCGTCAACAACGTGCGCGACGAAGAAACGGATCGCAAAACCGGCAAACGCACGTTGATCGTGCGACTCGGGCGACTCGCTGGGCTCGTCGAGTACGCGGCATTGCTATTCATCGCGTACGCCGTACCGCTGCTCTTGGTGGCTCGCGGTCTCGCGGGCTGGCCGGCGCTGGCGCCGCTCCTCACGCTGCCTTTGGCGCTACGGCTGATGCGACAGTTGATCGTCGAACGGGGCGCGTCACTCAACGCGACCCTCGCCCGCACAGCCCAGTTGCTGCTGGTTTACGGTGCTCTGGCAAGTGCCGGCTTGGCCTGGGTCCCCGCCGCCGATGCTCTGGTTTGACGTCCAACGTGGTCAGCTTCGATTGACGGCGGGGGCGGCCTACAACGCCAACACCTCGTGGACTGAGCGCTCGAGTCTGCTGCTGCGGCTCGGCGCCAGCGACGGCCCCGTCGGCTTGGGAGAAGCGACACCCCTACCCCACTACTCTCCCGACGACATCGACAGCGCGGAGCGAGAGCTCAGAGCGCTCTCCGTCGAAAGCCTCGAGCCAGTGCGCGAATGCACGACCGCGGCGGAGGTCTTGCAGGCTCTGGCGCCGGTCTCGGCCACGCTGTGTCCCAGTGCACGGTTTGCTCTGGAATGCGCCGCGCTGGACTTCGCCAGTCAGCTGCACGGCGCGACGATGCACGACTGGATCCTTGCGCTCTTTGCAGTGAGTCACACGGCGCCGAGACCCGAGCTCAGGTGCTGTCGACACGTCGATCTGCGCGTGCCAGATCCGTGGCGCGACGCCGAGCCGGGTGCCTACAAGGCCAAAGTCGGTCTCGACCTGAGCGTGGAAGTGGCAGCTGCCCGAGCTCGCCCGGCGTGTGTCACGAGTCTGCGTCTCGATGCCAACGGCAGCTTCGCCGGGGAGGAGCTGGACGCGAAGCTGCGTCGCTTTTCCGACTGCGACGCGGAGTTCGTGGAAGAACCGGCGCCGCTCTTCGAACTCGGTGCCGTGCGGGACTTGCCGCTTCCGATCGCGTTCGACGAGTCTCTCTTTGGGCTCTTCGATTCGGCAGAGAGGCGCCACAGTGTCGAAGATTGGTGCCGCTCCGGGCAGGTCGCGGCTTTCATCGTCAAGCCCATGGCCCTCGGCGGACTTTCGGCGGTGCGTGAGTTGTGGCAGCTGTCCGCACTCTGGAGAGTGCCCCTGATCCTATCGCACATCCACGATGGTGCGCTGGCCGCGTCGGTTTATCGACAACTCGCGCTCGCGATCGGCAGTCGCCAGCACGCGATGGGGCTGTTTCCCCATCCCGCCCTCGAACTCTGGGGTGATGTTCGAGAGGGGGCAGGTTGAGCCTTTCGATCTTCGACGCGGCGCGCGAAACGCCCGACGCCACGTTTGTGCTCACGGATGCCAACAGCGTGAGCTATCAGGAGATGGCTGCCGGCGTATCCCGCGCG
>JBNKZR010000220.1:0-12559 GCA_050301735.1 Polyangiaceae bacterium | reverse complement strand
CATGTTGCGTCTCTTGCCCAGCGCCAGCGAATTGGAACCTCAGGTGCAGGAGGACTTGCGTCGACAGTACGAAGCCCGCCCCGGACCGCAGCCGGTGTTCATGCTCGCCACCAGTGGTGCGGTCGTGTTGCTGCTGGTTGCGGGTTGGCTGCTGATCGCTCGGCGAGAGTTGCGCTATCTGTCGCTTGGGGTGTTGGCTGGCGGGTGCGGGCTGTTTCTGTGGGTGTTCGCGGCTCTGGGAGCGTGAGGCGATAGTCGGTGGACGCTCGTCAGCCCCTGTCTTCGGCCGTCGCGGCTTTCATCGGCTACCTGCGAGGTGAGCGCCGATTGGCGGCGAATACCGTCCTGGCTTATCAGCGAGATTTGGCGCAGCTTCAACAGTTCCTCACTACCCGCCACGACCGAGAAGCGAGCATCGGTGATCTGAACAAGCTCCAGTTGCGCGCCTGGCTGGGCGAACTCGCCACTCGCATCAGCCCCCAGTCGACCGCGCGCAAACTCGCTTGCGTGCGTACGTTGTGTCGCTACCTCTTGCGGCAGGGAGTGTTGGTTCAGAACCCAGCGGAGCTCTTGGCGTCACCGAAGTTGGGCACCCGCCTGCCTGCCTTTCTCAGCGCGGAGGCGGCAGGAGAGGTCGTCGAGGCACCTTTGGCGAGTGCGCTCGCGGCTCACGTTCGATCACGGGACATCTTGATCCTCGAGTTGCTCTACGGCTGCGGCTTGCGCGTGAGTGAACTCGTGGGACTCGATGTCGACCGCTTCGACTCGGCAGATGCGACACTGCGAATCATCGGCAAGGGCAACAAGGAACGGCGTGTTCCGATTGGCCGGGCTGCGCGCGCGGCGTTGGCTGGCTACCTCCCCCTGCGCAGTCGCTTCAGTCACCCCAAGACGGGTCACGTCGATCCCAAAGCCCTCGTGCTCAACCAGCGTGGACAGCGGCTCGGCGTCAGAAGCGTGCAGAAGCTCGTGCACCGCTACGGTGCCTTGGGTACCGGGCGGGCCGATCTGCATCCGCATGCCCTGCGGCACTCCTGCGCGACCCACATGCTCGAAGGCGGAGCCGACCTGCGAGCGATACAAGAAATGCTGGGCCACAGTAGTCTGTCGACGACGCAACGTTACACCCATTTGTCTTTGGGGCAGCTGACGAAGGCGTACGATGATAGTCATCCGCTGGCGGCCGCCAGCGACGACCAGAGAAGATGAGCACCCCTGCGCCAACCGATCCCAGAGCGCGCTCTTCGGAGCCCGTTTCCGCCCCACGAGTGCCGATGTTTCAGCGTTTGTCGACCTCCCTCGCCATGGCGGTCGCCGGCGCGTTGCTCGTCGCCACCAGTGAAGCGGCGTCCCTTGGAGATGGGGGCGGTGGGCTGGTGGCATGGGCGACGCAGCTCGGCCTGGTGGTGCCGGTGGCATTGCTTGTCGGTGTTGCCGCTTTCGTCGCGGTTGTCGCTTTGGGCCGCGTCGGCCAACTTGGACTCGTCGCGGTGTTTTCTCTAGATGGCAAGTCCGCGGCGGAACGGCAGCGGCTTGCCGCGTTCGCCTTGCTGCTGGTTCCTGGTCTGAGCTTGTGGCTCTTGTCGGGCGCTCGGCTGGGGCTCGATGCCTTGACGGCAGGGGCCGCCGCCAGCGTCGCGGCTTCGGCGACAGTGCTGGCGTTGTTGTGGGCAACGCTGGTCGCGTCGTGTTGGGGGCTCTCGCGTGCGGTGGGTGAACGTTTGCCGGGACTGGTGCGGCCCAGTCGCTTCATCTTCGGAGCCATCGTTGCGCTGGCCGTCGTCGTGGTCGTTCTCGCGCGGGTCGGAACGACCAGTGGCGCCGGGGGAGCAACCGCGATGTTCGGCGTTCTGCGTCGCGAGGAGCTCGACCTGCGCCCCGTGGCCTACCTGGCGCTCATGGGTGTCTGCGCTTTTCAGTTGCCGGTCTGGCTGCGTCGGGTCCCATCACTGGTCGCACTCGCTTTTGCACTGCTGAGTCTCGTTACGACCTGGGGCGCCAGTCGCTGGCTCGACGACGCCGGCTTGGCCCTGGCGACAGAGCGCTCGACGGGATTGACCAAGACCACGATGCGCTTGGCCCGCATGTTGAGCGACCGAGACGCGGACGGCTTCGCCGCCGGCTTCGGTGGAGGCGATTGCAACGACGCCGACGCTCAGATCAACCCACTTGCCGACGACGAACCCGGCAACGGGATTGACGAAGACTGCAGTGGCGAGGACGCGGCGCCGCTCGCTCCGGAGCCCGAAGCTGAAGCCGAAGCGGAGGCGGGCGAAGCTGCCAAGGGCACGTTGCCTTCGGATCTGAACGTCGTGCTCATCACCATCGACACCTTGCGCTACGACATCGGCTTCGTCGGCTACGAGCGCAAGATCACCCCCAACGTCGATGCGCTGGCCAAGAAGTCCGTCTACTTCGACCATGCCTACTCGCTGGCGTCCTACACCGCCAAGAGCCTCGGCCCGACGCTGATCGGGCGCTACGGCAGCGAGACGCACCGGGGCAAGCGCCACTTCAGCATCTTCGAGCCCATCGACAAGATGGTGCAGGAGCGCATTCGGGCCGCCGGCATTCGTACCCTCAGCGTGCAGGGGCACTGGTACTTCAAAGAGAACACAGGGCTGGGCAGAGGTTTCGACGTGCTCGATCTTTCGGCGATGCCGGACGAACGCCAGGGCGAAGGGGACCGCACCGTCAACAGCGACAAGATATCCGACGCCGCGATCCGTCTGCTTCAGGACCCGCAGAACGCCGACGAGCGCTTCTACATGTGGGTTCACTACCTCGATCCTCACGCGGAGTACGTTCCCCACGAGCAGTTCGACTTCGGCGAAGGGGCTCGTGCGCGCTACGACGGTGAGGTGGCGTTCACCGATCACCACGTTGGGCGCGTGCTCGATGCGATCGCCAAGTCGCCCTTCGCAGAGCGTACGGCCATCATCGTTACCAGTGATCACGGCGAATCCTTCGGCGAACACGGCATGAACCGACATGGCTTCGAACTGTGGGACGTCCTGGTGCGTGTGCCGCTGCTCGTCTACGTTCCAGGGTTGGCGCCCCGACGGCAAGAGGTTCGCCGCAGCCTCATCGACCTAGCTCCTACGCTGCTCGAGATGTACGGGCTTCAGGCGCCCACGCGCAAAGACGAGGACTTTCTCAGTGGCAAGTCCTTGCTCAAAGACGTCTTGATGCCCGAAGGCTACACCCCTCAGCAGCGGCCCATCTTCATCGACATGCCGGGTGGTCCTTTCGTGCCAGAGCGGCAGGCGTTCATTCAGCCCGAGGATGGGCAGAAGATCATCACAAGCAAGTTGCGTCCCATGGGTTTGTACGACTTGGTCGAGGATCCGGGGGAAGAGAACAACCTGGTGTCGGACACCAAACGCACCAAGGCTGCGCTGGAACGCATGAAGCAGTTCCGTCGTCAGCTGCGTCGCGTCTCCTACTGAGCGCCCGGGCCGGACTTCTGCGGGGCGGTGCTGCCCTGCGGTCCGCGTCGCTCAGGCGAGCAGACCCGGCAAGCCACCGGTGTGGATGAAGAGTGCCGTCTCGGGCTTGGGTGCCATGCGGCTCAGGCCGAACAAGGCCTTGCCGGAATAGGTCGGGTCGACGATCAAGCCGCAAGTCTGCGCCACGCGCTCCAGAAACTCCCGCTGCTCGGCGCTCATGACGCCGTAGGCGGGACCCTTGTAAGCGTCGTGAATCGTGTACGGGGCGGGCTCGGCGAGCTCGGGCGCAATGCTCCTCGCCTCATCGACGATGCGTCGAACGACGTCCTCGAAGTAGGCCGTGTCGTCACAGACGGCCATGGCGTCGACTTTGTTCGCACCACCGTGGGTACCGATACCCAGGGCGAGCCCGGCGGTGGTCCCACCTGAGCCACAGGCGCAGACCACGGTGTCGAAGGAGTCGGGACACAAACCGAGTCGCTGCTGCTGGCGCAATTCGCGACTGGCGTCAACATAGCCCAGGCAGCCGAGGCCGTTAGAGCCGCCTTCGGGAATGACGTAGGCGCTGGTGCCGGCCCGGCTCAGTCGATGGGCCTCTTCCCGCATCAGCTCGTCGCGCCGAGCGTACTCGCCGGGTGAGATGAACACGACGCGCGCTCCGCACATCCGCATCAACCGCAGATTGCCGGTGTTGGGCTCCGCCTCAGCATCGTTGGTGCGCAATAGCACGACGCTCTGGAGTCCCAACTGCCGCGCCACGAGAGTCGTCGCCCGGGCGTGGTTGGACTGGACGGCACCGCAAGTGATGACCGCTCGCGCGTTTCGCGCCAGCGCATCAGCCATCAGGTATTCTAGCTTTCTGAGCTTGTTGCCTGCTTCGGCGCCGCCATCCGCATCGTCGCGCTTGACCCACACCGAAAGACCCACGAGCTCGTCGAGGGCGTCGTTTCGCCACAGTGGAGTCGGCTTGTGAGCTAGTTCGATTCGCTTGTGCATCGCTCGGTGCCTCAGGCTTCGGTCTGGGGTTCCGGTGGGTCGAGTTCGATCAGGGCAACGCCGGCTTCGATCGCATCTCCGGGGCTGCTCAAGACGGCTGAGATGGTGCCAGCAGCAGGTGCTAGCAGCTCATTTTCCATCTTCATCGCCTCGAGTACCAATAGTGGTTGGCCTCGAGTTACCGCGTCGCCGACTTGGCACTTGATCGCAACCACACGGCCCGGCATGGGGGCGACCACGCGCTCCGCACCCGAGACGCCGCTCGCGCTCTCTCCCAACGTCTCGACCAGCTTGGCCGACAGGCTACCCATGCTCGCGCGCCCCCCCTGAGCGCACAGCTCCACGGGTGTTCCGTTGATGAGCACCAGGCTGAGGGGGCCCCGCTCGACGAATTCCACATCGTACACCGTTCCGTCCAGTTGGACTTGGAGCGGCGTTTCGCTCAGCACTTCGAAGGAGTGGGTTCCGAGGTCGCTTTCGAGTTGATGGCTCATGGCTGACTGGATTGGCGGCAGCCTGCGCTGGGACTGCAAGCTCCGGTTGCTAGATGTTCGAGTGGACGATTACCAGAAACAAGCAGGAAAAGGTCTCAGTGGTAGCTATCTCGGGTGGCTGACGAGGCGAAACCGTCCAACAACGGACTTGTCCTGAGTGCCCCGCGCAGTCAGAACGGGGCCGAGCGGCTGACCGCGGCCAAGCTCAGGGGGTTGCCTTGGCCGAGGGCCATCCGCAAGTCGGGCCTTCAGCTCACCATCGACGATAGCTTTGCAGTCGGAGAACTGATCGTCGAGACGATTCATGGTGGTGCCAGAGATACGCACAAGTCGCGCAAGCTGTGGAGCCTGCGCCGCATCCAACAAGAGATACTGCCCGAGGCGAGCTTCGCGACCCTGGCCCGGTGCGTGCAAACCTACGAAGCTTGTCGCAATCTCGGTCTCGAACCGCCGTTGGGCGACGTCAGGGTTGGGCACTTGTTGAGTCTGAACCACCTCAATGTTCGTCGGCAGCGGCAGCTGATCCAAAAAGTGGAGGGACAGCGTTTGAGCGTGGAAGCGCTGCGTTCCGCAACAGGCCGGGATGCCAGCAGCCGGCGGCGCAAGCCGGAGATCGTCAAGGCGGTCAGCTACCTCTCCAAGCACGACCTGATGGAGGGGCTCGACCTGTGTGAGAACTACAGCGCCGCTGAGAGGCGCAAGCTGCTGAGGACGATTGCCACCCTGCGCCGTCAGCTGGAGAAGGTCGAAAAGCACCTGGTCAATCACCGCGGCGGGTGAATGCGCTCGCGGCTTTGTGTTTGAAATTCGTGAAGAATTCGCCGCTGCCGGCGCTGTGGTGGGCGGCTTGGGTGCGACTCGGGTGCTAGTCATGCCGCGGTGTGGCACAACTCCGGACCATGCATAGCCTGACCGACGACGTTCGCATCAACCGCCTCCGCCCGCTGTTGCCTCCGGCGATCCTGATGGAGGAGCTCCCGCTTGGCGCCGATGAGGCGACGTTCCTGGCGGAAGCGAGAGCAGCCGTTGCCGACGTGGTGACGGGCAAAGATGACCGGCTTCTCGTCGTGGTTGGCCCATGCTCGATCCACGACCCCAAGGCCGCCCTCGAGTACGCTGGGCGCCTGAAGCGCCAGGTCGACCGCTTGGCGGACGACCTGTTGATCGTGATGCGGACCTACTTCGAGAAACCGCGAACCACCGTTGGCTGGAAAGGGCTGATCAACGATCCAGATTTGGACGGCAGCTTCGCGATCAATCGTGGGTTGCGCATCACCCGCGAGTTCTTGCTCGATGTCTTGGCACTCGGGCTTGCACCCGCCACCGAGTTCCTCGATCCGATCAGTCCGCAGTTCATCGCCGATCTGGTGTGCTGGGGAGCGATCGGGGCGCGCACGAGCGAGAGCCAAGTGCATCGAGAACTCGCCAGTGGATTGTCGATGCCTGTTGGTTTCAAGAACGGAACCGGCGGATCCGTCAACATCGCGGTGGACGCGATTCGCTCCAGTCGCCATCCCCACCACTTTCTCAGTGTCACCAAGCAAGGTCTAGCTGCGATCGTGGAGACCAAGGGCAACCCTCACACGCACCTGATCCTCCGCGGTGGTGGCGGCAAGAGCAACTACGACGCCGAGAGCGTCGGGGCGGCGGTCGTGGCCTTGCACGCGGCCGGGGTCAACGAAGGATTGATGGTGGACTGCAGCCACGCCAACAGCGGCAAGGACCCTGCCAGGCAGCCGCTCGTTGCCGACGAACTCGCTCGTCAGATCGAGGCTGGCAACGCAAGCATCATGGGCGTCATGCTCGAGAGCTTCTTGTGCGAGGGCAACCAGGCGGTTGCTGCCCGCGCCGAACTGACTTACGGTCAGAGCATCACCGATGGGTGCATGTCGTGGGAGAACACTGTGCCCGTGCTGGAGCGCTTGGCGGAGGCGCGACGCAAACGGCACGCCCATCGCTGAGATGAGCGGGAGCGGCACATTCGATGCAACAGAAGATGGAGTCGGGGAAACCGACTTCGACCCGGCGATCGTGCTCGCCCAACTAGTTGCTTTCTTGCTCGCCTTTGCGGTCGCTTGGCGATTCCAACTGGCCGCGCCAACGAGGTAGGCTGCCTGGGTATTCGCGCTGCAGAAAGTCGATCAGCTTCTCTCGCAGTTCACAGCGCAGGTTCCATTGATCGCCGGAGTTGGCAGCAGAGAAGAGAGGCCGGACGACCATCGCTTGTGCGTTGCTGGAGACGACCTGTACGTTGCAGACCTTGCCATCCCAGTATTCGGATGCCTCCAGCAACTCCTTCGTCTTTTTGCGGATTGCTTCCACCGGGACGGAGTAGTCCAAGTGAAGCTCGACGGTGCCGAGCAGTTCGGCTGACGTGCGCGTCCAGTTCTGAAAAGGGCGTTCGATGAAGTAGTTGATTGGCACCACCAGCCGCCGCAAGTCCCAGATTTCGACCACGACGTACGTCAGAGTGATCTCTTCGACGCGGCCCCATTCACCCTCGACGATGACGACGTCGTCGACGCGGATGGGTTGGCTGATTGCGATCTGCACTCCAGCGACGATTGTGGAAATGCTGCGTTGCGCGGCGAAACCGAGGATGACGCCAGCCACCCCAGCAGAGGCGAGGATGCCTGCGCCGAGTTGACGCACTCGTTCGAAGGTCAGCAGAATGAAAGCCGTGCCCACCAACACGATGAGGAAGCTCGCAATGTTGCGAAAGCCACGTACCTGGGTTTGGAGGCGGCGGGCGGCCAGGTTGTCCTGCGAGTCGAGGGAGTCGGTGTCGGTGGCGAGTTCTTCCAGAACCGACAGCGAGCGCAGGGCGACCCAGGCGCCGGTCGTGATGCTCAGCACCAGCACCAGGTGGCTCACTCCCGAGCGTTGGTGATCTCCGAAACTGGGCGCCAACAGAGCTTGGGCGAAGAGAGAAGCTGCGAACCACGATAGAGGGTGTCTCATGCGCGCGACCTGCTCGTCGAAGCGTCGATCGCGATCCGATTGGAATGGCGTCAACCAACGGGTCACCACCGTGACGACCACGCGTGCTGCCAGCCAGCCCAGCAGGAGCGACAGCAGCGCTGCGCCGAGGCTCACCACGGCGCGCTCGAGTGACTCGTTTCCCAGCCAAGTCGCCAGCTCTTCCATTACTCCGGCCATGCATTCGCTATAGCGAACTGCTGCTACTTGACCAAGCCAGGGGGGCAAGCAGCGCAGCAAACGGTGCTGGCACGCACTCGGTTCTGGACTGTCACTGAAACCCAACTGGCTGACCCTCGTCTCGGCGCACGACAAATCCTTCGATTCGCCAACTGGCTCTTGGCGCTGTCGGCCTTTCGTTGGTCGTTGGCTGCGGGGCGGCCAGGCCGCCGCCACCGCCGGCGGATCTCGTGACGAGCAGCAGCGACCCGCTCGCCTGTTTGCAGTTGGAGGCAGCGACTGAGGATCCTTTGCTCGACGTGGAAGGAGATCTGGACGTCGTTCCACCGGCGCCCGCAGACATCGCCGGGGAACTCGACGAATCCGGCGCGGACGGCTGGACTGGAGTGAGCCTCGCATTCGCGGCGCCACGCGGTTGGACAAAGCCGTGGTTGGAGCGTCGCATTGCCTGCTACCGGAAGACGCGGGCGGCAACCGGACCACTGGCGGTTGACCGAAGTCACGCTGCCGTGCCGGTACGTGGGGGGCGGTTTGTTCTTCAGGTTACCAGTCGCGACCCGGCTGCTGTGCAGCGCGTCTGGGAAGCGACGCTACACCGCGGGCACGACATGCGAGCTCAGTCGAGGCCGCGGGGAATTCGGTCTGGAAGCGAGGCGGGTTCGTGACCTGGAACGGGTGTGAGGCCCCCGCTTCGAATTAGTCGCGTCGGCATTGATGGTTCTGTCAGCTCAGCCGCACGGTTGCCGTTTCGGTCCACAGCATCATCTTCGCCGCCCCCGACTTATCACTGTGCTGTCACACAACTGCCTCAATTGCGGTCCGCCAGCGGTCAAGCTATCGGTTCGGTGCGCCCGGGCAGGCTGTTTGGGCATTTTCGGGGCTCGATGTTCCGCCGAATTTCGGCTGGTCCTTCCACCAGTTCGTCGACGTGTCGAGCGCGTGACCGGCAAGTTACGATTCCATGCGCCTTGTCACGAATATGTAACAAGACGCCAGTAATCCGTCGGGCTCATGAATCAACGCCCTACTTTCAGAACCTTTGCCCGGTGCGCCTTCGTGTTGTGCGCCGTCTCCTCCGCTTGCCTGACGGCTCACGCCCAGCCGGCCCCCGCTGAGCAGCCGCCAGCGGCGGGCGGTGCAAGCGCAGCTTCGCCGCCCACCCCGGGGGCACCGGGCGCTACCAGTCCCGAGCAGACACCTGCAGCTGGGACCACCGCTCCCGAGGCGGCAGCGTCTGCAGCTGCCGAGCCCGCTGCACCTGCTCCCGAGCCCGTACCGGCAGCTGACGCGTCGACTGCCTCAACGAGTGCTGCTGCCTCGACGAGCGTCGCCCAGCCAACCGCAGAGGCTGCTCCGGCGCCAGCACCTGCGGCGTCTGCCGAAGCGGAAGATGCTGTAGGCGCCGAGGTGGATCCCTATCCGTTCCCCGATGGAGAAGCTCACCGGACCGGCACTCACGCGCTCGACAACGACGCATCTGGGTTCAAGCTCGGAAAGGGCCTCGTCGTCTCGAGTCAGGATGGGGACTTCGGTCTCGAAACCCGGCTCCGTGCGCAGTTTCTGTACACGATCGCCAGTGAGCAGGACGACGATGGCGAGTGGGGACCCGCGACGGAGGGCCTGCAGATCCGCCGAGCGCGCCTGCAGTTCAAAGGCCACTTCTGGGGCAAGCACAACAAGTTCAAGACCGAATTTGCGGTTTCCCCGAGAGACATGGGGGTGAGAGACTCTTCCAACGGCGGCACGCCGGGTACGAGCTTGCTCCTCGACTGGTACCTCGATTTCGATCACGTCCGCGATCTGAGCCTTCGTGTCGGTCAGTACAAGGTGCCCTTCAACCGTCAGCGGGTCATCTCTTCGGGCGACTTGCAGCTCGTCGATCGTTCGATCGTCAACTCCGAGTTCACCGTCGACCGCGACATCGGTTTGGACATTCGCTCCAAAGACCTCTTCGGTTTGGACCTGTTGAAGTACTACCTCGGCGTCTACGCCGGTGAGGGCCGCAACTCCAACAACCAGTCCGACTTCGGCATGATGTACCTCGCACGCGTCGAGGTGCTGCCGATGGGTGGCTTCAAGGACTACGCGGAAGTCGACTTCGAGCGGCTGGCGACGCCGAAGATGTCGATCGGCTTGGGCTACGGTTACCTCGACCGTGCCAAGCGCGACCGGGGCATCATAGGTTCGGCGCCCGCCGATGGCGGCACCACGGACTTCAACCTGCTCAACGGCGACATCATGCTCAAGTACGCCGGACTCAGCGTCTTCTCCGAGGCGATTTGGCGCAAGGGCTCCCGCACTCCCGGAAGCGCCGTGGACGACATGGGTGCCGCAATCGCCGAAGCAGCGCCTCTCGATGGCTACGGTGCGATGCTGCAGGCTGGATACTTGCTGCCGAAGTCGCGCTTCGAGGTCGCTGCTCGCGGCGGTATCGTCAGGCCCTCTGGCGATGACAGCGCATTGGATGAGGAAGACGAAGTCGGCGGCGGCGTGAGCTACTACTTCGCGCAGCACCCGTTCAAGCTGCAGGCGGACTACTTCCACCTGAGCGAGGGACCGGATGCGGACAATCGCAGCGCGTCCCACCGGGTCAGGATCCAGCTTCAGGCTGCCTATTGACGTGATGACAGAGCGAGGGCCTGTCACACGACTGTCACAGAACCCAGCTACGGTCGTGGGTCCGATGGGGACCCGCGACCGCTCTAGTCTCCCGAGCTCGCGACCGCGGGAGGTCGGTATCGTCATCGCCAGGGTAGCGGGCACCCTGGCGCTGTTGTTCGCCTTCCTCGTGGGTATCCGCGGGTTGTCCGTCGCCTTCTCCGGTTTTGGGCACGGCGTAGCTGAGGCAGTCTTCACTTCCGTCGGCAATCCGCTGGTGGCGCTCGCTGTGGGGTTACTCGTCACGTCGATCGTGCAGAGCTCCTCCGTATCCACGTCTATGATCGTCGCGTTCGTCGCGGCGCCCGGTTCTGGCTTGCCGATTCAAAGCGCGATCGCGATGGTGATGGGAGCCAACATCGGTACGACCGTGACGAACAGTATCGTGGCTCTTGCCTACACTGGTCGTTCCCTCGAGTTTCGGCGGGCGCTAGCCGCTGCCGGGTGTCACAACATCTTCAATCTGCTGACCGCCTTGGTGCTCTTTCCTTTGGAGCTCCTGACCGGAGCGCTCTCCACCGTGGGCGGGGCCATCGCCGACGCCGCGGCCTCGTTGAGTGGGGGCGTTCAGCTCCCGAATCCCATCGGCGCGGCCACCCTTGCGTGTGTTTCGCCGATGGAATCGGCGCTGACCTCGCTGCTGCCTACGCCTGAGCTCGGCTATGCGGCGCTGTTGGCATTGACCGGTGCGCTGATTTACGGCTGCGTGGTGGCGGTCGTGCGATTGCTCCGCGGGCCCACAGGCGCTAACCTCAAGCGCTACACGATGCAGCGCCTGGACAAGCACCAATCCGGCAATGTCCTGGTGGGTGCACTCGCGACTGCCGTCGTGCAATCGAGTTCCGCGGTAACGTCGCTGCTCATCCCACTGTCGGCTGCCGGTCTTCTCCGTCTGCGCCACGCCTTGGCCTTGACGCTGGGAGCAAACGTCGGAACGACGCTGACCGCCCTCGTGGCCTCACTCGCCGCGCCCGCTCAGACTGCGAGCATTGCGATTCAAGTGGCGTCCGTGCACCTCGTTTTCAATCTGATTGGCGTTGCTCTGGTCTACTCGCACCCGTCGGTGCGCCGCGCGTTCATGAAGCTGCCGGAGCGTTTCGCGCAGGCCGCCTCGGCTTCACGTAGGCGCGCGCTGGTGTACTTGTTGTTGACGTACTACGTGGTCCCCGCGGCCGTCGTCTTGCTGTTCGCCTGAGCCGCGCTACAGCGACGGTCAGCGCTGTGCTCGCGGCTGCCCCCGCTGGCGCATCGTGTTCACCTGAGCACGACTGTCGTCAGCCGTAGCGACCTTCGATATAGTCCGCCGTCTGTGAGTGCTTCGGGGTCACGAAGAGCTCTGCCGTATCACCGTGCTCGACGATCTTGCCCATCAACATGAAGACGCACTCTTCGCTGGCACGGCGAGCTTGAGCCATGTTGTGGGTCACGATGACGATGGTGTAGTCGCCCCGCAGCTCCCAAATCAGCTCCTCGACGGCAGCCGTCGCTTCGGGATCGAGGGCGGAGCACGGCTCGTCCATCAACAGCAGATGCGGCTTGACCGGCAGCAAGCGCGCGATGCAGAGCTTCTGCTGCGCCTCCAGCGAGAGCGCGCTGGCGGGGGAGGAGAGCTGGTCTTTGACCTCGTCCCAGAGCAGCACCTTACGCAGAGCACTCTCGACGATGCCATCGAGATCCGACTTGGACTGGCTGCGTGCGTTGGGCTCATGCAAACGGTAGCCGAACAGTATGTTGTCCCGGATAGATAGGGGCAGCGGGTTGGGCCGCTGGAATACCATGCCGATCTGCTTGCGCACCTGCACG
>JBNKZR010000219.1:0-12595 GCA_050301735.1 Polyangiaceae bacterium | reverse complement strand
GCCATGCTAAGCGCGTTCGTGACAAGATAACCTGCTGCGCGCCAGTCGACATCACGAACTTGTTGGAAGCACTCCCCCGCTGGAGTCGCCTCGAGATCACGCCTGAGGAGCTGATGGGCCAGCCACTCGAAGCGACGCGCAGCGTGGTCGCCCAGATCGGGCAAGGCTTCGACCGCGTGCTGTCCGCTTGCGTGCTGACTCAGCTCCAGTTGACGGTGCTGCGGCAACTGGGAGCGGACCATCGACTCTTCCAAGTGGTAACCCGAACCGTACACTTGGGGCACTTGCGCATCCTGCACGCGCTGACCCGACCGGGCGGCAAAGCTCTGCTCGCGACGGAGCTCGTCTCCAACGAGACGGCTCCCCTGGCGGCGCTGGATGGAGCGAAGGACTTGCTGCCTGCACTCCAAGAGTACGCACGGAGCGGGAACGTGATCGGGGTTGCCCATCCTGACCGTCTCCTCGCGATCGCGAAGGATGACCCTATCTTGAGCCGGGAAGCGCAGGTTCTGGCACCCCATGCCGCGTGGCTTTGGCACCAGGGACCGAAGCGGAGCTACCTGGCGTACGGGTTGTGGCTGGAGAACACGCGCGCCTAGGGTTCTGACGCGAAGTCCGAAACTTGCTGCAGCGACTACTGCAGACAAGCGCGACGGACCGCCCGCCGCAGCGTGGAGCCACGTTGTTCATCCACGAAGCCGAGCCACTCACCCCACTTGGATTCCGCGCTCAACGCCGGGTCCGATTCACATGCTACGTTGGGCTCACGCGCCGAGCTGCAGTTGCAGTCGAGGTTGTCGTCGCCGTATTCATCCGCCAGCTGATGAAAGGCATGCCCCCCTCGTGAAGAGCAACGCTGGCCGCCCTCAGCCACAATCACGTAGTTGACGCGATTGCTCGGCGGCCCGTTGTCCTCCATGATGTGAGCATCCCCGCAATCGAAGCCCGGTTCATCCAGCACCGGTAGCTCATCGGAGCAAGCGACTGGGCCGGGCTCGGCTGGCATCTCCGGTTCCGGCTCCATGTCTGGCTCTTCCGGCATCGAGGTAGCTTCTGGCGCAGGCACTGCGACAGTGGCCTCCGGAGCCGGGGTCGTCGGCATGGCAGCAGGCACGGGGTCCGTCATTGCGGGAGAGGGGGTCGGAAGCCTCCTGCGGAGTGGGCGACAGCTCCGGAGTCGCGCGTCGAGCAGCACGCCCCCCGCCCCGTCCAGCTCGGCTCCGCCGACGACGACGCCGTGGGCGTCCCCAACCCGGTCGAAGACATCGACTCCCGCACCTTCGAAGTCATAGTGATGCAGCAAGACCACTTTCTGGAGCGATGGGTGTGGCTGAACCGGCATCTTCCTGCTCGGAGTCGCTCCGCACCTCGTCCGACGCCGCTAGCGCGAGGGGCTGCAGAAGGTCGACTTCCCCCTCCGCACCGCAGCTGCCCAACACAAAAACGAGCAGCGTCACACCTGACAGACGCAACGTCGTGAGGACGGTTGGAAGATTTGCTGGACCAGGCATGGATCCCACTCGCTACTGTAGCTAGAGTCGGCGTTAGTGCCCATTGCTGCTCTCCCAGATGTTGTCGTCATCGAGCTGCCAGACAAGCACGGCGCCAGCGCATCAGCGGCGATCGAAAGTTGCAACATGGTCTTGGGCCAAGGCCGTTGCCGAGAGGTGCCGCAACCGGGTCCCACCCCGACCTGGCACGCGACCGTATCATTCCACGACGAGGCGAATCTCGAGGCGCGAGTCGAGATCCACCGCTCGGCCGCAGATGGCCCACTCCTGAGCGTGCGAGAGATCGCCTTCGAAGAAGGGGACAGCTTGGAGCAGCGCTATCGCGCGTTGGGGTTGCTCATCGTCTCGCACGTGCTGGCCGCGGATCCGATGACGGATACGCCACCCACCCGTCAGGTGGCGCCTCCCGAACCGACACCAGCCCCACCGCCAGAGAAGCAGTGGGGGCTGGACGGAGCGGCCACCATCGGTCCGGGCTTCGAAGACCCCGAATTTCGGCTGGGCGGATTCTTACGGTTGTGGGTGAACCCATTCGAGGTGCCGATTCGACCCTTGGCAGCCATCGGTTGGTCTGGGTCGTCGGGTCTCGCCGAGGGCACCTGGCTGGATGCAAGTCTTGGTGTGGCCCTGCGGGTGGAGCCCACTCCTGAGCCGTTCTTTGCGCTGGAGCTGAGGGCGGAAGGGGTCGCCGAGCACCTGCAGCTCAGTGCGGAACGCGATGGACTCATTGATCATCGAGCAGTGCCGCGTTTCGGCGCCCGTCTCGGGGTGGACGCCCACCTTGAGGTGGCACGAGGTTTCGGCGTCTTTGTCGGGGGCCAGGGCAGCTATCTCTTGCCCAGAGTCCGCACGCTGACGGTGGCGGGCGAAAGTGTGGGTGGCGAACGTGCCCCAACCTGGACCATCGTCGCAGGCCTGCGCATATCTCGCTGACTTGCGAGGAATTCCAGATCCGGGGCCAGAGGCCGGGGAATAAATCTTGTGCCTGGTGATGCACGCCGGGGTCGTTTTACGTCATGTTGGTATCGTGGTGTTGAAACCGTCTCCATTCGCTCGTCCCTTGTCCGAGCCAGGCTCCTCCCCAGAAGCTGTCCCGAGTGACGCCGCCATCGTCGCGGGCATTGCCGCAGGCGAGGAGTGGGCCGCTGACGCTCTGTACGACCGGGTTCAACCAGTCGTGGACCGGTCGCTGCGGCGAATTCTTCGCTCGACCGGCCCGGACTACGACGACCTGGTTCAAGCAGCGTTCGAGCGAATCATCACCGCGCTTTCGCGCAAGCCGTTGTCCGAAGACAGCGATCTCCGTGCCTGGTCCGCCGCCGTGGCCACGCACGTCGCGTTGGACTCCTTGAGACGCAAGGTCCGAGAGCGGAAGATCTTCCACTGGGAGCTGCCCTTTCCCGTGGAGCGTCCCGCCCAACTCAACGCTGAAAAGCGCCTCGAGGCGCGCAGCGAGGTGGGGCGAATTCAAAGTGTTCTGGGTCGTATGAAGCCGCGCGCCGCTGAAACCCTCTTGCTTCATGACGTGTTGGGCTACGAGCTGGTGGAGGTGGCGAAGATCACGGGGGTCTCCGTATCTGCAGCACAATCCCGCCTGGTGCGGTCACGCAAAGAGTTACTGCGGCGAGCAAACGTCAAGGGGATGTCATGATGGACCAACCATACGAGCTCGATCAGCTCCTCGGAGAACTACGGGACGGCCCCGTGCTGCTGAGCGATAGGCCTGAAGTGGACGCCCAGCGGCAGCGACTGTTGCCCTACCTGCGTACCCACGTTCGTCAAGCTCCGCGCCTGCGGCGGCGTGAACGCATCGTGCAACGCACCCTAGCTGGTGCCGCTGTCGGCTGTGCCAGTCTCCTCGGCGTGCTCGTGATGAATTACGGGGACGACTCCGCCGGACAGCAAGCGGGCGTCACGCTCGAGCCAAAGGGAGTCGGCGTGATCCTCACTCGTCCCGGTTCGGACGCTGCGGCACTCATCGCTCCAATTCACCTGGCAGCTCAAGGGGAGCTCACCGTCTCGGAGAAGTCCGCAATGACGACGTCTCAAGGCGTCCAGGTCGAACTCGGGCGCGAGACCCGCGTGGGGCTCGATGCCCTGGCCGCTTCTCAGAAGGATGCCAAGCTTCGCTTGGTCGAGGGTAGCGTTCGCTGCAGTGTGCCGCCCTTGGGCAAGACTGGGTCGTTCTCGGTCATTACGCCGGACACCGAAGTCATCGTACACGGCACCAAGTTCACGGTCGAAGTCCCGGATGCAGAAGCGCCAGCAACCTGTGTACGCGTGCAAGAAGGCAAGGTGGAAGTCCGGCACGGCGCAGGCGCCGTGTTCTTGGGCCCGGGTCAATTCTGGGGCTGTGACCGCGACGAGGGGTCGGAACCGGAGCCAACGGAGAGCCAGGAAGAGAAGGCCGTGGCCAAGCCGGAGCCCATCGTGCGCAACAGACCTGCGGCGGCTGCCCTTCCCCGCGCCAAAGCGAACCCGGAACCACCCAAGGCGCCAAAGACCGGCACCCTCGCCGAAGAGACTCGACTCATGTCCTTGGCGCTCAGCGCCGAGCGCAAGGGCGAGCGAACCAAGGCACGTCGTCTCTACTCCGAGATCGTCAACGAGTACCCAGACTCGCCTCTCGCGCCTGACGCCAGGCGCGGCCTGTCGCGCGTCGAGTAAACCTCGCCGCGCGACGGCCCACATCCGACTTCGCCCAGCCCAGCAAGGATGCCGGCTGGGTCAAGGCAGCAAGCCGAGGTGGCGCAAGCCCTCGAGCACGCCGCCAGCGTACTTGGCCTGAGCGAAGTACACCTGCTCGCGCCCACGAAGCGAACGCAGCTGCTCGGCGCCGTTGCCGACGACGATCCCGGGCCAGGCCCGGTCCAGCATCGATAGGTCGTTGCCCGAGTCGCCTGCAGCCACGACTCGTCGGGGCTCCAGCTCCCAATGCCGACGCAGAAACTCGACGGCGCCCCCTTTGGTGCCGTTCTCCGGGGCCACGTCGAGGTAATTGTCGTGACAGAACACGCATCGCGCCTCAAAGGGCAGCTCGGAGAGCGCCGCAGGCACGAACTGAACAGCTGCTTCCGTATCGTCCACGAAATAGCTCACCTTGTGAGCAAATTGCTCGTGGGGCGGTTGCAGGCGCATGCCAGGTAGCGCACCCAGCACGCGGCGTACCTCTGCGGCATCGAAACCAGATCCATTCAAGCCCTCCAGGAAGCCCGAATGCGGCGCCTCATCCGCAGCAAAGCGCAACTCCGCACCCACGGAAGTGACGAAGGCATCGAAGTCCGACAACTCGAAGCCCACCTCCAGCAGGACCTGACACGCATCGTCCATGCCCCGCCCGGTGGCAATCACCCAGCGGGGTAGCGGGCCCTCGGCAGTCCAATTGGCGCGTAGCGAGCGAACGGCATCGCGCAATGCGAGTGTGCTCGAACTCTCGCCGATGAGGGTCCCGTCGAGGTCGGTGACGAGGCACCAACTCATACCCACATGACTCCGAGCTCAGAGACGTTCAGCTCACTCGGGCAACGCTGCGGGCGAACAGACTCAGTTGAGCCGCCAAGCCACTCTGCGGCGCCTGCGGTCGTCGGCACTTGCGAAGACCAGGACGCGCGGGACGAAGCGGCGTGACTTTCTCCCCTGCCACATCCGGCTTGCAGAGCTCCTGCGTGAACTCCAGACGCAACTGCTCTGGAAGTCGCGCGGCGACTCGTTGGGCAAACTCCGGATTCCTGCGAGCGGTGGCCAGCAGCTGCGAAACGCGATCCTTCGACTTGGGCGACGGCATGAGGATCCCGCCTTATCTCAGTGCGTGCAGAGACGCCAAATTTGTAGCAATGCGGACGCGCGGCACACACCGGACGACTCTGCCAAGGTCAGGGGCGTTCAGCGATGAGCTCGCGCACGACGACGCTCGCTGCCGTCAAGCCGAAGGAACCCGTGAGGAACGCTGCCGTACCGTCAATACGGGCGCGACGGTCGCAGTCATGCATGCCGTTCTTGCCTCCTGGGCACACGCAACGGAAGCCGACGCCCTCATCGTAGGCCAACGGACTTGGCGCGATCGGTTCTTCGATGCTGAACACCGCCTGCGCTCCGATGGGGCGACCCTTGACGGCGTCGATGCCGTACTGCTCGCGCAGGAGCTTGCGCACGGCTCGGGCGAACGGATCTTTGATGGTATTGCTGAGATCGTCGACGCGGATTTGGGTCGGGTCCAAGCGCGCGGCAGCACCCATGGACGAAACGATCGGCAGTTTGCGCTGAAGGCAGGTCGCTATCAGGTGCGCCTTCGCAGTGAGGTTGTCGATGCAGTCGATGACGTAGTCGATCTGTCCTGTGAGCAGCTCGTCACTACTGTCTTGATTGTAGAACTTCTGGATGGCTTCTACGTGGGAAGTCGGGTGCACCAAACGTAGACGTTCCGCCATCACGTCGACCTTGTGACGCCCGACGGTGCCTTTCATCGTGTGCAGCTGCCGGTTCGTGTTGGTGACGCACACTTTGTCGAAGTCGATCAGGACCAGGTTGCCCACACCACTGCGAGCCAACGCCTCTGCGGCAAACGAGCCCACGCCCCCTACTCCAACGACGAGTACACGCGCAGCCATCAGTCGGTGCAGGCCCGGCTCACTGAAGAGACGCGCCGCACGGTCGAAGCGTCGGTGAGTCCGAAAAGGGGTTTCCGGCTCCGCGGCGTCCGTCAATTCGACGTCGATGGGGGCGGCGGTCGTCGGCGTCTTTTGCCGGGTGTCAGTGGTGAGAGGCAGTTCCATGGCGTTAGCGTGCAAACGTAGATCGTCACTCGAGCCCGTACAAGCGGCGGGCGTTATCGGTGGTCAGTGCGGCCAGTTCTGGCACATCGATTTCACGCAAGCGCGCCACAGCGCGCGCGACGACAATCAGTCCACTCGGTTCGTTGCGCCCGTCGGTAGTGGCTCGAAATCCCGTCGGTACCTGGTCGGGGGCGTCGGTTTCCAGCAGCAGTCGCTCCGGCGGTACGGCGCGCAGGGCCGCTTGGGGCTTCCTGGCTCTCGGACGCGTGATGGCAGCCGCGAACCCGAAGTGGAGGCCCAGCTCCGCGTAGCGGGGTACCAGCTCCGCAGGACCGCTGTAGCTGTGCAGCACACCACGCCCGTTGAAGCCACGAGACTGCAACAGCGACAGCGCCCTGGCGTGAGCCCCAACCACGTGAAGCACGAGCGGCAAGTCGAGAGCTGCAGCCGTCGCGATCTGTGATTCGAGCACTTCTGCCTGTTCGTCGAGCCCGAGACCACCACGCTTTGCCACACGCCCATCGAGCCCACACTCGCCGATGGCGCAGGCCCCAAGGCGCCGCGCCTCCGCGGGCAAACGCACCAGAGCGTCAGCACGCTCGGCGGGCGACATCGCGTGCAGGAAATAGGGGTGCAACCCGACGCCAACACCCGTACCCGGGTACTTCTGCGCCAAGGCCGGAAGTTGCTGCCACTGCGAGGGCCGAACCCCGGGAACGAACATCCGCTCCACGCCGGCCTGCCGGGCGCGAGCAACGACGGCATCTCGGTCCGCGTCGAAAACGGGAAAGTCCAGATGGCAATGGCTGTCGAACCACACGCCACAACCATAGCAGCGCTTTACAGCTCGGAAACATGGGCGCATACCCAGCGTGATGTTGAAGCAAGACTTCGTGATGAAGGCCATTGAAGAGTTGGGAGGTGCACTGGCTCGGATTCTCGGGCTGCAACGGGATGACCACCTGCAAGAGGCTCTGAAAGAAGTGGAAACGGCCAAGTCACGCCTCCCCATGGTGCCCGGGATGGCCGACAAGTTGGCTGTCTCCAGCCTGGTCAAAGCGCTGGGGGACGATCAGCTCGTGCGAAACGTGGCGCAGCTGTACCGCTTGGAAGCAGAGCTTGCCTACGCTCTCGGTGACCAGCAGCGCGCGGTCCGCTGCCTATCGCGGTCCAAGGCCCTGCTCGCCGCTGCGCCACCTCCGAGCGACACGAAGTAGGCTTGCCGTTTAACGGGGCATTGTCTAACGGAGGGGGACGATGCACAGCCTCCGCCTGAGGACGAAACTCGACGCCTACTTCCAGGAGGTACAGGGCATCATCCTGTGTCGGCAACACCCGGTCACGGGTCTTCTGCCAGCAAGCACCGCGGTCAACACCCACGGCGACTATCGTGACGCTTGGGTACGCGACAACGTGTACTCCGTCCTCGCGGTGTGGGGCCTCGCCCTTGCCTACCGCGCACTCGACGATGACGGGGGCCGGGGCTACGAGCTCGAACGACGCACCATCAAGCTGATGCGCAGCCTGCTGCGTTCGATGATGCAGCAGGCTAACAAGGTCGAAACCTTCAAATTGACGCGGCAGCCAGACGACGCCCTGCACGCGAAGTACGACACGGAAACCGGCAACGTCGCCGTCGGCGATCGGGAGTGGGGGCACCTGCAGATCGACGCGACCTCCTTCTACCTGCTGATGCTGGCGCAGATGATCAGCTCTGGTCTGGACATCATCTGGACCGAGGACGAGGTGAACTTCGTTCAAAACCTCATCTACTACATCGAACGGGCCTACCGCACGCCGGACTTCGGCATTTGGGAGCGCGGAGCCAAGTCCAACCGCGGAGCGGTCGAACTCAACGCCAGCTCCATCGGCATGGCGATGGCCGCCTTGGAAGCCCTCAGCGGCTTCAATCTCTTCGGCGCGCGCGGCTCACAGAGCTCCGTCATCCACGTCTCGCCAGACAACATCGCGCAAGCCGAGCTGACCCTCAGCTCGATGCTGCCCCGCGAATCACACTCGAAGGAGATCGACGCTGCCCTGTTGAGCATCGTGGGTTACCCTGCGCTCGTCATTCACGACAGCAGGCTCCGCAGACGGGTACGGCGAGAAATTGTCGCCAAGTTGGAGGGACGCTACGGCCTCAAGCGCTTTCTTCGAGATGGACACCAAACCGAGCTGGAGGACGAGGGGCGCCTGTACTACGAGCCGGCGGAGCTCAAGCGCTTCGAGCACATCGAGTCGGAGTGGCCGCTGTTCTACACCTACCTCTACATCGACGCGGTCTTTCGCAACGACGAAGAGGCGGTGGCCCACTACGAGGCACGCTTGGAAGCCGTGGTGGTCGAACGCGACGGCCACAAATTACTGCCGGAGCTCTACTACGTCCCCGAAGCGGCCATCGACGCAGAGAAGGCCAATCCTGGTTCTCAAACCCGTCTACCCAACGACAACGTACCCCTCGTGTGGGCGCAGAGTCTGTACCTGCTCGCGAAGATGATGCGGGATGGTGTGCTGCGCGCCGGTGACATCGATCCGCTCGGACGGCGCCACCACAAGCTGCCGCGCAAACCCGTCGTTCAGCTCGTATTCCTGGCGGAAGACGAGGCACTGCAGACGGAGCTGCTGGCCCACGGCGTGCACACGGAAACACTCGACGACATCGCGCCGGTTCGAGCCTACGTCCCGCAAGACATCGTGCTCGCTCACGGAGAAGTAGGTCGCAACGATCGCCTCGGTTTGACGGGCCGCTCCGCCAGGGCACTGAAGAGTCTGACGACGAGCCGCATCTACAAGCTCCGCGATCAGACGGCCGTATGCCTGGCATCGTTCTTCATTCAGCAAGAGTTCTTCTTGGCCTACGACCTCGAGTTCCTGCTGCAGCGCTTCGAGAGCGAACTCGCCTACCTGCACTTGAATTGGACGGAAGCCGGCCGACCCACGGTCACCGTGCTGTTGACGCGCAACCTCCTCGACGCCGATCGCACGGCGTTCTACGCCTTCATGCAGCAAGTCGAGGCCGGCGAGGTCGGCAAGATCCCTGTCAAACGCGCGCGCTTGGTGGAGCTCATGCCGACGGCGAGCTTCGAGCGCATCAACGAGCTCCACGACCTGCGGCTTCCGCAATTCCCCATCGAGGGTCTCTTCTCTCGTTCGCGAGCATTGACGACTCGGGGCAAGCAAATTCCCCTCACTGAAGAAGACGAACTCGCGATCGAGATCGCCGACGATCCCAAACCCCTGGTGGAACGTCTGGCCAAGAGCACGAACCTGTACGAGGAGATCGAGCTGCTGACGGCTCTGCGCAAGCTTCGATCGCTGGAGAGCAAAATCGAGGTGGGCGGCCAACTGCGCACGCTCGCTGAACTCGTGGAAGAGGTTTACGAACAGGCCGGTCGAATGCGTCTGTGGGCGGTAGTGCGGCGAGCCGCTGGCCTACTCGGTAAAGTCGACGGCGATCTGAGCTTGGCCGTGGGAGCGATTCTCGTCCGGCAGAAGAACATCCAAGTGGGACGCGCCTACTCGGACGAGTCGCTCATCTCGCACCCCATTCCGGAGCGAGACCTATTGGAGCGAATCAACAAGTTCTGTCGTGACGACGCCCGCGACCGAGTGCTGACGCAGGAACTGCTGCTCTACTTGAGTCTATTGATCCGCGCCCAGCCCGAGCTGTTCCGAGAGCTCATCACGATCCGGGTCGGACAGCTCATCCACCTGTTGGCGAGCCAAGTGGCACGTCAGCAATCGTTGTCACCAGGGGAAGCCTATGAGCGCCTCATGCACCTGGCCCCTTCCGAGATCCAAGCGAGGTTGGAGCGTGTCGTGGCGCAGTGGGCGGACATCGAAGGCTTGCCGCAACAGCTGGAACATCTGGACGCAGAAGCGTCCGCTCCCGATCTGGATTGGACCCCTGCGCTGGAGCTGGGAGAGCTGACGTCACCGTCCAAAGACTGGCTCGCCTGGCGCCAGCACCGTGGCATCATCGACCGTAGGCCACCGAACTTCTACGCCGACGTCTGGAACATTTTCAAGCACACGCCCGCCTTGGTGATCGGCGACCAGCTCGAGCGCCGCAATCGAATGGACGCTCGCATGGTGCTCAGCGACATGACTGCCGGTGAGCGCGCCTTCGCGCTTTGGCTCGAACATCTGCTGAACAAGGTCCACGCGCCAGAATACCGACAGTTGAACGTGGAGGCACTGAGTGTTCTGTCGAGTTTCTTGGCGCAGAACCCCAGCCTGATGATCAACGACGCCTTGGCTCTGGACGCGGTGCTGGGACACGCCGTCAAGCTCGCCTATCTGGAGCAGCACCCCGAGCACGCCGCCAACTACAACGACTACAAATCCCAGGCGTGGGAGGCCTTCTACGCCTCGTCCCCTGCCACGACGTCTGCCGCCATGGTCTCCGCCCTCAAGCATCTCTTGACGGTACATTTGACCTAGAAGGCACGCGCTGCAGCTACCTTCCGAGCGTCTGAACCGCTATAGAGGCGTCATGAGCCAAGACCGCCTCAACATCGGGCTCGTGCAGCACGCCTGCAGCACCCAGCGAGAGGAAAACGTCGAACGCGCCATCGCTGGGATGCGGGAAGCCAAGAAGCGTGGTGCCGACGTCATCTGTCTGCAGGAGCTGTTCGCTTCGACCTATTTCTGCCAAGTTCAGGATCCTGCCTACTTCGAATTGGCTGAGGCGTTGGACGGCCCCACTGCGACCCGTATCGCTCAGGTGTGCAAAGAGCTGCAGGTCGTGGCATTGGCCGGCATCTTCGAACGCCGCGCACCGGGCGTCTGTCACAACACCCTGCTCGTGCTCGGTCCCACTGGTGAGCGTCTCGGCACCTACCGCAAGATGCACATCCCGCAGGACCCGCAGTTCGAAGAGAAGTTCTACTTCACCCCTGGTGATTTGGGCTTCATGTCCGTCGAGACGCCATTCCTGAACGTAGGCCCGCTCATCTGCTGGGATCAGTGGTTTCCCGAAGCGGCGCGCTTGACGGCAATGGCCGGCGCCCAAGTGCTTTTCTACCCCACGGCAATCGGGTGGCTCCCCGAAGAGAAGGCGCAGCACGGCGCCGAACAACTTGCGGCGTGGCAGACCGTGCAGCGCGGTCATGCCATCGCCAACGGAGTGTTCACTGTATCCGTCAATCGCGTCGGCACCGAGAGGTCGGCCGCCGGCAGCATCGAATTTTGGGGGCACTCCTTCGTGTGTTCGCCCTCGGGAACCATCCTGGCGCAGGCTTCCGAAGACGAAGAGGTACTCGTGGTCGAGCTCGACCTGTCCCAGATCGCCCAAACCCGCCGGATCTGGCCCTTCTTCCGCGATCGCAGAGTCGAAGCCTACGACGGCTTGAACCGCAAGTGGAACGAGTGAAGTCGACTCGAGCCAAAGCCACTACCCGCCCCAAACACCAGATGAAGAAGAAGCACGGTGATCCGTCGCGCGCTCAGCAAGCCGCGACTCCCCGCAAACTCGGTTTTCGCATGCCGGCAGAATGGGAACCGCATGCCGCAACGTGGCTCGCTTGGCCGCACAGCGAGGACTGGCCAGGCAAGCTGCAGAGTGTGCGCTGGGTCTTCTGCGAGATGGCGCGTTGCTTGACTCGAAACGAGCGCGTGCGCCTCATCGTCAAAGATGCGGCAGACAGCCAGAAGGTGCGCAGTCAGTTGGCTCGCGCCAACGTCGAGCTATCCCAAGTCGACTTCTTCGAAGCAGCGACGGACCGCACGTGGACACGTGATAACCTACCGCAATTTGTCGTCGATGGTGCGCGTTCGGCTCTAGGCGCGGTCAAGTTCGAGTTCAACGGCTGGGCCCGCTATGACGACCACGAGCTGGATGAACAGGCAGGGTGCGCCGTGGCCAAAGCCTACGGCAAAACCACGTGGTTCCCGAAACGAGGACCGAACCTGCGTTCCCCTCGATTCGTGCTCGAAGGCGGCGCCATCGACGTCGACGGACAGGGCACTCTCTTGACCACGCGGCGCTGTCTGTTGGGTAGTCCGTACGCGCGCAATCCCGGGCTCGACCAAACACAGGTGGAAGCAACCTTGCGCGAATACTTGGGCGCCGAGCACGTCATCTGGCTGGAAGATGGCGTGGCAGGAGACGACACGAGCGGCCACATCGACGACTTCGCTCGTTTCGTGGGTCCTGGCAGAGTCGTCGTCGCCGAGGAAACCCACCCCAACGACGACAACTACGCTCCCTTGTGCCAAGCGCATGAAGCGCTGTCGGACGCGCGCGACGCGAGTGGGCGCAAGCTCGATGTGGTCAAGCTACCGATGCCCGAGCCCGTCTACTATGACGGC
>JBNKZR010000218.1:0-12629 GCA_050301735.1 Polyangiaceae bacterium | reverse complement strand
GTGGTGGAGACGTGGCCTGGAATTCCTGTTGTGTGCCAGCCTTAACTAGATCTCTTCAAGTGTAAAATGTCGCAACCTCATAGTGAGTCGTCGTCGCTTCGTTCACCGTCAGTGACCGGTATTGTAGCTGTTTCAGCGTCGTTTCTGTGGCTCGCCCACGGAGCAGGTGACGCGGGGCAGGTGAGACGGGAAGTGTGCGCTCGCATGGGGTGTCAGCGCAGCTCGTAGTCGTCGGCGATCTGGTCGTAGATCGCCCAGTCGGCTGGTTTGGTTTGCGCTTCTGAGCCGGCTCTGGTGAACATCGCGTCACCCCATTCACCGTTTGCGGTGGGCTCCCAGAAGAACGTGCCCAAACCGCGGCCGTCAGGGAGTGCGCGCATGATGTCATTGAGGGCTCTCTTGTCCCCGTTGTACTCGGCCACTACGAACTTCAAGTCGGGGTAGCGCTCCGCCATGTCGATGAAGTTCGCCTCCCAATCTGCAGGCCCCCCATGATAGGCGGAGTACGCCGACTGCCCTAGGACGTCGAACTCCACGCCACGGGTCACCGCTTCGCCGACCCACCATACGGTGGTCTCGTTGTCTCCTCCGCGGTCGATGTGCAACATCGTCTGAATGTCGCCGTCGACGTCTTTGACGGCTGTCAGCCCGGCGGTGAGCAGCTCGGCGAGCTGGTCCCAATTGTCCGGGTCGTAGGAGGCACCATCCGGTCGTAACATCCCAGGGGTGATCTCGTTGCCAACCTGCACCATCTGAGGCAGTGCACCCGCAGCCTCGAACTCGAGTAGGGTATCCCGCGTGTATTCGTAGACCGCGGACGTGAGCTCGCCGAACGCGTACTCCTCCCATGCAGCCGGCTTGCGTTGATCGTCCGGATCAGCCCAGCTGTCGCTGTAGTGGAAGTCCAGCAGCAACCCCAAGCCCGCCGCGATGACGCGTTGAGCCATCTCGATGGTGTGCGCCGTGTCGCAGTAGGGCTTCGCTCGATTGACGAACTCGGTTTGATAGCCCCCAGGTGCACCTGGATCGTGAAATAGCCTGAGCCGAACGAAGTTGAAGCCGTGATCCTTCATCAGCTGAAGGATGTCTTTCTGTACGCCGTCATCGGTGAACACGACGCCCTTGTCCTCTTCCTCTTGGACAAAGGATATGTCAGCGCCGAGCAGGTAGGGCACGCTGATGAGTCCGTTGCCATCGGTTGTTTCGCTGGGGGCCTCGGCAGGTGGCAGCTCTTGCTCGGGCATGGCGCTTTCCGAAGGTGCTGTCGGGGTGTCAGACACCATGTCGGCGCTATCGCCGCTGCTCGTATCCGCTACGTTGGTCGCCGCAGGAGTCGGCTCGTTGGTGGTGGCGGCATCACTGGTAGGGTCCGTGGCGTCCGCGGTTGCGACGGGTGCGGGGGCATCATTGGTGCTCTGTGCGCTCGTCGGAGACGTCGTCAGGGCAGGGGGCGGCGTCGTCGCGGGGGGGGCGGCTGCTGTTGAGCCTGTTCCCGACTCTTCCTCTCGTTCGGTGCCACCGGAACAGGCCAGCGCGAGCAGCAGAGTGCCCAGCGCGCTAGCGCTGGAGCGGCGTCTCGCGGCGCTCGTTCTCTGCACGACTACGTTCGGTAAGCAGCGCATGGCCGGGACAACGTAGCATTGCCCAGCGTCCTGTCATCGACGCACAGGGGGACGCGTCTGCCCTGTCGCAATCTTCCGGCTCGAGCATGCATGTCGCTGAAAAACACCCCTACGGGTGTAACCCAACCTGGCTTTCAGCGGGTAATAGCTCGCCGGGCCAAATACCGGCGAGCTGTGAACCTTTTCAGGTAGGACGAGTGGCAAAGAGTAGGAGTCCTCAGACTCGGCCACGTAGCATGCCGTGCCAATACATGTTGGGTAGACCGTACGCCTTGAGCGCGTACATCGAATAGCGCTCCTGGGCTTGATCGAAGGGAAAGCTCTCCATGATCTTTCCGCCATATCCAAACTCGGCGAGAATGGTCTTGCCTCGTCCTGTCACGAGCGGGCAGGACGCGTAGCCGTCGTAGTGGCCGGTCATGGCGCGTCCTTCGCGCTTGGCGAGCAAATTGTCGACCAACACGGGGACCTGCTTGCGGATGGCTGCGCCGGTTTTCGAGACCGGCAGACTCGAGCAATCACCACTCGACCAGACGTTGGGGTAGCGTCGGTGTTGCAGTGTGTGGTCGTCCACGTCCACCCAGCCGGC
This sequence comes from Polyangiaceae bacterium, assembly GCA_050301735.1. Classification (GTDB taxonomy): domain Bacteria; phylum Myxococcota_A; class Polyangia; order Polyangiales; family Polyangiaceae; genus SZUA-265. Next base: position 10,418 of record JBNKZR010000218.1, on the reverse strand, counting down.
GTCGTTGGCGAGCGCGCTGTTCTTGACGACATCGGGAGGCCCTTGCGGTGGAGTGACGTGCATGAAGTCGTAGCCGACGACGGTTTCGTCTCCAGATTCGACATCGTTGAAGACGGCCTCCCGGGATCTCGCACGAACCTCGACGAGGTTCTGCTTGTAGTGCGTTTCGATTTCGCGCTCGGCAACGATCCTCTCCAACGCGACCCGGTACTTGGGGACCCCGAAGATGCTCGGAGTTGCCGACATGTACTTCACCTTCGATTCGTTGCGGATGCCTTTTCGGCGGAAGTGCTCTTCTGCCAGGTACATGATTTTCTGAGGGGCGCCCGCGCACTTGATTGGGGTTGCGGGGAAAGTGAAGATGGCGTTGCCGCCATCGAAGGCGTTCAACATGTCCCAAGTCCGTGACACTGTGTCGAAGCTGTAGTTGGAAGCCACTCCGTTCTCGCTCAGTGTCTCTTTCAGGCCTCTGACCGCGCCCCAGTTGAGCTGGATGCCGAGGGCGACCACCAAGTCGTCGTATCGCAGAATCGTGCCGCTGTTCAGTCTGACGGCGTTCTGATCGGGTAGGAACTCGCTGACGCGATTCCTGATCCATTCCACGCCCAACGGGATGAAGTCCGCCTCGTTGCGTTCGGACAGTTCTCGAGGGAAGACGCCGCCGCCGACGAGAGTCCACAGTGGCTGATAGTAGTGCTTTTCGGAGGGCTCGACGATGGCCACCCTGGGCGGGTTGGGTAGGGCGGCCAGGCGCGCGGCAATGCTGATGCCCGCGGTGCCTCCGCCGACGATGAGTACTTCGAAGTGTTGTTCAGACATGACGATCTCCTGAGTCTTGGTGTCAGCGGGTACTACCTGCCGCGAGTTGGGGTGGGTTCGCCGTGCCGGGGCTGTCCGGGTCGAGCGCGCGGCCCAGGGTCTTGGCGGCGTTGAGCATGAACGCGAGCGCGCGTTGCACATCCGCGTCTCGAGTCTTCGAGAGGGCCGAAAACAGTCCGACGCGTTCGCCGGGATGAGCGCTCGCTTCGGCGAATGCGCGAGCGGCCATGTTCATGGTGCGCACGGCACCCGGCGAGAGTACGCCGCTGTCGAGCAGGTCGCGCATCTCGGGTTGCCCCAGCAGCTTCACGAGCGCTTTGAGCGTTTCGAAAACGTGCGCCGTCGCGTTGTGCAGGTCGGCACCCTCTGCTTCAGCTTGATTCGCGAAGGCGTCGACCATGTCGCCGAGCATCGCGAACAGGCCGGGTGCAGCTTCGAGCTGGGCCACGAGCGTCTGCAACGACTGCAGCACTTCAGGGCGCGTGGCGCGCTGAAGCAAGCGCAGCACCTCGGTCAATCGGGCGTCCACGCGACCGTCGCGGGTCGCCCACTCGTCCGCAACGTCGGACACCATGGCGACCAGGCCGGGAGCTTGGTCTGCCATGGCGTCGAAGCGGGCGAGTATGTTTTCGATGCGTTCGAGGCGGGCCTCGATACGGGCGAGGTCGGAGTCTTGCTGCCTTTCGGCAGTCACGGGTCGTGTCATGCTCATGGCGCTGGCCCCTCTTCTTCGGCCTATTCGGCCGCTTTGGGTTGGGGCAGCGGTTGTCCTCGTTCGTCTGCCGGGCGGAAGAGGTTTAGCGGCAACTTCAGGTAGCGCACGCCGTTGGGTTGCGCCTCGGGGAGATGTCCGGCGTTGACGTTGACCTGCACGCTCTGGAACAACAGACGCGGCGCCGCCAGTTCGGCATCCCGCGAATTGCGAAACTCGACGAACTCGTGCTCCGTCGTCTCGGCTCGCAGTTGCGGATTGCAGCGCTTGGACTTGCCGATGGTCGTTTCGTAGCGCAGTTCTCGCTGGCCCGGTTGGTAGTCGTGCCCGACGAACACTCGCGTGTCATCCGGTAGTGAATACAAGCGCTCGTGCACGGAATGGTATAGGTCGCGGGCGCTGCCCTTGGGGAAGTCGGTTCTGCCCGTGCCATAGTCGTGCATGAACAGCGCATCCCCGGTGAATACAGCGTCCCCGATCTTGTAGGTCATGCAGGCCGGCGTGTGACCCGGTGTCGCGATAGCTTCGAGCGACAAGCTGCCCACTTGCCACGTTTCTCCGTCCTTGATCAGCTTGTCGAATTGGCTCCCGTCCGTGGCGAAGTCGTTGCCCAGTTGAAAGATGCCCTTGAAGGTTTCTTGCACCTTGGTGATGGTTTCGCCGATCACGACGGGTGCGCCCCCCAGGCGGTGCTTGAGTACCTGACTGCCCGAGAGATGGTCGGCGTGGGCGTGAGTCTCGAGGATCGCCCGAAGCTGCAGGCTCTGGGCTTCCAGAAACTCCGCGACTTCGTCCAGCGACTCAGTGCTCGTCTGCGAGCCTAGTGGGTCGTAGTTGAGCACGGGATCGATCACCACCGCGTCCCGTGTTGCCCCGTCCCAAACGACGTAGGTTAGGGTGTAGGTTGCTTCATCGTAGAAGGCTTTGATCTCCATGTCCGTTGCTCCTGGTTCTGCTGTCCGGGGCGCGACGCGCCTCGCGGAGAAACATCAGCAACGGTTGTGCCACTCCAGGAACACGGCCGTGAGATGCACGATTTCAGACAGTTACAGAGGTGTCAGCGCAACGAATGCGCACTCGCTGAGACATGATGAAACGCTCGTTGCAACATGGCATCCTGTGCGCGATGGGAGCCACCATGTGGTCTCGGCGAGGCTTTGCCCGAAGCGCGTCATCGAGGGCGCGGAGGCCCCTGATGGTCGTCGCCGAACGTGATGCGGGACTCGAAACCTTGGTCCAGCAGCTGCCAGCGCAAAGCGTCCGCGCGTGCCCGGGTGGTGGGACCGATGGCGAGCACGAAGCGATCGGTTCCCGGTGTGGAGGCCTCGTAGATGCTGGCGTGACCGCCGTGGAATTCGAAGCGCTCTTCGGCGGCGAGCAGCTGCTTGACAGACCCCGCGCGTTGCAATTCCACGAAGTACGTGTCGTCGAAGAACGCCGAGATGCGCCCGATGACTTCGCCATCCGGCAGGGCGAGTCGCGCGGCGACGCCGCGGCAGAGGGTCTCGGGGCTGACGCTAACAGCACTCGACCAGCTGGCGAGGGGCGCTCGTTTGGAGGTGTTCGCCAGCTGGCTGTCGCGCGCGGTCTCCGCGTCTTTCGTTGCTGTACCGGTAGCACGGAGCACGACGCGCAACCCGCCGACGAGTTGCGAGTTGGTGGTTGCGATAGGCAACGAGGCCCATTCGACGAAGTCCGAGGGCTGCTCCGTTGCCGAGCGACACCCTAGCGAGCGACCGCGGATGTCGGCGCAGACCTCCAGATCGGATACGCCGCCGCGTGCTTCCGCCCAGCGGCGTCCTGCGTCGTTCAAGCCGAGCGCGCTGATCCGGATCTTGTAGGCGTTCTTCACGTCCGCCGGTGTGCAGCTGATGCACTCACGACCCGAAGCGCAGGAGGAGAGATCTCCGGCTGCCGCGCCGCAGCGCGCTCCAGCGCAGCATTGCTCGCACGCGGCAGCCAGCTCCAGAGTCAACTTCGACTCCGTTGGCGTTGGTAGGCTCGTGAGCTCGGAGCTTGCGCCACCTACTGTGGGAGCCGGCACGGGTGGCGTCGACGTATTCATCCAAAGCACGGAAGCGGCGGCGGCTCCCAGGGCAAAGCCGGTGGCATAGCGCCAGGCGTTCCGCGTCTTCTTCACGTCGTTGGATCGGCGAAGTGGGACGACGTTGTCGTTTGTGGCGCCGGTTTCAGCGTCGTGGATGGCCTCCACGGAGCTGTCACGCCGGAAGTTTCGAAGTGATGGCGGTAGTTCGACGCTCCGTTCGTCCAGCTCTGCTTCCGCGAGTCGCACTTCTTCCGACGTTTCAGGTGGTAGCAACCCCATCGATCCCAGAGCTTCTGCCAAGGCTTCTGTCGATAAATCAGGGACCGACTCACGCGGGGTCTCTTTCGGATCCTCAGGCTTGCTCATGGTGGTAACCTCGTTGCATCAGCTCTGTCGTCAGTCGTGCGACTTTCTTCAGCGCGCGACTGCGTATGGCGCGGATGTTGTCGTTGCTCGTGCTCCAACGTTTTGCCAGCGCCTCTGAAACCTCGTTGGGCAGGCGTTGATGGTCGTGGCCTGCTCGATGGTAGAGGGCTGACACGCGCAGGACGTCTTGTTCGCGTTCGCCCAGCGATTCGAGGGCTTTGCGCAAGGCCTGCATGCGCGGATTGGGGGCAGACGGTGGCGTGGAGTCGCGCGTTGCAGCGGTGTGCTCCAGGACATCGCTCGCCGGAGTCTCGCTGGGTGCCCGCAGTCTCGCCAAGATCAGATTGCGCGCGATTTGACCGAGCCAGGCTCGGTTCCAACGGCGCTGTTCGTCCGAATCGGGGGAGTCGGAGGCTCTGAACGTGGCGGCCCGATCGAAAGCGCGTTGGAACGTGTCGTGCACGACATCCTCCACCTCGTGTGCATCGAAGTTCAGGCGCATGCAGTGTTTGCGGACGACGGCCAGCAGGTAGCGCACGTGACGCTGGTAGAACTCCTCTTGCTCGGCGCGGCAGGAGCCGGGTTGCCGAGCGATCGTGCGCAACAAAGTGGCGTCCGGGGTTTCCAGGGGCGACATCGAAGGGGCAGAGAGTGCCATGAACCTCCGGCAGAAGGGCTCGCTTCCGTGCGGCTTATCGCAAAACCCGTGTCGGCAAGAAGACGGATACCCCAGGGTGATATCCCCACGGCTTGGCTTCGCCTCCAGGCGGGTGATAGTGGCGCTCGATGACGGCGACGTAACGCTTGCCGTCGGCTTCGAAGGGGATCTCCGTGCCAAAGGGATCGAGATGGTGCTCGGAGATGATTCGGCGGGCCTCGAGCACGATGGCTCGATTGACGTCCGCCTGGAGCAAACGCATGAGCCGCGTTTCGTCACCCGCTTTCGCGGAGTGAACCTGAGTTGGGTGCTCGTTCGGGAGGGCGGATGCGCCTTCGCTGGCTCCTACAATCGCGCTATCGAAGGTGCTGAGATCCATGCTCGCCAGAGCTGGCCCGGTCCAAGAGCGTTTGAGCGAGGAAGAGTGGCTTCGGCTCGCGGCTTCCGCAGACATGGTGGCCGGCGGGAGCGGCGATGGTGACGATTCCCGGGCGGTCAGCGCCCAGATCCCGATGATGGCCAATTGGAGTGAAAACAGGCGGGTCGGCAGTTTGGACATACCGACGCTATGCGGAACCGTGACACGCCGAGCGCGAGGTCAGGCCCCTCGACCGGGCTCGCTTCACCTTTTTGTGCGCTACTCGATCACGGAACTTTCGATGATCTGTTCGGTGTCGTCGTGCATCGAGATGCCTGGCAGTACATTCCACCCGCCGCCCGTGTTGCCCCGCACGATGGAGTCGCGAATTTCGAGCGTGCCGTCATGGTTGTTGCTGACGAAGAAGATGCCAGAGCCATAGGCGTTGACTGAGTTGTCCTCGATGCGCGTCCCGCACAGGGATAACGTCATCGTGAGGCCGTCGTTGTAGATGGCGCCCCCGCTGCCGCCCCCCGGCGTACCTTCTTCAGCAGGGTTGCCGCCGTTTCCAACCGCCTGGTTGTGGGAAAACAGACTGTTGATGATGGTCCAAGACACGCCGATGCTGCTGATACCGCCTCCGTTCGAGCAGACGTTGCCATAGCCATCCTCGCCGCCGAAGGTGCTGTTGACGAGATACACGGGCTGGTCTTCGTATTGCTGGAAGACGCGCACGCCAGCGCCACCGACGTCAGGGCCTTCGTCGGCGCATCTGTTGTTGAAGAAACGGGAGTTGATGATCTTGACCCGCCCCCCCGAAGCGTAGATGGCTCCCCCGCCGTCGTATTCGGTCTCAGAACGAGAGTCGCCGTCGATGAACGTGAGGTTCTGGATGCTGAGGCGAGGGTGGTCCTGATTGTCGCACGTAGGCGTGGTCCACGTCAGTGACTCGTCACAGGTGTTCATGTACAGGATGCGCGTCGAGCCACCCCCGCTGAGGGTGACCAGCCCACCGCCGTCGATGACGATCTCCTCGGTCGAGTCGTTGTAGATGCGAGCGGGCTCATCCAGCGTGATGGTCACCGGGTCCGGTCCGCAATTGAACGTGATCACCCCCCCCAACGCGATCGTCTCGACGACTGCTTCGGCGGTGCAGCTTTCGGGAGCACCATCTCCAATCACGTGGTCGGGATCGGAGACGTCTTCAGGCAGGGCGTCGAGGGGGATGTCGCAGTTGCCTTCCGGGTTTCCTGCGGGGGGGCCGGTGGTCGGAGCCGTCAGTGGATTGTCGACGGTGTCGGCGGGAGCCGTCGATGGGATGCCGCTAGCATCCCCGTCGGGTGGGTCTTCGGTTACCGTCGAGTCGGAACCGCTATCCCCCGCATTCGTGATGCCGTCACTGCTGGCGTCCTGGGAACCGCCCCCCTCCGCTTGCGAGCCGCCAGGCGCGCCTTCCCCGGTGCCATCGTCGTTCGCGTCTTGGTTTGCCGGATCGCCGCTCCCGTTCTCGTCGGTGGGGGCTCCGTCCGACGGGTCACCGTCGCTCGCTTCGGTTTCGTCGCGGCTGTCGGCGTCACGCTCATCGGTCGTGGCGTCGCCATCGCTTCCCTCGGACGACCCATCGTTGGAATCATCGGTGGTGGCGGCTTCCGTTTCGTCCGCCGAGTCCGCGTTTTGCGACGTCTTGCCTTCTGGATCGTCGCTCGTATTGCACCCAGCGCAGCACACGGCCGCTAGTATCCACACCGTTGACGTCTTGATCATCGAATCCTCCGGCGACTGGTCCGAGTCTGGTCGCAGGCTGCCACACCCGCGACGAGCGCGCGAGATGAACGTGCGGAGGGGGTCGTTGGCTAGGCGACCTGTCGGCTCGTGTGAGCGAGGATGAAGCGCTGTCGGCCCCGTCCGGTCTGGCTACTGTGCCATGCTGGTGACCCAAGCTTCCAAGCACGCCAGATCGTCCGCACTCAGACTCCCAGCCACGGGCATCGGGGTGCCGCACTCGGGTTGGCTCGACACCTTGTTCAGCAGGTAGCTCCGCTCGGGATCGGTGGAGTCGATGAGCAGCAGATCGCCACAATCAGAGGGCACGTCGAGCAATCGGTCGATCACTCCCGAAGACACGAGGTCGATGCGCGGCCCGCCCGCGTGACACGCCGCGCCCGCGCAGTTGGTCTCCAGTACGAGCGCTCCGTCGCAGGTGACCTCTGGGGAGCTTGCGGTGTCGTTCGTCGGCTCGCTGGGGGGTGCGCCGTCGAGGGCGGCGGTCGAGGGCGCTCGCCCCACGCCCCGCCCGACGTCCGTCTGCGTGTCGGACGGGCTAGCGGATCCTGCATTGGCGGTGTTATCGCTGACAGCGGTGTTGTCCGCTCCGCTGGTGGTCGCGATGTCGTTGGTCGAGCCGTCGGCGTTCGTCATCTCGTCGCTGCCCGCTGCGGGAGGACTTTCGACCGCTGCGACGGTTTCACTGTTCCCAAGTGCGGGAGCTTCAGCCACATCCTGAGAGTCGGCACTACCGTTGCCTACTCCACCGCAGCTGACGCTGAGTGCACAAATGATGAGACCCATGCCGAAGCGCTCAAAACTCATACTGACCACAACGACCAGTTGGTGGGCGGCACTAGTGTCAGTCTCTGACACGATGCCTCGATTCTTCAGTCGGTGACCGGTTCGACCCTGTTGCTGCGCCGCAGAGTCTGGGAAGGCGACTCAGGTGCGCCTCGCAGCCACACTCGCGGTGCTCGCTTCGTCGTCCGAACCAGGCCTCTTTCGTGGCGAATCTGGAGAAATGTCGGCGAACGAGTGATAACTCCACCGTCGTCCAACCACCCATGGACCAGGCGCTTGGAGGTGCTGGACCGAATCTGAGCGTCGTAGGAATCGATGACCTTGGCCTGCTTTTCCACCCAAATACGTGTTCTTCGAGCAGCCTGTGCCGCAATCATGCTCTGTCTTGCCTGCGGCCAGAGCAAAGGGGACGCTCCCGACACGACCTCCAATGCGGCCGACGAGGTTGATGGCGGAGGTTCGGACGAAGCTACGCCGACCGATGGGTCCCCGGCTGCGGCTACTGACGAAGCAGCGATGTCCGACGACGAGGCGACGACGGACCAAGTTCAGCCCGACGCCGGTAGCGAGGCGCCGAGTGACGGCATGGCCAGTTGCCTGCAGGAGGCGACCTACGAGGGATTCGCGCAGGACTTCTTCGCGCAACGCTGCAACAGCTGCCACTCCGTGGAGCTCGAAGGAGTGGCGCGCATCGGCGCGCCGGTTGGCGTCGACTTCGACACCGAGGACGACATCTTCGCCTACGAAACACCTATCCGGGTGCGGGTTCTGGAAGAACAAACGATGCCGATTGGGCAGCAGCTGACAGCTTGTGAGACGAGGCTGCTCGACGAGTACTTGACGTCGTTGGACGCTCCCCCGTGTGAACCACAATGCGGCGGAAAGGATTGCGGTAGCGATGGTTGTGGGGGCGCATGTGGCGTCTGCGGTGACGGAGACAGTTGCGTCGCCGAAACGGGCAAGTGTGAACCTGTCCCGTGTTCGCCGGATTGCTCCGGCCGCGGTTGTGGGGACGATGGTTGCGGGGGCTCGTGTGGCGACTGTGCCAGCGGTCTGACCTGCGGTGTCGACGGCCTTTGCGTCTGTGAGCCTCGATGCGACGGTAGGAGCTGTGGTGATGACGGCTGCGGCGGGTCGTGTGGCAGCTGCGGCAACAACGAAGTCTGTGGAAGTGTGGGCGAGTGCATCTGCTTGCCCGATTGCACTGGCAAGAGCTGCGGTGATGACGGCTGTGGCGGGTCGTGCGGAGCGTGCGCGTATGGTCTCAGTTACACGGCGGACGCGACGATGTGCGAGTGCGCGCCGGACTGCACGGGCAAGACGTGCGGCGATGATGGCTGCGGGGGCTCGTGTGGCAAGTGCCCGGGGCAGCTCCTGTGCAACACGCGCGCCGGCACCTGCGGGCCCAGCTGCAGCGTGGATTGCGACGGGCGCACGTGCGGGGACGATGGGTGCGGCGGCAGCTGCGGCAGTTGCGCCGACGGTGAGTACTGCGATGCCGGCGGCCAGTGCGTCTGTCAGCCTGATTGTTTCGGCAAGAGTTGCGGCGACGACGGTTGCGGTGGCAGCTGCGGAGAGTGCGCCAACGGTTCCTGCGATCAGGCAGGACGATGCGCATGTGAGCCGAGCTGTGGTGACAGCGTATGTGGCGACGACGGTTGCGGCGGCAGTTGCGGGACATGCCCGGATGGACTGACTTGCAGCGCGGGCGCCTGCAGCGAGCTATGCATACCCGATTGCTCCGGCAAGAAATGTGGCGACGACGGATGTGGCGGCAGCTGCGGCAGCTGCTCCGGAGGCTCGAGCTGTGCCGACGGTGTGTGCACCTGGCCCGCGACCTCGTTCGGTGCTGACGTGTACCAGATTCTGAAAGGCGTTGGCTGCGGAAGCATGAGCTGTCACGGGGGCAGTCGCCCGGCGGACGGACTCGACCTTTCCAGCGAAGGCGTTGCCTATGACGCACTCGTGGGCCAGAGCTCGGGGCAGTGCGGCGCCCGTCTCCTCGTGGCGCCCGGCGAGCCCGACAACAGCTATCTTGTCCACAAGGTTACCGGGACCCAGCTGTGTTCCGGCAGCAAGATGCCGAAGACGGGTGCCGGACTGAGCGTGAGTGAGATCGACGCGTTGCGGGCTTGGATCGGCAGCGGCGCAGCGCCTTGAACGCAGCGTGTTGAAGACGGGGCTCTTCTGCCAGCGCGATGGTGTCGCTCATGGCATGCGCTCGCCACTTCGGCATCCCGCGGAGTGCTTCCCAAGCTGAACTCGCCTAGCACCGTTCGTAGGCCTGGCTCTCGCTGAAGAGAGCAACGGGAAGTACGTCAGTTCTGCGATGGCGCAGGAGCGTGTGACGACGCGTGCTCGGCGTCTGAGACGTGGTGCACCGACACTTGCGTCGACCTCGACACGGACGACGACAACTGCGGAGATTGTGACGAGGTGTGCCCGGCACCGACTGAGCCCGGGAGCTCGGCGGTGTGCGCCGACGGGCTGTGCAGCGCGTGCAGCGGCTACGGGCAGGTTTGTTGTGAACCCTGAAGCTGCGTCCCGCAGTCGGTACGTGACTCTCAGAGGTGCGCGCGAGGCCGAGTGACACCCACTGGCGGGCAGCCGTGTGCCTGCTCGGCGTATCCGACCGCGAGCGGACCTGTCGCACGTTCCACAACGAGGCGTCTGTGCTGCTCAAAAAATCCGGTCAGGGGGTGACGGCTCGAAATGAGGTGCGATCGATGGCTCGCTTCCGACCGGCGGTCACCTCAATGCTCCACAGGAAGCAGGAGCTGCCGTGGCTCGTGGCACCGTTTTCGGACATGTTTCGACCATGAGGCGCGCAGCTTGACACCTGCTATGTTAGCGTTCACAATGTGGGCGTTTCTACGATGTCTACACACTG
>JBNKZR010000217.1:0-12630 GCA_050301735.1 Polyangiaceae bacterium | reverse complement strand
CCCGGTTCGTCAGGGAAGGCGACCGGTTCGCCCGCTGCCCAGGTGGCTGGCGGAGACGTGGCGGCGAAGGGCGCGCGACCACCAAGCGCCGGGAGCGCAGTTGCCGCCCCGGAGCCAGAGGGAGCCTCAGCCCCCCTGGGGGCCGGCGGTCGCGCTTCCAAGTGACAGCTCCCGAACAGCGGACGGAGCCGAGTCCGAGAACGTGGAGGCCGGGCAAACCGCAATGGCGCTGGGCTTTCATGGCAATCGCGGCAGCCGCCTTGGCATTCGTGTGGCAAACGACGCCGACGCATCAAAGCCTTCGTCTGGACCTCGGACCCAAGTCCCAGCTGGACGAGTTGGCCATCGTTTGCGAAGGCGCCGATGGCACCCACTCGGGTGCACGCCTCAGGTTTCCAAACGGCGCCCCTCGGAGCGTGGTGCACGAAGCGTCCTTCTCCGGTGACGAGTTGCGGTGTGAGATCAACCTGACCGCCGGAGGGAAACAGCAAAGTACCGTGCGTCGAGTACCGCTGCACGGCAACGAGACCACGATCTTGCTTCAAAACGAAGTTCGGAAACTGAAGGTCGCTGCAGGTCCTTAATCCCTCATGGCTTGCGCCGTTCGGGTTCCGAGGAATCAGCGACGCAGGTTGCGCGTTTTTCCCAACGTCACGGCCAGGCCGGTGGGTAACGGTAAATGAGATTTCATAAGCGGCTGCATTTAAACGACTATTCTTGCGCCCTGACGGCTGAATTAGGCCCCTTTGAGGCGTGTCGGTGAACGTGGGAGCACCGCAAAGGCTCTTGCCTGCTGGCGCTGTCAACGGTAACCAAGTTGGCCCACTCCCAAGGTGTGTGGCACTTTATCGCACATCAGAACACAGGTCGCGACCCAGTGTCGCACTCGAGTTGGAGCCCTCTGAATGAAGTTCAATCCCTGGTACCTGGCAGCCCTCGTTCCCATGACCATGCTCATCGCAAACGGCGAGTATGGTGCGCAGTTGATGGTCTTGGGGCTGACTCTCGGGATCTTCTTCGGCACGCTTTCTCTCAGGCGCCCTCCTTCGGGCGACGCGAGCACGACTCACCCCGGTATCTGAAGCCTTCTTGGGCAACCCGCCACTGCCGGCGGAGTTTCACCTTCTGCACCGCTCGCTCACGAGCGTTAGGTTGAACTGCCGTGCCATCAGCAGCAACACCGAGGCTCAAGCGCCTCTCAGACTTCTCGCTGCACGATTTGGAGAGCGTCCGACTGCTACTCCGAGGGGGGTCGGTCATCGACTGGCATCGGCTCAATCTGGAGAGCGAAGAAGCCGTCGCGACATTCTTGCGCAATCACGAGCTCGACCCCGACGACCCGCGCGATCTGGACTACCTGCGCGGGGTCCAAGACCAGGCGATCAGCTATCTTCAGCGGAACTTCTCCTTCGCCATTCCGAAGCCCGTGCGCGATGCAGCGCTGGTCGATTTGGTGCTCATGGCTGGGGGCACGGGTCACCGGCAGCAGTGTGCCTGCACCATCCTCAAGGCCATGCAGATCATCAATCACATGGCGGGAAGGGAGCTCCTATTTCGCCTGCCGGTGAGCGACCGTGACTTGTTCCATTTGGTGGAGGAGAAAGTCTATCGAGTGGTCGGGCTGATGCTCAGCGAGGGCTTCCCGATCACCGAGTTCGTCGGCGGGCGCAAGAATCTGGACTCCACCTACACGAAGTTGCTCAGCAAGCCCGAGTCGACGGCAGTAGCGATCTACGACAAGCTGCGTTTTCGGATCGTGACGCGGCAACGCGAAGACATCCTGCCGGTGCTTCTCTACCTCTCCGAGCGCCTCTTTCCGTTCAACTACGCCGTGCCTAACCAGAGCACGAACACCATGTTTCACTTCGAGCACTTCTGCTCGCAGAACGACCACCTGCGCCAGCTCTTGCCCAAGCTGCAGAACTGCCCGGAGACGGAGGAATTCGTCCCGGGGGACAACCGCTTCAGCGACCCCGAGTACCGCACCATCCAATTCATCTCGGACGTGCCCGTGCGTGTTCCGCCCCACGTGCTCGACGCCGCGCCGCCCGGCTCGGCCGACCTCGGTCGGGTCGTCTACATGCTGTGTGAGATCCAGCTGATCGACGCCGAGACGGAAGCCACCAACGAAACGGGAGCGGCCAATCACCGGGCCTACAAGGATCGACAACGCGAGGCGGTATTTCGGCGTTTGCGCTTGGGTACCCGCACCCCCAGAGATCCCAAAGAGGTCGGCTCCCGCGCCACCCCCACGAACGGGGACGACTGAACTCGACGATTTTCGGCTAGCCCTGGAGCGCGACAAGGGGTACTTGTCGCGCGTATGAGGATCCCGAAGTCTCGCGTCCCCCAGATCGCAGCCCAGATGCTGCAACAGCTCCTCGAGCAGGGTGACATCGAGACAGAGAACCCGAAAGAGGTCGAGCTGGATCTCGCGGCCGTGCTGAACCAGTACATCCGCGACGAGGCGGAAATCACGGAGAAGGCGCGCGAGCTGATGGGACGCCGAGGGCTGCCCTCGAGTCAGCTAGGACAAATCAAGCGCCAGTTGGCGGAGCAACGGAAGTTCAAGATCGGCGACGAAGCCATCGACTACGTGGTCGATCAGCTGATCGAGTTCCTCATGCACTCCCACAACGTCGAAGAGATCTACGCCCCCGACCATCGTCTGCGGCGCTTGTTGCGAGAGCCGTTGCGGCAGCTCCAGAGCGTCGATGGCAGCATCGACGCGCAAGTCCGCGACCGCATGAAGCACGTGCAGGAAGGGAGCGCGCTGTGGGAGGTCGAGTACCAGCGCATCCTCGAGGACGTTAGGCGGCGCAAGGGGCTCTAGCCACCGTGCGCAGCATGACAGGCTTCGGAACTGGTAGCGCGCCGCTCGGCGAGGGCCGCGTACTGCTCGAGGTCCGATCACTCAATCACCGCTTCCTCGAAACGCGAGTGCGCCTTCCCAGCGAGATCGCGGAGCAAACCTTCTATCTGGAGCAACGCTGCCGAGAGTTGCTTCAGCGTGGGCGCTACGACGTCAGCGGCCGGGTCGAGGGGCACGTGCTGCCTGCCGCCAACTTCGACGTCGACCGGGCGAAGGCCACCTACGGAGCCTTGTGTCGCCTGCGCGATGCGGTCGCCCCAGACACTGAAGTCCCATTGTCGCTGCTGGCGTCCCTACCCGACTTGCTCACGCGTGAGCTTTCGTCGGACTCTGCCAGCGTGCGGACGGCCCTGGACGACGCTCTGGAGCAGGCGGTGGCTCGTCTCGACGAGATGCGTAGCACCGAAGGCGAGTACCTGGCCAACGACCTATCGGCTCGGCTGCAGACAGCCCGCGGCATCCGCGACACCATCGCGCAGAGTCACCCCGAATTGGCGGCTTCCTTTCGCAAACGCGTCGAGGACCGTCTGAGCCGCGTGCTGGAGACCTACCAGGTCGAGGTGGAGCCATCGCGTGTGGAGGCGGAAGTCGTGCTGCTGTCGGAGCGCGCGGACGTTGCCGAAGAGCTGACACGCCTGAGCATGCACTTCGACCAATTCGAACAACTGTGCCACAGCGAAGGACCCGTCGGTCGACGCCTCGACTTCCTGCTTCAGGAAGTCGGGCGTGAGGCGAACACGATTGGCTCCAAGTGCCAAGACGCCACTCTCGCGCACCTGGTGGTAGAGTTGAAGACGGAGCTAGAGCGCATGCGCGAACAGGTGCAGAACGTCGAGTAAGCGCCACCGGAGCAGAGAGAGAGCCATGCCGAAACCGTCCCCAGTGCTGTTGATCGTTTCATCTCCGTCCGGCGCCGGCAAGACGACGCTGACAGCCAAGTTGAGAGAGCGGTTTCCGGACATCGAGTTCAGCATTTCCCACACGACACGAAGCCCGCGCGCCAACGAAAAAGACGGCCGGGAGTACCACTTCGTCAGCCCTGAGCGCTTCCGCGAGTTGATCCAGAGCGGCGCGTTTCTAGAGTGGGCACCCGTCCACGACAACCTGTACGGCACCAGCAAGCACGAGATCGAGCGCGCAGAGGATTGCCCCTGCTTGCTGTTCGACGTCGACTACCAGGGCGCCCGCCAAATCAAGGCCGCTCGTCCCGACGCCGTGGGCGTCTTCATTCTTCCGCCGAGCATGCGGGTACTGGAAGAACGCTTGCGTGGGCGCGCCAGCGAAGACGAAGCAACGGTTCAGCTCCGCTTCAAGAACGCCCGTGAAGAGATCGCCCACTACGGGCTGTTCGACTACGTCCTGGAGAACGATGACTTGGAGGACGCTGCCGAGCGGTTGGCCGCGATCTTCTTGGCCGAGCAATGCCGTCGCGAGCGTTCGGCACCTCGCGCTGAGCGTCTACTGGACGAAGACCGCGGGTTCGGCGGCACCACGCCACCGCGCGCCCGCTGACTCAGGCCGCCGCGCGCCCGCTGACTCAGGCCGCCGTCGCCTCGCGCAACACGTCGTCCGTCTCGGGGAGCAACTCCTCCACCGCTTGACCTCGAACGTGGGTCCGTTCCTTGCCGACCAAGGACAGGAGCTCTGCCCGCTCGAAGAGCCCAGAGTCCATCAGGGACTGCATGTAGCCATCGAGGTAGCCGTGGGCGCGAGCGAGATCGACGCCCGCGGCACCCCGCTCGTGTTCCTCGAAGAGGTCTCGCAACATTCGTGTCAATTCAGCGAGCAGGTCGGCTTTCAAGGATGGTTGCATCGTCGATACTCCTGGGGAGGTGCTCGGACGCTGTAGCAACCCAGCCCCAACCGGCCAAAAAAGCCGCACCGTGTCGAAACCTGCACCCACCCGCATCCCTGGCCGAAGACCTTTTGCAGCGTGGCGCTTGAACCGGCAACAGCGTCGACCTATCTTTCATGGGTCAACCCAGGTGGACCCGTCCGGGCCGCCATGTGGAGGTCACATGAAAATCCGAGTGTTCAAGAGCAAGATCCACCGTGCGACGGTGACTCACGCCGATCTCGAGTACGAGGGCAGCGTGACCATCGATCCGGATCTGATGCAGGCCGCAGACATCCTCCCCCACGAAGAGGTTCACATCTGGAACGTGACCCGGGGCAGCAGACTGACGACCTACGCGTTGAGGGGCGACCCGGGGTCAGGCCAAGTCTGTGTCAACGGCGCCGCAGCCCACCTCAACCAGCCCGGGGATCTGGTCATCTTGGCCACATTCGCGGAGATGGATCAGGACGAGGCCCGTGGCTTCGTACCCAAAGTCGTGATGGTCAATCGAGCAAACGAGATCGTGCGCAGCGGCGAACCGGAAGTGCCCGGACCTCATCGCCGCGAACCGACGCTCATGGTCTGAAGCACCCCGCTAGGCCAACCGTTCGTCCGAGTGACGGTCGACGCCGACGTCGAGGTCTCGGGTTGGTGGCCAAAACTGTCTGCATTGGCTAACCAGGCGCCAGCATGTCGCCCACGCCAGCACAGTTCTTGGAGGTTCTGCGGTCACATCCGCAGTCCGTCGAGGTCTGTGCGCGCGTCGCCGCCGTCGCGATTGCCGCGGCGGAGCAGCGGCGCCCCGAGTGGCTCGACAGCAGCGAGGTGCCTGAACTCGACACGGCCGTGATCCCCTCCGTGGATCCCGGCTCGGCGGAGACCCCGTTCGGCAATCCGCTCATCATCCTCGACCGCGGAGCCCACACGGCGAGCGAGTGGTTGTTGCTCGCTGGCTGCCTCGCGCTGTACGTCGGCAGAACGTGGATCGCCGAGCAGAGCGGTCCCGAGGCGATCGACGCACTGGCCTGGCTGGCGGCTCAGACTCCGTGCAACGCGTGGCTGTTCATCGACAGCACACTGTCGCCAGAGGCCTCCGACGCTTTTTGGGAGCTGGCCGCTGAGCGCGTGTCGAACCGAGGCGTGGGCACGCAATGGCCCGCCATCGTCGGCGTCATGCACGACGCCAGCGGTGGCGCGCTGCGTTTCAAACGACGCTTGCTCAATGAAAGCCAACACCCCACCCTGCTTCAGCTCGTCGAAAATAGCTCTCCACTCGAAGCGCTCTGCGGCGAAGCCACCGCCGCACCGCCGCGGCCCTGGTGGCTGGTGCTGCAGGCACTGACGGGCTGGTTGCTGATACGTTCGCTCTGGCACGCCATCATCCGCTACGGACTCGGCTTCCGGCGTACCGCCCAGTTGAACGTCGATGCCGGAAGCGTGCAGTTGCGCGAACGGCGTTCGCTCTTGGGCCGAGAGATCAGCGACCGCGTGCGCACGCTGCCACTCGCGGAGCTGTCGCTGCTGACGAGACAAACCCGCTATCAGGGCTGGGGCTTGTACCTCGGGCTGTTCTGCCTAGCAGTCGGAACCTACGTTGGTTCGGGCATGGCCGTCGACGCCGTGCGCGTCAGTGGCGGCTCCCCGACACTGCTCGGCTTTGGGCTAGGTGTCGTGCTCTTGGGCATCGTGCTCGACTTCCTGTCGACGGCAGCCACCTCGTTTCGCAAGGGCAAGACTCGCGTCTTTGTCGAGCTTCGGTCAGGGCGCCGCTTCGGCTTGTGTCGCGTGGACCGCGAAAGTGCAGACGCTTGGCTCGAGGCCGTCGCGTCACTGCGGTCGTTGGGGAGCTGACCCAGGGCTCTTTCCCTGGATCGCGGGTTTCGAGGAGGACGCACTCCCGGGGCGCGGATTTGCAGACCTGCCCCCCGACTTGGGCGTCGCCGCGTTGCTCCCGGTGCTCGCCGGATTGGCACTCCTTTGGGCAGCTCGCTTAGCCTGCTCGAATTGGCTCTCCATGTACACGACGTAGCGCTCGACCCGATCGAGAATGAAGTCGACCTGTTGTTGATTGAGCACCAGCTCGCCGTATATCTCGCTGCCCTTGGTGCGCAACTCGATGCGGGGCAGCTTCATGCCTCCGCCGAGCCCGCCGAAACCAAAACGGCTGAGCACGCTGGAAAACCCCGCCAGCATTTCCACCTTCTCGTTGATGTCTCTGTTCACTCGATGCGCGGTGCTCTGCGCGCCCTCCTCGGTCTCGTCCTGGGCGGAAAGTTCGACCCGAACAGCCCCCGCCTCGAGCGGAGTGAGGCGGATCTTGGCGTCGTGCACCGTCTCGGAGATGTCGAGGCCTAGCTGCCAGAACGACTTCTTCGGGTTTTTTACCAGCGCAACGAACGCCTCTGGTCCGTCTGACCGCGGCAGCCCACGATCGCTCAACTTGAACGCCTGCTGCTTGAGCTTTGGTGGAGCTACGAACACGAGCTTTCGTTTGGGCACGACGAACAAGCGCTCGGCGCGATCGGCCACAGCAAGTGCCGCTGGCACCGGCGCGTCCTTCAACCAATGCCCCTGGCGACGAACGAGCCGATCGACAGCCGCCACGACCTTGGAGCGCTCCGTGTTGTACTCCATCGCCACGAAGAGGTGTTGCGAGTAGTAGAAGCTCGGGCCCGCCACGAACAGCGAATCGAAGTCCTCCACCAGATCGAGCTCGGTGCCTCCAAAGAAGTCCTTCCATTGGGGCAACCTCGGCAGAATCTCCGCCACGCGTCGCCCCACCGCATGTTTGCGGAGCTTGTCGGCGTACAACACGAGTTGCAGCTTGGCGTTGCTCTTCACGACCTCCCCGGCCTCTCCCACCATCGCCACCGGGTTCTCGATGGCAGGCCGGCTCCCGTCTGCGGAAGGCGGTCGGTCACTGTTGGATTGACTCGCTGGGGGCGCGCCAGCATCCGCGCCCTGACGCACCTTGTCCCGCTGCTTCTGCAGCTCCTTTGCGCGGCGCTGTCGTTGCCGACGTCGCTCGTCGCGCTCTGCTTGCTCTCGCTCCAGGCGTTCCCGTTCCTCTCGTCGCTGTCGTTCGGCGCGGGCCTGCTCAGCCTTGTCGTCGGGGGTTGGCTCAGGTTCGTTCGGGGACGGCTTGGCGACAGGAGGCACTGCCTCTTCGGGAACGGCGATCAGCTCTTCGATCACTTCGACCGGATCCTGGTCAGGCAGACCGCTCCTGTCGCTGGCTGATTCCGGCGTCTCTTCCAGCAGCTCCACCGGGATGGCGTCCAGCTCCTCCTCGGCCGGCGGCGGGCCAGACTCTCGCTGAGACAACAGCGAAGTGGCCAACCCCATCCAACCGGCTAGCGGCGTGAGCAGCAGGTGCAGCAGCGCCGACACCACAACGACCCATCGGAAACGACGCGCCAGTGTGTCTGCTTTGACACGTATTCCCCGCGATGGAGCCACACTCGTGCGCGCATCAGCCACTCAAATCACCGGAATCACGTGCTGTTTATCTGGCACCAAGTTCGCTACTCGTAGTCTGGACAAATGTGTCGCTGGTTATTGAAGCTACGCCTCAACTCCTACAAATTAGGCTGCCTCAAACGCGCTCGTTAAACCAGACGCACGAACACGTTCACTGATTTCCAAGCCCCAATGAAAGTTTCTCGCCCCTCCCACCTGCAACTGCTCGGTTTGTCGTTCTGGCTTGCGTGCGCCGGCTGCGACGACTCCGCCAAGAACGCCGAACCGGCCCCGCAACCAACTCAGGACCAGGCTCCGGAGCTTGGACCCACACCGGAACCTCCCGAGGCGCTGAGCGCTCGCGAGGGCAACGAGCCCCCGGCGCCGACTGAGGAGGCGGAGCCCGAACCTTGGAAAGGACCGTTCTTCCACGTCACACGCAGTTCCACGGGCGTGTATTCGGAACAGACCTTCCGTCGCGCCAAGAAGATCGGCTACGNCCAGGAGGGGGCGAAGTTGGGCGTTTATCCGGACCCT
Organism: Polyangiaceae bacterium; assembly: GCA_050301735.1. Lineage (GTDB taxonomy): Bacteria > Myxococcota_A > Polyangia > Polyangiales > Polyangiaceae > SZUA-265. Next base: position 3,925 of record JBNKZR010000217.1, on the reverse strand, counting down.
GAAGCTACCGGAGACTGCAAAACAGGCTGGTACAAACTCGTCGACGGTGGGTTCATCTGCGGCGATCACGGAACGACCAACGAGAAGGACGAACGCGTCAAGCACCCCCCAAAGCAACCGGACGTCAGCGCCATCCTGCCTTACTTGTACGCGCGCAATGCGCACAACGGGACCCCGCTCTACCGCTCGGTTCCATCTAGAGAACAAATGCGGAAGTATGAGCCTTACCTCTTCGAGTCCGAAGGCTCCAAGGGTAGCACTGACAAGGCGAAGCCGAAGCCGAAGCCCGCACCCAAACCCCGCACTGAGACCAAGGAAGCTGCGGCGGTCGACGAGGCCACCCGCAAGGCTCAGGAAGACCAGGCACGCCGCCAAGCGGCGCTGCGGGCGGCACGACGCGCGATGTTGGGGGAAGCGGCCGCGCGTAAGCTGGAGTTGGAAGAAGCCCGCGAGAACGAGAAACCAGCGGCTGGAGGGCACGCCACCGACGCGGGCGCTCCCGAGCCGGAGTGGTGGCAACAAGACGACGTGGAGCTTCACAAGATCAAGCTCGAAGACCTGGACGCGAACGGCGATGACGTCATCAGCAAGCGCATGGTCAAGGGCTTCTACATTGCCGTCGACCGCCAGTTCACCTGGAACAAGCGCCGCTGGTATCGCTCGACGAAAGGCAGCATCGCTCCAGCGGATCGCTTTTCGGTTGCGACGGGATCAGACTTCAAGGGCGTCGAGCTCGACGAGACTTGGCAGCTTCCGCTGGGCTGGGTCTACGGTTGGAAGAACAGCAAACCGCGCTACGAGATCGACGAAGACACCAAACAAGCCAAGGCCAGCGGAAGCTACAAGCGCTTCCAGGCCATCAACCTCACCGGCGACCAGCTCGAGATCGGCAAGCGCACCTACTTGAAAGACGCTGACGGCTTCTGGGTGCGCCAGGCACACGTGCGCGTCACCCGCCCAGGGCCGCCGCCTGCCGACGTCGGTCCCGACGAGCGTTGGATCGACGTCAACCTGAGCACGCAGACCGTCGTTCTGTTTCAGGGCAGCCGCCCGCTGTACGCGAGCCTCATCTCCAGCGGCAAGAAGGACAAGGAGGGCGACAAGCTCACCCCGACCGGTGAATTTCGCATCCGCGAGAAGCACGTCACCACGACCATGGATGGTGATGGAAGCGCTGCCGGCGACCTACCGTACAGCATCGAAGGGGTCCCCTACGTCATGTACTTCGAAGGCTCTTACGCCCTGCATGGCGCTTTCTGGCACCGAAACTACGGCGTTCAAATGAGCCACGGCTGTGTCAATCTGGCGCCCCTCGATGCCAAGTACCTGTTCTTCAATTCCGATCCTCCGATCCCCGCGGGCTGGCACGGCGCCTGGGCGTCCGCGGAACGTCAAGGAAGCCGCGTAATGGTCCACGACTAGCGCCCCGCCACGGGCTTTTGGCACTGGCAACGTCTCCTCGCCTTGACTTGCCCCGAGGAGCGGTGGATGAAGCAAATATGGACCAATTCAGCGCCCATCTGGATAGGGGTTGGGATCTCATCCAACGGGGCGACACCCGAGGTGCCGAGATGTCCGGTCGTCGCGCTCTCGAGCTCGACAAGGAAGCACCCGAAGCCTACAACTTGCTGGGTTACGTCGCCGCGCTGCAGGGCGACTTCGAGGACGCGCTGGAGCACTATCAGCAAGCGATAGCCTTGGACGATACCTACCTCGAAGCGATCCTCAATGCGGCAGAGGTACTCATTCACCCGCTGGGTGAGTTGGATGACGCCGAGCGACTCTGCGACGACGCGTTGGACTTGGCCGAATCGGATGACGAGCGGGTAGACGCGCTGCTGCTGAAGTTCGACACGCTACTGGGCCGCAACCGATTGGAGCAGGCGCGCACTTTGTGTGAGCGTTTTCCGCTCGGCCCCTACGATAACCCCGCGCACGCTTTCTTGGTCGGGCGAGCCTTCTACGAGGTCGGACAACTCGACAAGGCGGGCCCATTGATTCGCCAGGCAACGGAAGGCCCGGTCGCCAACGCAGAAGCCTACTACTACTTGGGGTTGCTGCTGGATGAACAGGATGACGCTAGCGGCGCGACGGCATCGTTTCTCAAGTCGCGGCAGTTGGACGTGGAGTCCGGGAGGAGTCCGTGGGCACTGTCGTACGACAGCTTCCGCTCCGTCGTTGACCGGGCTCTCGAGGCCTTGCCTGAGGAGCTACGCGCGCTGATCCAGAGCGACGACGTCTTCGTAGCGGATCTACCCGGTGTCGAAGTGGTCGTGGAGGGTGTGGACCCGAGGGCGCTCCTGTTGCTCGACGCCATCAGCAGCGAAGACGATGAGCTGCCGCGCGCCCGAGTGTTCGTCTACCAGCGCAATGCCGAGCGACTTGGGGCTAGCCTCGAGGTCATGATCGAGGAGCTGAGCAGTGCGCTGCGTCGGGAACTCGAGGCCGTCACTTCGGACACTGAAGAAGAGAACGGCGAGAGCCCCGCTGCCTGACCGCCTACACGCGGCCGCGCCTTTCGTCGCTCAGCTGTCGCGCCCAGCGAGCTGACGAGCCACGCCCTCGAGCAAGTGCCTCGGCGCGCCGGGAGCGACGTGCTCCAGAGCGGCAACGGCACGCTGCGTCTCCTGACGGGCTCGCTGACGTACCATCTCGCAAGCACCAGTCGCGACGACACTCGCCCGCAGTTGCCCAACCAAAGCATGACTGCCCGCGCGAATAGCCTGGACTTGATCGAGCAGCGTGGAGTCAGTCTTGGCAGCAAGCACCAGCGGTAGTGTCACCTTGCCCTCCAGCAGATCCGCGCACAACGTCTTGCCGGTCGCGGCGCCGGTGTAGTCCAACACATCGTCGACCAGTTGGAACGCCATGCCAAGACGTTCACCGAACTGGGAGAGCGCGGCCCTCCCTGTCTCGTCGGCCCCTGACAAGGTCGAGCCGGCGAGAGTCGCGAAACGGAACAAGCTCGCCGTCTTGTCCGCCAGAATCCGCTCGTAGGTCGCCTCGCTGAGGTCGACTTCTCGTCGGCCCCGCAGTTGCACTACTTCTCCCGCGACGAGGCGCGAGAGCGTGTCGAGAAGATCGCCCATCAATTCCGGGGCGTGGCGCGAGGTTCGCTGCAACGACTCCACCAACAGCGTGTCGCCAGCGAGCACGCTCACGGCGTTACCCCACAGCCGCCGAGCGGTTTCCGAGCCGCGGCGTTCGTCCCCGTCGTCGATGACGTCATCGTGAAGCAACGTGGCGCTGTGGACGAGTTCGACGACGGCAGCCATCTCGACGACCGCCCGCGATACCTCGCCGAAGCACGCTGCGGACAGCAGCACCGCGGTGGGACGGACGCGCTTGCCGCCCCCAGCGATCAAGTGGTTGGCGGCCGCAACGGCGGGCTGTGTCCCACTGGCGACTGCGTCCGCCAGAACGCGTTCCACCAATTGGAGGTCGTCGCGAAGCAGCTGCTGCACATCGTCGAGGCGCTCGTTGAGTCGGTCGTCGGATGCGGCGGTGGCGGAGCCGGCCAAAGATCGCACGGCGGAGTCGAAAGAGAGGCTCATGGTTGGGGTCAGGCGCGGCACTATTGCCGGATTGCGGCGCTCGCGACAAGTCACAGCGTGAGTGTGCTGCTGCCGCGTAGTGCGCCGCACGCTCGGCTGCAAGGGTTTGACGTGTCGCACCGCTGGGCGGTACAGGTGCCTCAATGCCCGGCGAGGACAGCTCCGGAAGGAGACAGACGCGGGGACGCACCCTCGGATACGCGGCGTTCGGCCTCGTCGTGGGTGCCCTGACCGCGATCTTCAGCACACAAATCCTGTTCCAGGTCTTTGCTCCCGAGGGAGCAGATGCCGAGGTGAGCTGCCCCCAAACGATTCGGCACTTGTGGGGCTCGTTGAACCGAGCCCGCCAGTCGGCCGTAGCCCAGTCCGAC
>JBNKZR010000216.1:0-12664 GCA_050301735.1 Polyangiaceae bacterium | reverse complement strand
CTTCGGCACCGCAAAAACCGCTTCGGCACCCATTGAGATGGCTACGGCACCCACAGAAACGCCTTCGGCAGCCACTCGCGAAGCGACGGCAGTGGCCACAGACGCCCGATCCGCGGCTCAGATGGCTTCGGCAGTGCTGACGAAGCAGTTTGCTGAGCGGCGAAGGGGGTGGGAGCCGCTGCGGAGGGGTTCCTCGTCGCGGCGCGGGCATCCGCCGCCGCGGCGGTCGAGTCTACAGCCGGTGCGCTGGGGTTTTCGCGAATGCAGAAGCTCCGGCCCGACGAGGACGCGCTCTCACGAACCGCGCCCGGTCGCGTCTTTCGTGTTGGACGAGCTGGTCTCGATACCCGAGTGTCGAGGGCCTCGCGCTTGCACATCAGGTGTCTCGCTGGCGACGCCGCTGAGCCAGCGCTCCAACTCGTCATCAACCCAGTCGTGAGGCGCCGGCACCTGGTAGGGCTCTGCCCTGAACACGGATTCGAGCTTCTTGAAGAACTGGGGGAGCCAGCCCGGCGACGCGTCGTGTGCCTGACTTGCATTCACCATGTAGTAGCTCAGCCGAGCGAGGTTCTTGAAGCGCACCAACGCCCGAGGGTTGGTGGTGAGCTCCGCGACCGTTGCGTCGAGGAGGTCTGAAAACTCGTCCGAATCTTTGGCAGGAGGTTCTTTCAACAGCTTCTGCGCTTCATGAGTGACGTAGAGCAACACGAACATCAGCACGAGAAAACAGACCAGCAGCACGACCAACAGAATGCCCTGAGAGCGCGACCTGGCTAACCCTTGGCGTTCCGCCAACGTCATCGGCGAAGCGTCCACGGCCAGGGTGCTAGCTAGTACGGGCTGCCGAGCAGGCGGTGCCTCCAAGATGCGCGGATTTCCGAGATGCTCGACTTTTTTTCCATCCAACCCGAGCGGCTTTGGTGGGCTCCCTTTCGAGCTGTAGGCTGTGGTGGGTTGCGCTTTGGTTGGGGGGGACGTCGTTGGGGCGGGGAGCTCGGTCGTGTCAACGGAAACCGTGGCCTCTGCTGCCGAGGATGTGTCAGGGGGGCTCACCCTCGTGGCGCCTGACGGCGGGGCTTCCGCCGACTCCCAGAGGGTGCGCACGGTCCCGAGTCCTGAGGCTACTGCTTCTGGGTGAACGGTGTTCCACACTAGTCCACCAAACCCGAAGAACAGCAGAGCAGCGGCGATCACCACTTGGTCGAAGCGTCGCAGTGTGCCATCGAGGAGCCGGTCCCTCAGACGCTGCCGTTGTGGCTCCAGGCGCTCCCTGATCTCCTTCGGTTCGACTGGCGGCACGTGCACGGCGATGGTGACGAGCTTCTCGAGGAACATCTCGCCGAACTCACGCTCTGGGTTGAGTTCCTCGATCAGATCTTTGTAGCGCAGGTTGATGCAGTGCTTGACCGTGGCGGCATCCATTCCGAGAATTACGTAGCAACGCCGCGACTCCATCAGCCGGTTCAGTGTCTCCAAGACGTCGACCACACGATCCGGAGGACAGCGGTCGAGGTCGTCGACGAACACCGCGACGAAGTGGTTTCTTGGCAGCGCAGAGATGACGCGCTCGAACTCCTGCGAGAACTCCTGCAGGAAGGCGATGCGTTTCTTCGCACTACGCTCGGTCGCTTGCACGGGTTCTATCGAGAACAACCTGCTGAATGGCTCGATGCTGCCCTTGTAGAGGGTGCCCAGCGAGACCAGCCCGGTCAGCACCGACGTCCGCGCCTCCCCGATGAGCACAGCGGTCGCCGTCGCAATGAGGAACGCGAGGGACGCCAGCAACCAGTTGCCGATACTGCGATGTGCATGCAGCGAACTCCACCACACGTTGAACCTGACCACCGGGCCCGCCTCGTGGCGGAAGCGCTGGACCACATTCTGCAGCAACGCGGGCCCCAGATGATCCTCACTGCGATGGCGCCAGGCGTTGAACCACACCGTGACATAGCGCCTGGTGCCTTCCAGTTCACTGCGCAGCATCTCCATGATCGACGACTTGCCACTTCCCCAAGGGCCATACACACCGAGGGTTAGCGGGGGCTCGGTGCTCTCGTTGTCGAGGAAGGCCTTGAGCGAACGCACGAGAGTTTTTTGGCGGGCCGTGGCGGTGCGGATGTCGCCGTGCGGCACGTCCACGTCGAAGAAGCGCTTCACTGAAGTGGTGGCTGAGCTGGCCCGACCGGGGACTTCGTCCTCGTCCGTGGGCTTCGCCCGACGGCGCCCGGTCAGGCGTGCTCCGATTAGGAATAGCAGCGCAGTGGAGAGCAATGCGGCGGCGAGAAGCAGCCCGTTTCGGGAAGGCCAAGCCGATGGCGCAACCACGACGAAGGCGCCTCGGTGCAGGGCTACCCCGACGAGTTGCCCATCCGTCCCGCATCGCAGCGTGCGGATCGCTTTCGGCTGATCAGTGACTCGGGTGAACTGGAAGTCCGAGCTGGCCTCCAACAGCACTCCGTCGCTGAGCGCAAACCAGCGCTCTCCACAGGCCACGAGCTCATCCATCGGCACGTTGGTGGTGCGAGGCGCGTCGGCCGCCCCTTCGAGGTAGAGCAGCGCACCGGACTCGTGGACGACGGCAAGCGCGTCGTGCGCGGCACGTAGTGCGCGGACCGAGCCCCTTTCCGAGTTCGAGGGAAGCCAACGAGACTTGTCCAACGCTCTGCCCCCCGGCTCGTAGGCGCGCACGCCCCCGCTGCGCTCCGCGATCCAGAGTACGCCACCAGAAATGGCAATGATCGGTTCAATCCAATCACCCGAGACAACGTCGGTGCACGCTCCTTCCACCGCCGTAGACTGGTTCAGCTTGCACTGAACCACCAACCCTCGCGTCGCGTACAGCGCCTGATCGGCGGTGTGTGTCCAGGAGCGGACGGGGCCAATCAGCGTGCCCTTCATAGACCACCCGACGAGCCGCCCCCCGTCCTTTTCTGCCTCGTAGATGTTCAGTCCGGTGCCAGCCGCGTCGAGAATGGGGTGGCTGCCCGGCGCGGCGACCCACGGTCCCCCGCCGCTGGCGAACAGGACGTCAGCCCAGCCGAGGTCATTGTCCAGTACATCTGCGTTCTGCTGCGGCAGAGCTGCACCAGCTGAGCCCTCCGCGGCGTAGGGCTCGAGCATTGGTGCGGGGTCCAGCGATACATCCCTCAGCTTCTCGGCATCGAACTCGAAGGCCTCGTCCACCCGCAATTCGGAAAGATCCGGACTTTGGCGATCCATTGGGCGTGCGGCGAGACCGTAGTCCGTTGGAGTTTGATAGCGATTTGGCGCGAGTCCGGTGCAGCGTTCATCGCCGAAGGGGTAGCGACTCAAAGCGCGCCCCCTCGCACTGATGGCGACTGCAGTGAGTTTGCCCCCCGTGACGGTCACGAGATCCCAAAGGCCGTCCTCGTTGACATCGCCGAGCGATGCCGTATCGATGGGCCCAAGCGTTGCGGCTTCCTCGATGCAGATGGAGCTTCTCCCTCTACACGGGCTCTTGACCGCAGGGGGGTCGAACGAAGGGAAAGTGACGCGAGCTAGTGTCCCCGAGGAGTCGAGGGCCCAGACGGTGTGTGCTGGCTCGTTGTCGGCATCTCCCACCAATGAAGAGGCAAAAGCGCTGACCTTCTCCTTCTTGCCAGCTGTTGACGAGAGGCTGAATACAGGGGCATCGTCTTCGCCCGCGCGCAGACTCACGCACGAGATAGTCCCGGGCTCCTCGCGCAGAAGGCACGGAGCTCCCACGGGTAGATCGACCAGAGCGCTCAGGGCGGGCGAGACCTTGTCTTCGACGACGGGTGCCTCTTCAGCCTCGCTCGCCAGTCGTTCGAGGCTGCGCGTTACGATGCCGTTCTCGCCCGTGCCGACGAGCGTGGTCGTCAGGGGGCTCGACGCATCCGCCTGCCATCCGCCGAGCCATGGCGGGGAGTAGAAGCGGGTGGAGGCGAGCGCCGTTGGCGAGCCACCCGTCCCGTCGAGCAGCATGACGTTTGGCGCGTTCCCGCCACACCAGACGAGCGTTTCGAAGCCTCCTTCCCGCGGTAGAAGGTATTGACGCGCCGGCAGTTGGCAGCTGGGCAACGCTACCATGTTGAGAAGCGTGCCTGTGGTGCCGTCGAGCCGTGCCGCGAAGAGCTCGTCAGAGCGAGGGTTGATTCGCACGGAAAACAACACGCTGACGTCCGCTGCTCCGTCGGATGTCTTCAGCAACGCCGGTGGCGCCACAACCAGCACCTCTCCCCGGCTATCGGGAGGCAGAAACTCGTTGATGGCAGCGAGTTCCGTTGCCCAATCATAACCACCGTCGAGCCCGAGCCGCACGACCGCCGCGGAAGTGCGGCCATCGCCACCGGCGGACGGGGACACGGAAGCGTCTGTCTGGTTGACCGCAAAGACTAGCGCGTCCGCATCGAGCGCCACGCCCAACGTCTTGGAGCCTTTGGGTACGGGAGCGAAGAAGCGCACCTTGCCGTGGTGACCATCCACGACAAAAACCCCTGGTGCAGCGCCGTCGTCCTCGTCGTCCGAGCCGTTCGTCGCCAGCGCAATCAGCGGGCCCCTCAGCGCTATCTGGTGTGTGGTCGGGTCCAGTTTGCCTACCGGCACGGGCGCCCACGTGAACTCAGGTAGGTTCGTGTTCACCCGCAGAACGGGCTCGGACTTGTCTGCAGTGGTTGTCGTTCGGGGACGTACCCGCGTTGTCCCGGTTCCGGTGGAGCGTGCCGCTCTCGCTGCCGGTGGTGGCGCTTGGGGCTGAACTGGCGGGTCCGGGGGTGGAGTCACTGGTGCCTCCGCCTTGGGCACGCGCGGAGCTGGTGCCTCCGCTTCCGCCTTGGGCGCTGGCGCTTGGTTACTGGTGGCAGTCGTGTTCGGCGGGGGAGCCTGCTCGCCTTTGGAGTCAGGCTCGCCCCTGGCTGGCGGTGTCTTTTCACGCGAAGGTCGCGGGGCTTCCGCACGAGCGGCCGCAGCCAAGCTCAGCGCCAATCCGAAAATCGATACCCACCGCCGTCGCCCCGCCCTCCGCCTGTCCGTCCACATCGCGGGGCGATGGTGGGCTCAACGCAATGTGCAATGCAAGCCCGATCCCTGCTGCCGGGGACTCGCCGCGATCAAGTTTCCACGACATCGCGTCTGACTTGGGAGTTTTCTGCAACGATGAGCGCTACGCCACCCAGGTGAACGAGAACGCGGTGCGTCATGACGCGGCTGCGTCAGCAACCCGCGCCCGCGGGTCACGCTTCAGAACCTGACGAAAGCGCCGAACCTCAAGTAGGGTCCAGCCAAGTCCAAGCTGCCCAAGTCGGCACCCTGTACGCGGACGCGCTGCTCTGGGGGATCGACCATGACGTCGCGGAAGCCGTAGGACAGGGACGACGCCAAGCGGTACCCGCCCTCGACCATGCCGCCAAAGGTGACGGAGTTGAAGCTGCTGCGACTGGGATGGATGCGCCGGGGCTTGCTCAACAGGGCGAAGCCGCCGCCTGCAGCGCCAAACGGAGTGAGGTCGTTTTGCTCCAGGGTGTCGCCGCTAGTGAGCCCGAATTCCGTGTAGGTGTCGCTGATGCCCCCCTGGACGCGCGCGTGAACCTCGAGCCAGGGCAAGATGGCGTAGCGAGGGACGATGCCGAGGGCGTAATTCTCGGCTTGAATACTCGCCTCTGCGAAGACGTTCGTCGCGACGTCACCGTCGCTGACCCCACCGGCGGAGGCTGCCACGAATACCGCCAAAGTGGCCTTCGTGGACAAGTCCAGGACATCCAACTCGACGCTCAGGCCCACTTGGCCACCCACGTCGTTGTCGTCGAAGAGATCGTAGCCGGGGTCGTCGTTCCAGGAGAGATCGCCATAGCCGTGAATCGACAGCCATGAATTCAGCGGAGCCTTGGGCGTCGGCGGTGTCGAATCCACGACGCTGTCTGCTGCGGTAGCCGTTTCAGCCTTGGCTTTCGGCGGGCGCGCGTCGCTCTTCGCTGGGTCGTTGGCCTCGCCCGAGGGGGCTGCCGCGGCCTCGTCGGGTGCTCCGGGGGCCGCAGGCTCGGCTCCTTTGGCTGGTTCACTTGTTGCGGCCTCTGTCGTCGCCTGGGTGCCCTCTGTCGCGTTCGGAGCGGCCGCCCCCGCCGCTGGGGTGGGGGCTGGTTTCGCGCTCGTTTTGGCGGGCTGCGCTGACTTCGGTGCGGCCTTGGCCGCCGGATCGGACTGGGCCCTGGCGGGCAACGCCGTCAAGAGCACGGTCGCGGCGATACTGAGCTCGAGCTTCATCGGTCGAGTACTCCTTCCTGGAAGAAGCCGACCAGAGTCACGGCATCTTCTTCGTTGTCGGGCTCCATGGCATTGAGGATCGTCACCGCACCGGCAGGGTCGAAGTGATTCATGACGACTCGCGGCTGATCGGTTTCGTCGAACAGCAGCAATTGGGAGATCGTTCGGTCCAGGCGAACCTGTCCGGGGTGCAGGTTGGACAGATCGATGAATCCCAAGGTGGACGAGCCTTGCGGTGCAATCCACACGCGTCCGGTTTCCAAGTTGGGGATGGCGGCACCGATCGGGAATCGAGCTTGGATTGGCGCCGCGGTCCGTTCCTCCAGATCGAGAACACTCACGCTGTTGCCGTCGTGGGTGAGCAGGACGCGATTTTCGTCCAATGGGGTCAGGGAGCTGACCCGTCCGACGACCAACTCTTCGCGATTGCGCGTCGTACGGTCCTCGATTTCCGTCAAGTCGAGGAAGGTGATGCCGTTGTTGTTCGGTGCGTACAAGAGCGCGCGCTGCTCCACTTCATCGTCGAAGGGTGAGCGCCCTTCGAACATCAGGATGCGGGTGGCGTCGTACTGCAGCGGGATTTGGGTCACGCGACTCGAGCTGGCCTCGACGACCTGGGCGGTGCTGCCGCTGGCGACGAGCAGGCGTCGGTTGCCGTCGCTCTCGAAGACGGCCATGTCTCGAGGTGTCGCGTCCGTGCCCAATTGGTTGAGCGACGGCTCGAAGTCGTTCTCTCGGTTGGCGCCCGCCGTCAGCAGTCGCAGCACGTAGACGTCGTTCGAGTTACTGGCCAAGAGGTAGATCTTCTCGTCCTCGGCGCTGAAGCGGATCTGGTTGAGCGCCAGATTGCTACCACGGCTGAGCTCGACGGTGTATTCGGGGCGGTCGAGATGGTTCAGGTCCAGGAGGGCTATCTCCGATTGGAAGAAGACCACGGCCAAACGCCGCATCTCGCCAGCGATGTTCATCGGGGGGGAGAACTCCACCCGTTGCGGCGAAGAGCCGAGGCTCCTCAGCGTTCGTTGAACGACGGCGTCTTCACCATCGTCGTTCAAGTCGACGACGGCTATCTCGTTGGGGTTGAACAGCAAGTTGTCGCTGCCCACGCTCGAGTTCGGACTGAAGTGAATGAACGCGTAGTCGCCGTCTTCGGATTGGGTGATGGTGTCGAATTGGGTGCCGAGTTCGTACTCGCGTTTGACACCGCCACCGTCGAGCACCGCCAGACGGCCCACCTCTTCTTCCTCGTCGTGCAAGAGTACGAGCAGTTCGTCGCTCTGGTTGCGACGCTCGCTGAGTGTCGGGCGACCGGAGAGCTCGAAGGTGTCGACCTCTGGTTTGGGATTGCGGCGGCCGACGTCCAACACGATCGCCTCGTCGTTCTCCGTATCGAGCCAGACCAAGTGTTGACTCAGTCCAACGGGCGCCATCAGTTGACGATTGGGCGGGAGGTCCGCATCGCCGCAAGAGGATGCCAGCGCGAAGCAGCAAGCACTGGCCATGAAAGTTCGTTTCGTCATTCTCTTCACTCCCGAATGCGGCTGTTGAGCTCAAAGCCCGTCACGGACTCGATCTCGCCCGTTTCCCAATCGATGAAGGCGATGCGCCCGTCAGGATGGTCTTGACCCACGAAGACCTTCTTCGAGTCGGGGACGGAGCCGATACTCGTCGGAGGACTCCCCAACACGATGCGCTCGACCAAGAAGCTCTCCAGTTTGACCTGGTGCACTTCTCTCATGCCCAACGCGGGTTCGTTGAACAGCACGAACAAGTCGGAGCCTCCAGGCACCACGGTCGATGGTCCAACGTGCGTCGCGGCGGTTTGAAGTTTCGAAAAGCCCGAGTCCAACTCGAGCACGCTGTAGCCGTACTGGCGATCGATCACGACGTCCGGATCGAGACCGGGTTCGTCGGGGCTGCCGGCGAGTTTTTGGTGAATGATGAGCGCCGTCTCTCCGTTGGGGGCGATGGTGACGCTTTCCACCGACTTGGGGAGGCGCACCACGTCGAACTCATCATCTTCCAGGTTCAGGATGGTGATGCGTTCGTCCGTCTCAATCACGGTGGTGTACAACAGTGCGCGGTCGGAATCGGGCGAAATGCTGACCGAGCCGATCACTTCGTCGTCGATGCGGATCGCCTCCACGGCTTCGTCGTCGATGAACGCTCCGGGCACGGGAACCCTCAACACCGTGCTCTGATCGCGAACGACGGCCAACGCGAAGTCGCCCGAGGGGGCCAAGTCCACGTCCGTCACGGCGGCGTTGGGAGCTGGCGGCGGGGTGGGCTCTGGCGCTGGCGGATCTGTTCCGGCGTCGGCAACTCCCGCGTCACCGCTGACCGTTTCGAGTTCGGGTTCTTCGGGTGCTACTTGGAACTCGCTGGCTAGGTCCAACAGATGAACGTCCCCCGACTCCAAGTCGGCCAGTCGTAGCTGGCTCTCTCCTTCGCGGCGAGCCAGAGCGTAGGCGCCATCCGGGGTGACGGAGATGTCCAACGAGGCGGTGGCGTCCGTGCCCAGGGCGATGGTCGTCGCGATGTGGGCACCTTTGCGCTCGATCTCCGCGAAGTCGAGGATCGACACGCCGTCCTCGGTGACGACGAAGCCCTTGCTCCCGTCTGTCGAGAAGGAGACCGAAGACGGGCGGAAGCCGACGGTCATGGCCACGGCGCGCTCTTCGCCCTGCTCCAAGAACACGACGCTGATGTCTTGGTAGCTGCCCGTCACGCCTGCGCCGCGGTGATTGGCGTCGAAGTAGACGACGGCGTGTTTCCCGTCCGGTGCGACGGCGATTGCGTTGGCGCCCTGCTGCACGGGCACGTGCACCGCCGTCGAAGCGCCGCCCTTGGTGCGGATGATGCTGGCGTCGCTGGACCCGACGTTCAGCACCACGGCGGCATCGGTGCCCGCCAAGGTGCGCAAGAACGTCGGCTGATCCCCCGCCTCGACGGCTTGGATGGCCAACGTCTCCGCGTCGATGACGGCGACCGAATCACTCTGAGGGTTCGCCGCGTAGACGTAACGTTTGCCGGCCTGCGGCAGCTCGAACTCGAAGGAGAGCTCCATCTCCGGCGGCAATGGTGGTGGCGTCACCCCGGGTTGTGCTGGGCTGCCGGCCACCTGTCCACCCATGCCGGATCCTGGGATTAGCCCCACCACCGAGCCTTCGTCTTGGCTGGCGAAGCCGGCGGGACCCATCAGCGCACTGTCCGAGGCGCTCGACGTCTCGTTGCCGCAGGCGGCACACGCCAGGGCCGCGAGCGGAAGTAACGTTGCACGTACTCTCATGCGCGGCGCCACTGCACACGCAGTGCCATAGCCTCGTCAATTGGCTCACTTCGCGGGGACGTCACAGTAGGACACGATAATTGGCGTACTCATCAAGCATTTCCCTCCGTTGTGCGCCGCGGCAAGGAGGGAACGCACTGCGTTCGTCGCGCCCGTCGGCACGGCAATGTCCCGGTGTGCCAATGGGTGGCACAACTTGGCGCCCGCGACTTCGGCTCGCCAGCGTGGGCAACGCGTCTCGTCTGCACCTAGGACGAGCGGCTGGGGCTTGCCCATCGGCACGCTTACCGAGCACAATCTGGCCCGGTCGACTCGGGGTTCAGGGGGCTTCGCTGCTGGGGTCCCCGGGCGCAGTCATTGCGCTGCAAGGTGCCTTCCTGCCTCGCTATGCTGGGCGCCTCCGAGCAGGGGCGTCTGATAGGTCTCAGTTATCAAATCTATCAGATTTAACAATTAGACATGATTGAACGGTCTGAGCATACTCATGCGTCAGACCCCACTTCAACGGGAGACTTTCAATGGCTGATCTAAAAGGAACCAAGACCCACCAAAACTTGAAGGACGCGTTCGCTGGCGAATCGCAGGCCAATCGTCGTTATCTGTACTTTGCAAAGGTCGCAGACGTCGAAGGCTACCCCGAGGTCGCGGGCAACTTCCGTGAGACCGCCGAAGGCGAGACGGGTCACGCCCACGGCCACCTCGACTACCTGAAGCAGGTTGGTGATCCGGCGACCGATCTTCCGATCGGCGACACCGCCAAGAACCTCAAGGCTGCCGTTGCCGGCGAGACCCACGAGTACACCGACATGTACCCGGGCATGGCCAAGACGGCACGTGAAGAAGGCTTCGGCGAGATCGCCGATTGGTTCGAGACCTTGGCCAAGGCCGAGAAGTCTCACGCCGGCCGCTTCCAGTCGTTGCTCGACGACATTTCCTGAGCGTCGAGCAGCTGCGCGATTGGGGGCGAGTGAGACGAGTCGTTCGACCCGCCCGCCCCCAATCGCGGAGCCAGCGTGCCGCTCAGATCGAGGATTGTGCCTCACCCCGCCGGCTTCATCGAACTCGCCGGGAATACGCCGCCTTCGAAGTTCTTTTACCGCCCTCGGCGGCGTGACGGCCGCCCTTTCGACCCACTAGGAACGCCCCACGCGGCTCGCCCAGCGCGCGTCATCCGTTCCAAAAGCTCACCGCGCTACGCCCCGAGCAGCGCGTTGAGAAGCGAGCACACCATGGCAGAGCAAGGCAACGTCTCCTACCAACCCACCGACGGTCTCAGCTACGACCCCAAGGAAGACAAATACTGGGATGCGGGTGCACTGCAGAAGGAGATCACTCGCGTCTTCGAGGTCTGTCACGGCTGTCGTATGTGCTTCAAGTACTGCGACTCCTTCCCCAAGCTGTTCGACTTCATCGACAACCAGCACGATGGTGACGTTCGCAAGATAACGGACGACCAGACCGCTGAGGTGATGGGCAACTGCTTCCAGTGCAAGCTGTGCGAAGTTCAATGCCCGTACACCCCGAGGGACAAGCACGAGTTCCAGCTGGATTTCCCCAAGCTCGTCCACCGCTACAACGCGATCAAGACGAAGAAGGAAGGGACGAGCCTGCGCGACAAGGTGCTCGGCGATCCGGACATGGCCGGCACGATGGCTCGCATGAGCTTCGGTATGGCCAACGTCATGAACCGCGTCGGTCTGCACCGCTGGTTCATGGAGAAGGTGCTCGGTATCCATCGCGACAAGCTTCTGCCCGACTTTGCCAGTCAGCCCTTTTCGACCTGGGCTCGCAAAGAGGGCCTGATCAAGAACGAGCCCGGCGGCGAGGTCGTGCTGTTTCAGACTTGCTACGTCCAGCACAACGAACCCGAGATCGGCAAAGACACGGTGGAAGTGCTGCAGCGCAACGGCGTCGACGTTCGCTGTGCGGACCACCTCGTTTGTTGCGGCATGCCCGCCTGGGAAAGTGGCAACCTGAAGGAGCTGCAGCGGCGAGCCAAGATCAACCTGGACGTCCTGGAGCCCTACGTCGACCAAGGCGCGAAGGTGGTCGCCATCAACCCCACCTGTTCCATGATGTTGCGGGCGGAGTACCCGGAGCTCGTCGCTGCAGAAGACAAAGCGCGCGCTG
Source organism: Polyangiaceae bacterium (assembly GCA_050301735.1). Classification (GTDB taxonomy): domain Bacteria; phylum Myxococcota_A; class Polyangia; order Polyangiales; family Polyangiaceae; genus SZUA-265. The sequence continues at coordinate 1,005 of JBNKZR010000216.1, read as the reverse complement.
AAAAGGTCGCAGCAGCGGTGCGAGATCCAGGTGAGTTCGTCTGGGGATTGCGCAAAGAAGAGCGCTTCAACACCAACTTTGGTGACGTTCCAGAGAAGGTGGCGTACCACGCGCCCTGCCACCTGCGAGCTCAGGGCGTGGGCTTCAAGGGCCGCGACCTGATTCGCAAGGCGGGGGCGGAAATCAGCACCGTGATGGAGTGCTGTGGACACGACGGCACGTACGCCATGAAGGTGGAGAGCTTCGATGCTTCCAAGCGGGTGGGCAAGAAGTCCTTCGACGGCATGAAGCAAGACGCTGACGCTGAAACTTGGGTCACCGACTGCCCGTTGGCGGCGATTCAATTCGAGCAACACGCTGGCAAGAAGCCGCTACATCCCATGTCGCTACTTGCGCGTGCCTACCGCGCGCCCAAGACAAACGATGAATAGACGCTCGAGTCCGCGGCTCTTCTCGGCGCGGCTCGACAGCGGAAGGTGAGTGCCATGCAGAAGGTTCAACGTTCGGACATCGTCGACTATCAGACCTACAACGACGCTCGGGAAGAGTTTCGCGCACGCGTGCTCGCTGAGAAGGACGCCCGGCGAATTCACGTGGGTCCGGATCTGACCTTCCTGTTCGAAACGACGTTGACGATTCGCTATCAGATCCAAGAGATGATGCGGATCGAGCACATCGTGCGAGAGGCGGACATTCAGCACGAGATCGACACTTACAACGAGCTGATCGGCGACGCCGGCGAAGTGGGCTGCACTCTGCTGATCGAGATTGACGATCCCAAAGAGCGCGACCAGAAGCTCCGGGCGTGGCTCGGTCTGCCGAAGCACTTGTATGTGTTGCTGGATAACGGCGAGCGGGTGCGACCCGAGTGGGACCAGCGCCAAGTTGGTAGCGACCGCCTCTCCTCCGTCCAGTACCTCAAATTTCGTTTGGGGCAGCACACACCCCAGGCGATTGGCTCTGACCATCCCAATCTTCAGCTGGAGCAAACCCTCTCCAGCGCAC
>JBNKZR010000215.1:0-12671 GCA_050301735.1 Polyangiaceae bacterium | reverse complement strand
TGTCGGAGTCGTCACTGTCGGAGTCGTCACTGTCGGAGTCGTCACTGTCGTCAACATCCGAGCTCTCGTCTGAGGCGCTTGCGGTCGTCCCCGAGGTGTCGTCGCTTTCGCCTTCCGACTCCTCATCGTCGCCGAGCTCTTCTTCTTCCTCCTCCAGAGCTTCGATGGCGACGACCCGCTCGTCCGTTGCGACGTGCATCACACGCACACCCTGAGCGTTGCGCCCGGTCTCTCGGATTTCAGAGACCCGAGTGCGCAGGGTTTGGGCTCGGTCCGTCATCAGAATGACGTCGTCTTCGGGTTTGACCATCGCGATACCCACCACCGGACCATTGCGGTCGCTGGCGTCGATTAGGATGATGCCTTTGCCGCCTCGGCGCTGAGTGCGGAACTCGTCGATGTGGGTGCGTTTGCCGTAACCGCGGGCGCAGATGGTCAACACGTGCGGTCGCTCGGGATTGGTGACTCCGAAACCGACGACCTCGTCGTCCGTCTCCAGATCGATGGCTTTGACGCCAGCGGCGCCTCGGCCCATGGCGCGAACCTGCTGTTCGTCGAAGCGAATCGACTTGCCGCTCTTGGTCGCGACCAAGAAATCACTGCTGCCATCGGTCACCGCCGCGGCCAGTAGCTTGTCGTCGTCGGTGATCTTGACACCGATGATGCCCTTCTCGCGGAAGTTCTGGTAGTCGATGATCGCCGTCTTCTTGATTTGGCCTTGGCGCGTGAGGGTGGTGACGAAGAGCCCTTCGTTGAAGCCCGCCACCGGGGTGATCGCGCAGATGCGTTCGTCGGCGTCCAGGCTCACGAAGTTGACGATCGCGCGCCCCTTGGCGTTTCTGGCGCCCTGCGGAATCGTGTACACCTTCTTCACGTAGACCTTGCCTCGGTCACTGAAGAAGAACACGAACGAGTGGGTGGAGCAGACGAAGAGCTGGCTGACGAAGTCGTCGTTACGTGCCTCCATCCCGCGGTTGCCCTTGCCGCCCCGCTTCTGCGCCTTGTAGGTGCTGAGCGCGGTGCGCTTGATGTAGCCTTCGTGAGAGATGGTGACGACCATCTGCTCTTCTTGGATCAGGTCCTCGACCTGGATCTCTGCTTCGTCTTCGATGATCTCGGTGCGGCGATCGTTGCCGTACTGCTCGCGGATCTCGCTCAGCTCGTTGACGATGACTTCCATCAACAGCTCTTCGCTGGCCAAGATGGCGGACAGCTCGGCGATCCGGTCGCTCAGCGTGGCGTACTCCTTGGCGAGCTTCTCTTGTTCGAGGCCGGTGAGGCGGCTCAGACGCATCTCCAAGATGGCCTTGGCTTGACGTTCGCTCAGCCGGTAGTCGCCTTGCTCTCGGGCACGGGCGATTTCTTCTTCTGGGCGTCCTGCACGGCGCACGAACTCTTCCAGCCCCTTCAGAGGCAGGGCCATCAAACGCGCTTTGGCCTCATCAGGGTCTTTGGATTCGCGGATCGTCCTGATCACCACGTCCGTGTCGGTGGTGACCATGCCGAGCCCCTCGACGAGCTCTTTTTGGGCCTCCGCCTTCAGCAGCTCGTAGCGCGTGCGACGGCTCACCACTTCGCGCCGATGCTCGATGAAGTGCTCCAGGATCTCCTTCAAATTGAGCACTGCTGGGCGACCGTTGACGATCGCGAGGTTGATCACCCCGAAGGTCGTCTGACAGTCGGTCATCGAATACAGTTGGTTGAGAACGACCTGGGGGAAGACGTCCTTCTTCAACTCGATGACGAGCCGCATGCCGTCGCGATCGCTTTCGTCCCGTGCCTCCTTGATGCCCTCGATGCGCTTTTCGCGAATCAACTGCCCGATCTTGGCGTGCAGTCGCGCTTTGTTGACCTGATACGGCAACTCGATGAACACGATTTGCTCACGGTCTTTGCTGCCTTTGACGGGCTCGATGATGGAGCGCGCTCGCATCAGGATCGAGCCGCGACCCGTCGTTGCCGCCTGATAGACACCCAAGCGCCCGAAGATGAACCCGCCCGTGGGGAAGTCGGGCCCGGGCACGAACTGCATCAAGTCTTCGACTCGAGCGTCAGGGTTCTCAATCAGGTGCACGGTCGCGTCCAGCACCTCACGCAAGTTGTGCGGCGGAACGTTGGTCGCCATGCCCACTGCGATGCCGCCCGACCCATTGACGAGCAGGTTCGGGTAGCGCGTGGGCAACACCACGGGCTCAGTGCGCGACTCGTCGAAGGTCGCCACGAAGTCCACGGTGTCCTTGTCGATGTCGGCGAGGAGCTCGGAGGCGATCTTCGCCAGCCTCGATTCCGTGTATCGGTACGCTGCCGGTGGGTCGCCATCCACGGAGCCGAAGTTGCCCTGACCGTCCACCAACGGGTGGCGCATGGAAAACGACTGGGCCATGCGCACCAACGCGTCGTACACGCTGCTGTCCCCGTGCGGGTGGTACTTGCCCAGCACTTCGCCGACCACTGTGGCGCACTTGCGGTAGGGTGAGCCGGAGCTCAAGTTGAGCTCGCTCATCGCGTAGAGAATGCGACGGTGCACGGGCTTGAGGCCATCTCGGACGTGCGGGATGGCGCGGCCGATGATGACGCTCATCGCGTAGTCCAGATACGAGGTTCGCATCTCGTCCTGGAGGCTGATGGGCAGCTCGTTGTGGCTATGGGTGGGAGTGTCGTCCGACATTTTTCTCTGCGTGGAGGGCGTCTCGAAGAGGGCGCGGACGGCCGTCCATCACGCACCTCGAAAACGGTGACTTCTTATACTTCGAAAGCTGCTTTTTTGGCGGGAAAAGTAGGCTTCGAAGCGCTTCTCGCAGGCGTCTACGAGGCCCTGAAGCGGCTCCGTTTGTCGGCCTGTTTCGAGGCCTGCTTCGGGCACGGCGAAAGGCTTCCTCACGAGCCGGATCGGTCGTCCCAGTCGCACCTTCGCGCCGCACGGCCGAGCCCTTTCGGGTGCCAGCAGCGCAGTGCCGACCCCACGTGGCCGCTCGATCGAGCGCGAGTCCTTAGGCGTTCGTCACGACTAGAAGAAGTTGCCGATCGTGAACTCGAAGCGTGACGTTTCTTCGTGGGGCAGGGGCGCGAAGGGGAAACCCCATTCGAAGCGAAGCGGCCCGAGTGGCGAAAACCAACGCAATCCGAAACCCCAGCTGGTACGCAGGTTCAGGGCGTCTTTCGGGAAGTCGAAGCAGGGGCTCGTCTCTTCGTAGCTGGTTCCGGTATCGAGGGCGCAATACTTGCCCTCCAAGTTCCATGTATTACCGGCATCGGTGAAGAGAACCCCTCGGATGCCGACCTCTTCGATCAGTGGCACCTCGAACTCGAGGTTGTCGTAGAACATCAAGTTGCCGCCGATGCGCGCGCCGAGCCCTTCGGGCGCGCTGTTCGGGTCGAGCGTCTGCGTCAGTGGGATGCGTGGGCTGATGGTGCGGAACGCGAAACCGCGCACGTCCAGAATGCCGCCCATGAAGAAACGCGCGAAGATGGGAACTCCGTCCGAACTCGGGCTCGTCACCAGGCCGAACTCCGTGTTCAGCTTGATCACCGCACCCCCACCCACCGGGTAGTAGAAGCGCCCGGTGAAGCGATTGCGCCAGAACTCGGTATCCGCGCCGATGCTGGCCAGGGACAGCTCGCTCGAGCCCCGCAGGTAGACGCCGCTCGTCGGGAACAGGCGGTTGTCCCGCGTGTCGTAGGTGAGCGAAGGTCGAATGCTGGACGTCAAGCCGTCGTTGAACAAGTTGAACAACGGCAGCTGGCGAAAGGTCGTGCTGGGGATGGTCGAACCGAGGATGGAGCGCGTTCGCTGGGTGGAGATTTCGTTGTCTTCCAGCGTGTAGGTGACCGCAGCTGACAGTTCCGGTTCGATCAGCGGGTAACCCCAGGTCAGCGAGCCACCGAAGGTCTCCTGCGCGAAGTCGATGTAGTTGCGCTGCTGGTTGTAGAGCGCCACCGAGAACTGGAAACGGCTATCCAGGAAGTACGGCTCGTAGAAGGAGAAGTTGACCAGGCGGCGCACGGTGCTGAACTGCCCGTTGAGGGAGAAGTTCTGCCCGTTGCCCATGATGTTCGCCTGCTGCACCTGAGCCGTGGCGATGAAACTCTCGATGCTGGAGAAGCCAGCCCCGACCTGGAAGGTGCCCGTAGGGCGCTCGACCACCTCGACCTGGACGTTGACCCGATCGGGCGCGGTTCCGGGGCTGGTGCCGACGTCGACGCGTTCGAAATAGCCCAAGGCAGTGATACGACGACGCGACTTCTCGAGTTTCGTTTCCGAGAACTTCTCGCCCTCGACGATCTCCATCTCGCGCCGGATCACCTTATCGCGAGTCTTGGTGTTGCCGCTGACCTCGATGCGATCGAAGAAGACCATGGGCCCCCGCTCGATCGGCACGATGACGTCCACCTCGTTGGTTTCTGCGAGTAGTTTCGTGTCGGGGTTCGCGGCGACGTTGGCGTAGCCCTCGTCGCGGTACAGCGTGCGAACGGCCCCCAAGTCTTCGAGCAGTTCCGCGCGATTGAACCAATCGCCGGACTGAGCCCGAACCATGTTGCGCAGACGACGACGCCCTCCGATGGGCTCGACCTCCCTGCCGTCAGCCCCTCGCTCGTAGACACGGAGCTGGCGGATCTTGAAGCGTGGGCCTTCGTCGATCGTGATTGAGACCTCGATGCCGCTGCGGTCCGGAGTGAGCATCACACGCGGCGTGTGGATCTGAACCGTCAGAAAGCCCCGGTCGTAGTACAGGGCGTTGATGATGGCGATGTCTCGTTCGAAGGCGTCTTGCCGGAAAGGGCCGCCACTGCCGAAGCTGAGCACGCTGGTCTGCCCGGTGAACATCACCGCTCGCAGCTCTTCCTCGGGGAGGTTCTCGTTGCCGATGAACGTGATGCGGCGTACGCTCACTTGGGTGTGTTCGGTGACCTTGAACTTCACCAACACTTCGTTGTTGCGCCGAGAGATGACCTCGCTCTCGGCTTCGGCGAGGAAGTAGCCCTTCTCCGCGTACATGTCGCGGATCTTCTGGATGCTGCGCCCGATGGCGGGTTGACTGAGGATCGTGTCCGTCTTGACCTCGATCGCTTCCTCCAGGTCTTCGGCGTCGATCTCGTCGTTGCCCTCGAACTGCACTTCGGCGACACTCGGCTTCTCGCGGACGATGAAACGCAGGCGAAGGCCGGTGTCCATGCGCTCCAAGTCCACTTCGATGTCGTCGAAGAAACCCGAGGCCCACAGCTCTCGTACGTCCTGGGCGAGCACCTCGGGAGTGAATCGCTCACCGACCTTTTCGTGGAGGTAAGCGAGCACGTCGTCGCGGCTGATGCGACGGTTGCCCACCACGTCGATCTCGAGGATCTGCTGGCCCCGCGCGGAATCGGCCTCATCGCTGGCGCTTTGGCCGGGGTTCTGGGCGAATGCTGGGGTCGCCCAAACCAACAGCAACGCGGCTGTCACTACCACACCAGCCCACATGAGGTGCAACGGCTGGGGCAGGCGGGTTCGATGCATGGCGTTCAGGAAAAGCGACTCCGGACGGATGCGGCCCTCGAGGGGGGTGTCCGGCTTCGAAATGGGGGCCCTGCGTAGCCCAGAGCGTGCCCATGTACAAGCATGCGCTGCCGGATTTCCCCGCAAAACTCGGGCGCCTGGCGGCACACCGGCAACGCGACGAAGAGGCTGGCAGTGCCCGTCTCGGGGTGGGTCGGCCGAGTCGTTGGGTGGCCGGCTGGGAACCCGGCGTTTTATTGGCACTTCCTGAAGAACCCGGGTACCGACGGACAATCCATTCCCCCCAAGGCCTATCTTTTGGCAAAGCGACGCAGTTCGAAGAAGTCCCCGTCCTCTCCCACTCCGCCGGCCGAAACCGTGCCGTTGCACGAGATCGCGCAAAGTCGGTACCTGAACTACGCGCTCAGCGTGATTACCAGCCGCGCGCTGCCCGACGTACGCGACGGCATGAAGCCGGTGCAGCGGCGCATCCTGTACACGATGTGGCAGCAGCGGCTGACCTCGGACGCCAAGCACCGCAAGTGCGCCAAGGTCGTCGGCGACGTGATGGGCAACTATCACCCCCATGGCGACTCGGCGATCTACGATGCCCTCGTTCGCATCGCGCAACCGTTCTCGCTGCGTTTGCCGTTAGTGGATGGCTCGGGCAACTTCGGCTCCCTCGATGGCGACCCCCCGGCTGCGATGCGCTACACGGAGTGCCGGCTCGCGGCGGTCTCCAGCGACATCTTGGAGGAGCTTCCGTACGGCACCGTCGACTTCCGTGCCAACTACGACGGGAGCAAAGACGAACCGGCGGTGCTGCCTTCGAAGCTGCCCGTCCTGCTGATCAACGGTGCCTCGGGTATTGCCGTCGGCATGGCGACCAACATCCCGCCCCACAACCCGGAAGAGGTGTGCAATGCGGCCGTTCGTCTGCTCGACGCACTGGTCGAGGGCAAGGAGCTCAGCGCTCGAGAGCTGACACGCACCGTCAAGGGCCCGGACTTTCCGACCGGCGGTCAAGTGATCTCCACCACTGAAGAACTGAAGGCGATCTACGAAACCGGTCAGGGCTCGGTCAAGGTGCGCGCCACTTGGGAGTTGGGGGAGGAGACGCGTGCCGGCAAGGTCGTCGCCATCACCAGCGTACCCTACGGTGTCAACAAGTCGACACTGGTCGAGCGCATCGCCGACGTCGCCTTGTCTCGCAAGATGCCGCTGCTGCTCGACGTCAAAGACGTCTCCACCGAGGACGTTCGGGTCGAGCTGTTGCTCAAGAAAGAGGCCGACGAGCACAAGGTGCTCGCGTATCTGTTCAAGAACACGCCTCTGCAATCGAACTTCAACTGCAACTTCACGTGCCTGGTTCCGCCGAGCGACAGCTCGGAGGAGGCTGGCCGCCCAGAACGCCTCGATCTGAAGTCGATGCTCTTCTACTTCCTTCAGTTTCGCTTGGAGGTGGTCACACGTCGCTTGCAGCACGAGCTGTCGGCGTTGCAGAGACGCATCCACATTCTGGAGGGCTTCGTCGCCGTTTTCGACGCCCTCGACCAGATCATCAAGTTGATCCGGCAGAGTGAGGGCAAGGCGGACGCAGCGCAGAAGATCATCAAGCGTTTCAAGCTCGACGCCGAGCAGACGGACGCCATCTTGGAACTGAAGCTGTATCGCTTGGCGCGTCTGGAGATCCTCGTCATCCAGGACGAGTTGAAGGACAAGCAGAAGCGTGCCCGCGAAATCAAGAAGCTGCTGGACGAAAAGTCCGGTAAGGGGCGCTGGAACCTCGTGCGGGACGAACTCGGCCAGGTGGTGGCGTCTTTGGGGTCCGACAAAAAGCGCCGCACCCTGATTCAGGCGTTGGACGACGAACCCGAGTTCTCGGCGGAAGACCTCATCGTGGCGGAAGACAACCACGTGCTCATCACGCGCGATGGTTGGGTCAAGCGCCAGAAGGAGATCAAAGACCCATCCCAGACCCGGTTGCGAGAGGGCGACTCCGTGTTGGCAGTCATGGCGGGCTCCACCCGCGCCACCGTCGTCTTCTTCAGCAACTTCGGAACGGCCTACACTTGTCGCATCATCGACATTCCCGCGACGACGGGCTACGGCGAGCCGATTCAGAAGCTCTTCAAGCTCAAGGATGGTGAAGCGATCGTGGCGGCGTTGTCCCTCGACCCGCGTGCCATCGGCAGCCTGGAAGAGGATCCGGAGCACTATCCGGAGGCGTATGCGCTGGCCGCGAGCTCAGATGGCTACGCGCTGTGTTTTAGCCTGCTACCCTTCGTCGAGCCCAGCACCCGCAGCGGGCGGCGCTTTGCGCGTCCCAAGGGTGAAGCACGAGTGCTCGGGGTAGAAGTCGTGCACGGCGACGAGACGGTGATCGCGGCTTCCGCGAAGCGACGTGCCCTCCTGTGTGCCGTGGAGGAAGTGAACTACCTGTCGGGCGCCGGTCGCGGTGTGATGCTGATGAAGCTCGGCGCTGGTGATTCGTTGATCGGCTTCACCGTCGCTCGGGCACCGTCGGATGCGCTCGAAGTCAAGACGGGGCGTGGTGGCACCCACCGCATCAGTGCCGGAAAGTACGAGCGCTCCAGTCGCGGGGGCAAGGGACGCGAAGTGATGAAGTCCGGGAGTTTCGAGGAGGTGGTCACCAAGGCCGTCGAGGCTCTGGCTCCGTTCGATGAAGCAGGTGAACAATGACTCGTTATACCGCCAGTGACATCTCCGTTCTCGAGGGGCTCGACCCCGTTCGGAAGCGGCCGGGTATGTACATCGGTGGCGTGGGTAGCGCCGGTCTCCACCATTTGGTGTGGGAGGTGCTCGACAACTCGGTTGACGAGGCCATGAATGGTCACGCGTCGGAGATCCACGTGACGCTTCACGCGGACGGTTCGAGCGTGACCGTCAGCGACAACGGTCGCGGCATCCCCATCGACAAGCATCCCAAGCTCAAGAAGCCGGCGATCGAAGTCATTTTTTCGACGCTTCACGCGGGCGGCAAGTTCGAGAACCAGAACTACAAGACCTCGGGCGGCCTACACGGTGTAGGGGCTTCGGTCGTCAATGCGCTTTCGACCAAGCTCGTCGCCAGCGTCAAACGCGACGGCCAAGAGCACGTGATCGAGTTTTCCCGAGGCGCGCTGACCAAGCCCTTGAAGAAGAAGGGCTCGGCACGTGGGACGGGCACGACCGTCTTCTTTTCTCCCGACCCGCGCATCTTCCCCAAGACTCAGTTCGAGGCTGCCTTGATCCGGGAGCGCCTCGAGATCGTCAGCTTCCTGCACAAGGGAGTCAAAGTCGTCTTCAACGACGAAGTGCACGGCGACAAGACGACCTTCGTGCACGAAAACGGTATCATCGACTATCTCACCAAGGTCCAGCAAGAGCGTAAAGCCAAGTCCGTTCACCCAGCGCCGTTTACCCTGACCAAGGAGAACGGCAGCCGCATCGAATTGGCGCTACAGTGGACGGAAGCCACGGACGAGCGCGTGATGAGCTACGTCAACGGCATTCCCACGGCCTCCGGCGGTACGCACGAAAACGGCTTGCGCGGAGGCCTGCTGAAGGCGGTTCGCAACTACGTCGAGACTCACAAGCTCGCACCGCGCGGCGTGACGTTGTCCGCGGAAGACATCCGCGAAGGGGTGCTCGGGATCCTGAGCGTCTTCATTGCGGAGCCGCAGTTTCAGGGCCAAACCAAAGACCGCCTGAACAACCCGGAGGTTCAGTCCATGGTCGACTCCGCAGTGCGGCCGGTGTTGGAGCAGTGGCTCAATTCCAATCGCACGGCGGCCGAGCAGATCGTCGCACGCATCATCTTGGCCGCGCGCGCACGCGAGGCTTCGCGGTCCGCGGCGGCCTCGGTCTCGCGCAAGAGCGCGACCAGTGGGCGTTTGACGCTGCCAGGCAAGTTGAGCGACTGCACGAGTTCTGCGCGGGACGAGACGGAGTTGTTCATCGTCGAGGGTGATTCCGCAGGCGGTTCGGCGAAACAGGGTCGGGATCGCAAGACCCAAGCCATCCTGCCGTTGCGTGGTAAGGTGCTCAACACGGAGTCCGTCAGTCTCGCCAAGTTGCTCGAAAACCGCGAGCTGGCGGACTTGGTGACCGCTCTGGGGTGTGGCATCGGCAAGAGTTTCGACTTGAGCCGACTGCGCTACCACCGCGTCGTGTTGCTGGCAGATGCCGATTCCGACGGGCACCACATCACGACCCTGCTGCTGACGTTCTTCTATCGCCACCTGCCGGAGTTGATCCGCGACGGGCGTGTGTTCGTGGCTGTGCCGCCGCTGTACCGCGTGGACATCTCCAAGGAGACGTTCTGGGCCGTTGATGAGGCAGACAGGGAGCGCATCATCAACCAGCACAAGAAGGGCAACGCCAAAGTGGAGATCACGCGCTTCAAGGGTTTGGGTGAGATGATGCCGAAGACCCTGTGGGAAACGACACTAGATCCCAAGCGGAGGCGGCTGCTGCGCGTCGAAATCGTCGACGGTCTGCACACCGATCGTGTCGTCAACGACCTGATGGGCAAGGATCCCACGGCGCGCTTCCACTTCATCATGGACCGTTCCGTGGGGGCGGAGGAGCTCGACGTTTGAGTCGGCGCCGTTCACCTGCGGTCAGCGATAGTCGTCCAAAGAGATGTCGTAGCGCTTGAGCCAGCGGTGGACTTGCATGCGCGCTTTGCCCAGTTCACGGCCGACGGCGGCGATGTTGCCCTGATGCCGCTGCATCAGCGCCCGCAGTTCCTCTTCGGTGGGCGGGCCCTTGACGCTGCCCCCACTGGGGTGAACTCCCACTGCCCAAGAGCCGTAGTCCATCATGTCTTCCCGGATCTGATCGGGGAGGTGCTCGATCTCGAGTACGGCTGAGTCCGCCAGCGCAACGCAACGTTTGGCACAAGCCTCGAGCTCGCGAACGTTGTAGGGCCAGTCGTAGTGCAGGAGCGCGGTCATGAAACGGAAGCTCGGTTCGAGTTCCGGACGCCCATGGCGTCCGACGAACGCCTTGAGCAGGAGGTAGACGTCCTCTTTGCGGTCACGCAGCGGTGGCAGCCGTAGCTGGTACTCGTTCAGACGCGCGAATAGGTCTTCGCGGAAGCGGTTCTCCGCCTGCATGCGCCTCAGATCGCGATGGGTCGCACAGATCACGCGTACGTCCACCGGTTCGGGTTTTGTGGCGCCTAGGGGGAAGACCTCACGTGATTGCAGCACCCTGAGCAGCTTGGCTTGAGCGGCCATCGGCATGTCGCCTATCTCGTCGAGCAGCAGCGTGCCGCCGTCAGCCGTGCGGATCAGCCCGGGCTTGTCGCGGTCGGCACCGGAGAACGCGCCGCGCTTGTAACCGAAGAGCTCGCTCTCCAGCAGGTTGCCCGGTATCGCCGCGCAGTTGACGGCACAGAAGCCGCCGCTTCGTTGCGACAAGGTGTGGATCTCTCGGGCGACGACCTCTTTGCCCGTTCCGCTTTCGCCGAGCAACAGCACTGACAACGGGCTGGCGGCGATGCGCCCAATCTCGCCGCCGATGCGGTCGAGTTGGAAGCCGCCGAGAAAGTGGGCGGAGCGCGAGAGGCGCGGGGCGGTCGCGTCTGCCATCGTGCCGTCGATGCGGTAGCGGGCGTAGCCCGTGACGTCCTGCTCCACGAACTTGAGAATGGCGTCGCCCACTCGGATTTCCTGCCCCGGCTCCAAACGAGCTTCACGGATCAGGTGGCCATCGAGCAACGTGCCGTTGGTGCTGTTCAGGTCTCGCAGTGTGTAGCCCGACCGTTCGTAGACGATTTCCGCATGAACCCGGGAGACGGCGTTGACACCGACGGCCACGTCCGCCGGTGGCTCCCTGCCGATGATCGTCTTGGCACCGATCAGCGGCCACGCTGCGGGCAGAGCTGGGAATCCTTCCGCGTAGAGCAGCACCAGACCCGCACTGGGGGCGCTTGGATCCGGCTTCTGGGTCGACCCCCATTGCTGCATGGCGCCGGTGGCGTCGGTCATGGCGTCACGATACCGATTATCGGTCGCGCCGACCAGCTTGTCGCAGGGGTCGGCTCGGGCAACACTACGCCTCGATGGCAGAGCCACTGATGGTCGCGGCGGTGCAACTGCAGAGTTCCGACGACGTGGCGGCGAACTTGGAGCGTGTCGCTCATTGGGTCGAAACCGCGGCCCGCGCTGGGACACGACTGGCGCTTTTGCCCGAGAATTTTGTGTTCTTCGGCTCTGAGCAGGTCAAGCCGCGTCACGCGGAAAGCTTGGAGCAAGGCGGCTTCATCACTGACCGCTTGCGGCAGTTGGCCACGACGTATCGGCTGCACCTGATTGCGGGTGGCCTGCCTGAAGTGAGCTCCGATCCCAAGCGCCCGTTCAATACCTCTGCGGTGTTCGGTCCGGACGGCGCGCTGCTCGCAAAGTATCGCAAGTTGCACCTCTTCGACGTCACGCTTCCCGACGGCACACAGCTGCGCGAAAGCGCCGGCACGAACGCGGGCGACTCCGTCGTCTGCGTGGATGTCGACGGCTATCGAGTGGGGCTCTCCATCTGCTACGACCTGAGGTTCTCGAACCTCTATGCGCTGCTGAGTGAACGGGGCGCCGACGTCATCACCGTGCCCGCCGCCTTCACCGAGCAAACCGGTAAGGCGCACTGGCACGCGTTGCTGCGCGCGCGCGCCATCGAGACGCAGTGCTGGGTCATTGCCGCAGGCCAGTGGGGGAGCCACCCGGGAGCACGTCGGACATATGGCCACTCGCTGGTGGTCGATCCCTGGGGTATCGTCGTTGCGGAGGCGTCGGACCGCGAGGGGGTCGTCATCACGACGATCGACCCGCAGCTGGTCGCCGACGTGCGCTCGCGCATTCCCTGCGGGCAGCATCGGCGTCGCCTTTGACGGTCGCGGTGCGCTAGTCCGGAAACCTCCCCGATAGAGAAGATGTGGGGGAATTCGAGGTGCCAATGCCGCGGTGTGGCAGGACGTGGTGCGGCACTCTGAGTCGCAAGTAGTGCACGGCGTGCTGCAGGGTTGCGCTCGGCACGTAGAGCCATCGCAGCGTTCGAGGGTGGGTCGGGACGTCGGACACGGAGGGTTCGCGTGCCGGCCCCTCGTGTTCCCAGCGGCAACCGACGGTCCCATTTCCGCCGGTTTCATCGGTGACCAGTGTGCCGAATCCAGAGTTCGTAGCAGAATCGCTGCGAC
>JBNKZR010000214.1:0-12671 GCA_050301735.1 Polyangiaceae bacterium | reverse complement strand
CCGCCGCAGCCGCAGCACCAGGCTTACCCCCAGCACCAGGCTTACCCCCAGCACCAGGCTTACCCCCAGCAGCCACAGCACGTGCCGGCTGGCACCCACGGCGTCAATCCGACGCCGGGAGTTGGCGCGCCGCTGCCTGCCTACCGTCAGCCCCAGCCTCCGCAGCACCAACCGCCGCCGCCTCAGCCGCCGGCGCACCGCCCTCCGATGCAGCCGGCACCTCAGCCTCACAACCCGGCGCAGTCATTGCCGACGTCTCCCTTCGGGGCATCACCTCCGATGATGCCGACTCCCGGCGCGCTTTCGCCCATGCATCCGGCGCCGCTGGTTTCGCCCTTCGAGCCTTCGGGACCTCCGCCTGGCCCGCCGCAGCAGCACGTTCAGCCGCAGCACCACCAGCCACCGCAGCACGTTCAGCCGCAGCACGTACCTCCACAGCACGTACCTCCGCAGCACGCTGCGCCACCGCAACCTCAGCCTCCGCAGCACCAGCCGCCGCAACAGCCTCCCCCAGGGATCCCAGGCTATCGTGATCCGTCAGGTGGCTCGTCCGGCGGCGGCTCCGGCACCTGATCGTCGTGGCGCGTCGCGCTGGGTGGGCTGCGCTAGCCAGCGCGACGTTGCTCGTGTGTTCAATAGCACTTGGCTGCGCGCGGGAGGAGGAACGCCCGATTCCACCGCCCCCGGCGCAGCCAGCGAATGCGGCGTGCGATTGCCGCCCGAGCTTCGCCGAGTTGGCAAGCCGGGCAGATCCGTCGGTCGTGTTCATCGAGACGATTCAAGCGCCACCTGATGACGAGGGCGCCCACGGCTTGGGTACCGGTTTCGTCATCGATCCCAAGGGGCTACTGCTGACCAATCACCACGTGATTCGGGACGCTGCCGAAGTGAGCGTGCTGCTCGGCGAGAGGACACTGCCGGCGAAGGTCGTTGGCAAGGACCCCCCGACGGACATCGCCGTCCTGCGCATCGAGGCGGAAGGGCTTCAGACGTTGGAACTCGGAGTCTCGAAAGACATCCGCGTGGGCGACTGGGTGGTCGCGATCGGTAATCCCTTCGGGTTGTCGCATACCGTATCGGCTGGGATCATTTCGGCCCGAGGTCGTACGCGCCACGACGTCGATCTGGACCCGGCGGGCTACTACAACTTCCTTCAAACGGACGCGAGTATCAACCCGGGGAACTCCGGTGGGCCCTTGCTCGATCTGCAGGGCAAAGTGGTGGGAATGAACACGGCGATCCGAGCGGGGGCCAACAACATCGGTTTCGCGATCCCCATCGACATGATCAAGGCGCTCTTGCCGAGCTTGCTGCGTGAGGGCAAGGTCCGTCGCAGTCAGCTCGGCATCGTCGCCGAGACCCTATCCGGGGATAGAGCGGCGCAAATGGATCTGAAGCAGACCCCTGCTTTGGTCGTGTCGGTCCTCCCGGGAGGACCAGCGGACCAGGCGGGCTTGCGCGAAGGGGACCTCGTTCTCGCTTTCGACGGAACCCCGGTTGACGGTAAAGAAGTACTGCGTTGGTTGGCCAGCGTCGGCGGCGTTGGACGCAAGGTCCGCCTCCAAGTTCGACGCGGACCACGCACGTTCGAACTTGAAGTGACCCTCGCCGCCCAGGACGACGACTGAGGGCAGGTGTCGGGCACCAGGCCGTGAGGGGTGCGGGCTTCGCGGCGAAATCTGCCTTGCTGGGGAGAATGCTTCAGCCACTGCCGTAGCACGGTACATGTCCGCGCTTGCGCAGAACCAGAGTGCTCCTGCCGGGAGCCTGCCGATCTCCAGCGAACCACCGCGCTCGGCTGAGGTGCCGCTTGCCGGTGGTGACTACGCGTTGGTGTGTCGCGCGCGCTTGGGAGACAGTCGGGCGTTTGCTTCGTTGGTGCGAGCGCACCAGCCGCGGGCGTTGGCGTTGGCGACGAGCCTGGTGCGCGACGAGCACGACGCGAGTGAGATCGTCCAAGAGGCGTTCTTGCGTGTATTTCGCGGACTGGACGGCTTCGCAGGCAATTCCAGCTTCTACACTTGGCTCTACCGGATCGTCTCCAACTTGGCCATCGACTTTCTGCGCAAGCCTTCTCGACGAGATGCAGAGTACGTCGATCCGTTGGTTGCGGATGAACGCGGAGAGTTGGAGCTCGTGTTCGCTCGCGTCAGTGACCCCTTCGGCGAGTTGTCGAACAAGCAGCTTCAAGAACGCATCCGCCGCTCCGTCGCTGCTCTGCCGCCTTATCACCGCGGCGTGATTGAGATGCGGGAGTTGCACGGAATGACGTACGAGGAGATGGCGCAGGCGATGGGGGTCTCCAAGGGCACCATCATGAGTCGCCTCTTTCACGCACGCCAAAAGCTGCAGCGTTCGCTCGGTACCTGTCGGGCCGAATTCTACTCCGGCTGAGGATAGCTCGACGCGAACGCACTCGCCGCGTCAGGTCACGACGCCACGAAGATGCCGTGACGCGAAGAGCGGCCTCGAATGCTCGCTGTCGTAACGTCAGCTACGCTTCTTCGTCGGAGTCTCGCGGAGCCGCTGGATGGAGTGGCGCCGTGTACTGCTCGGGCGGCGCAACACCGCCGCTTTGAGGAGCCGTCATGATCTGCGTTGCTTCCAGTTCGCCGCTCTCCTTGGATAGAGGAACGGTGGGGGCTCCCACGTCGACGGGTTGGGACGCAGATGCGGCTCCGCCGATGGGGGGTGCCGCGCCAGGTGCGCCGCTTCCAGCCATGGTGGGTCGCGCTGCTCCCGCGGGAAGGGCAACGCTAGGAGCCCCCATGTCGGCGGGGAGCTTGCCTTTGATCAGTGGGAAGCCCACGGCGAAGATCAGAATCGTCGTGAATACGCAGGCGAAGACCACGACCGGCAGTTGTTCGGTCCCTTCGACCCCGCGCGCCACCGGCAGCGTCGCCAGGACGCCAGCGGCCATCCCGCGGGGCATGGCTACAGCGACCATCTTACGCTCGTCGGCGCTGAACGAACTGCCGAGGGTTGCGGCGCGGACGGCTGGGATGCGTGACGCGTAGAGCACGCCAGCGAGCAGCATGCCCAACAGCAACAGTGACCAGGGGGGCCCCAGCATCGCTCCGATGAACACGAAGAAGAACGACTTGACGATGAACGCCATCTGACGATGGAAGCCACGCACCTCGGTGTCGAGCCCTTGGGTGGACTTCAAGCCGATGAAGTCGGCCAGCATGGGGGCATTGCCGAGCATGATGGCAACGGTCAGGATGCCGAGGGCAGCGCTGCCACCCAGGTTGTCGATGACGACATAGAGAATGAGCAGTGCCGACAAGGTGACGGGGTAGGCGTGCTCGTTGGAATGGAGCGCCTTCAAGAAAAGGATCCAGATCAAGCCGGCGACGAGGCCGATGGCGAGCCCGATACCGAACGAACGAGCCAACGCTGTGCCAGGACTGGCGTCGGTGCCGCCACCGACCATCACGTCGATCAACGCACTCGTGCCGACGACGCAGAAGGCATCGGTGAGTGCGGATTCGAGGTTGACCAAATTGGCCAACGGAGCCGGCAGGCGTGCCTGGGCCATGGCTGGCATGATGATGATGGAGCTCGAGCCGCCGAGGATTGTGCCTAGCAAGAGGCCGTGACTCCAACTCCAAGAGTCGGGAAGCCAGCCGATGGCTGCAGCTCCCATGCTGGCGATGGTCAACCCAGCGACAGAAACGAAGAACGACAGCAGCGCCAGCAAGCTCGACCGCGGAGCAGCTTGGGACAGCTCCTTCAACTTGAGAGCCGCACCGCCTTCGAACAAGACGATGACCAAGGTCAACGCCGCGAAGTAGGGGGCAATCTGCTTGAGCATGTCGGGGGTGACGAACCCCAAGATCGGACCAAGCAGGATACCCGCGAGAATCAGCCAAATGACGTCGGGGATGTTCGTACGTTGGAAACTAACCTCACCCAGCGCGCCGATCAGGAAGATCGCCGCGATGGACAGAAGAAAGAGGGTGACCGGGTTGATGCTCGCTTCCATCGATCTGTTACTTCTCGCCGTCGATCCACTGCAGGCCAATGCTGCGAGTGTGCTCGTCCAACAAGCCCATACTGGCGAACTTCCTCTGGTCCCCTACCAAGACGACGACGCGTGCTTGGCGTGGCACGTGTCGGAGCTGCTCGTCGACCTCGGCCGCCCCAATGCCGCGGACTCGCTCGCTGTACGTGCTGAAGTAGTCCGTCTGAAGTTCGTAGACGAACAGGTCTTCCAGCTCGTCTATGAGACTCGTCGTGTGGGCCAAGTCGGCGGACGTCTGGAAAGCGAGGTCGGTTCGAGCGCGTTCGATTTCTTGTTGTTGGATGTTTTGAGGGGTGACCAGACGGTCGAGCTCCGTGTCGATCTCGCTGAGCGCAGGTGCCGTCACATCGGTGCGGACACTCGTGGATACGGCCCACAGGCCCCAATCCAGAGTGGTCACCAGTGAAGAGAATGCGCCGTAGGTGTAGCCATGTTCTTCCCGTAGGTTCGTGTTTAGGCGCGAGGTGAACAGTCCGCCGAGCAGGTTGTTGAGCACTTGGCGCGCCTCGTGTCCGTCGGAGTAGCGTTTGGGGCTGGCTCCAGCGACGAAGATTGCCGTTTGCACGGCGCCCGGTCGGTCGTAGACGTAGGTCGTGGAGCGCCCAGGGGGGCTGACGCCGTCAGGAGGGCGGGGGAAGCGAGAGCGCCCTGGAGGCCACCCGCCGAAGTATTCGGACGCGATGCCCTCGACCGTACTGGTCGACGTCGGCCCCGCCGCGAGCACGGCGCAACGGTCGGGGGTCCACAGCTGAGCGTGAAACTTCTGAATTTCCTGCAGTTTGAGGCTTCGGATGGATGGTGGTGTGCCTTGCGAGCGGATGCCCAATTCCGAACCAAGCAGAGCGCGGTAGCCGATCAGCCACGCCAGGCGCGTCGGGTCCTGGCGTTGCACGATCAGGTCGTCGAGCCACTCGGCACGCACGCGCTCGAAGTCCTCTTTTCGAAACGCGGGCTCTTGAACCACCTCGGCCAGCAACTGCAGCGCAGCATCCTCGTGTTCTGGGAGCACCTCGAGCTCGACGCTGGACGAATCGCGCCCGCTGCTCTCAGCGAGGGACGTGCCCAAATTCTCCGCCGCGACGGCGAGTTGGAGGGCTGTCTTGCCCTTGGTGCCCTCGGTGAGCATGCGGTTCGTGATGGCGGCGAGTCCTGCGCTCCCGCGAGGGTTGTCGCGACTGCCGACACGACAGACCAAGCGTAGGGACAGCGTGGGGCTTTCCCGCTCGAGCACCCACAGCGACAGTCCGTTACCCAACTGCATCAACTGAGGCTCGGGATGTGGCACGTTGACGGCGGGCAACGGTGATGGCCGTTGCTCGCGAAAGCTCTGGTCGAGGGGCTTCGGCGCTGGTTCGGGCGTCTTCGGTGACTGGGTATCCGCGCCGCACGCCCCGAGGAGTCCGGCGAATACGAGCAGGCAGAGGTACCTCATTGCGCATCTCCGGCGCTCGGGGTGGTAGCGGCGGGTCTTGTCTGTTTTGCTTCGGTGAGCACCACGATGGCTCCCTCGGGCCTCAGGTGTTTGGCGACTGCTGCCTTGACCTGCTCTGGCGTGACGGCATCGTAGCGTTGGAGCCAACCGGGCAGGGCGCCAGGATCACCGAGGTAGTGGTTGAGCCTTTGAAGCAGGCCCGCGCGGCCGCCCTCACCACCGTTGGCATTGAGCCGCTGCAGTTGGCTGGCATACTCGAGCTTGATGCCGTTTTTCGCTCGCATGAGTTCCTCGTTGCGGGGGCCTTCGCGCGTCAAGCGCTGTAGCTCAGCGAGCAGGGCGCCTTCCAACTGTACGAGAGTGCGACCGCTTGCGGCGCGGGCTTGAATGCTGAGCACCGAGCCCACCTCGTTGCTGTCCAACGATGCATCAGCGCCGTTGGACATGCCAGTGACGACGAGACCTTGGTACAGCCGGCTGGCTCGCCCTTGCCCCAGCACACGAGCGGCGAGCTCCAGTGCGGGTTCGTCCTGCGAGTATGCGGGGGGAACTCTCCACGCCATGGTGATCTGCGGCAGCTGTACGTCTTCCTGCACGACGACTCGCGCCGCTTCCGCGCTGGGGACCTGCTGCGCGCGTGCGGCCTGCAGTCGGCTTTTGCGGGCTGGGGCGTCGTGTCCGGCACTTCCTCGTTTGGGCAATGTGGCGAAGTGGCGGTCGACGAGGGCGTGTGCCGTCGCCGTATCGAAGTTGCCGGCGACGACCAGGGTCGCGTTGCTCGGCGCGTAGTACTCCTCGAAGAAGGCTGTCACATCCTGGAGGTTTGCGCGCGTCAGGTCCTCCATCGAGCCGATGATGGCCCCGTGGTAGGGATGACCGGGAGGGAATAGCGTGTTGTACAGCGTCAGGGACGATGGGCCGTAGGGCGAGTTCTCGTAGTTCTCACGGCGTTCGTTTTTGACGACTTCGCGCTGCAAGTCCAAGGCTTGCTGCGTCAGGGTATCGATCATGAAACCCATGCGGTCGGCTTCGAGCCAAAGTGCCAGCTCCAGGTGTTCTGCGGGCACCGTCTCGTAGTAGTTGGTGCGGTCCCAACTCGTGGTGCCGTTCATGTTCGTTCCGCCGACGGACTCGAGCAGGTAGTCGAACTGGTTGCCGGCATGTTTGCTGCCCTCGAACATCAGGTGCTCGAAGAGGTGGGCGAATCCGCTCCTGCCCTCGGGTTCGTTGACTGGACCTACGTGGTACCAAATGTTGACGGCCACCATGGGTAGGGACGCATCCTGGTGCAGGATCACCTCCAGGCCGTTATCGAGAGTGTACTTCTCGTATGGGATTTCGAAGGGAGAGCTCACGGCAGGTGCCGTCGGTTGTGCCCATGCGGACCCAGCGCTCACGCAAACCAATCCCGCGAGAAACATCGCGGTCAACCTCATGCCCGAGAGAGTATCCGGTCTGGCGATCGGAAGCGAGCGTGCGTTACGTGCGGGGGCCCAACCGCTGGGCCAGCGTCGCCGCAGACGTTCGTCACGGCCCTCGTTCGAAGCGGGTCACGCCCGCTGTCGTGCCGACAATTGTCGTGGATGCTCGACGGGTGGATGTTATGGTCTGTCATTCAGTGGGAGCTTTCCCCACGTTCGAGGTTGCGAGTATCAATGGCCACCATCTCCGCCCTGTACGCAGACGACAATCCGGGCGAGCTGAAGGCCATCAGGAAGACTCTGGCGGACGGGGGCACCCGACTGACACACGTCGCCGACGACAAGGGCGTGTTGCTGGAGATGCAACGACAGGACGTCGACATCGTCGTGCTCGACGTCGACCTGCCGACCATGGGTGGCTACCGCATGCTTCAGCGTGTGACCGAGCGCTGGCCCGACGTACCGGTCATCTTGGTTTCGTCGAACCCCAACGTGTCGCAGGCCGTCGACGCGGTGAAGGCAGGGGCCGCCGACTTTGCCAGCAAACCGCTGGATGCTACCGAGCTACAGTTTTCCATTCAGCGCGCGATCGCCAGCACCCAGTGCGCGGAGGATGAGCCGCCCCCGGCTTCGACCTACGGCGTTACTGAGATCGTCGGCAGTTCCGAGCCGATGCGCGAGGTGCTCACGTTGGTACAGCGTGCGGCGAGTGGCAATGCCACGGTGCTGGTGCGGGGGGAAAGCGGAACGGGCAAGGAGTTGCTCGCGCGTCGCGTGCACGAGTTGAGTCCGCGACGGGGCGGCCCCTTCGTCAAAGTCCATTCTGCTGCCCTGCCGGAGCAACTGCTCGAAAGCGAGCTCTTTGGATACGAGAAGGGGGCGTTCACCGGCGCCGCTTCACGGAAACCTGGCCGTGTCGAGCTAGCGGAGGGGGGGACTCTGTTCCTCGACGAGATTGGAGACATCAGTCCGGCGACCCAGGTGAAGCTCTTGCGGGTGCTTCAAGAAAAGGAGTTCGAGCGGCTCGGTGGCACGGAAACGCTGAAGGCGAACGTGCGCTTCGTGGCTGCCACGCACAAGGACTTGGAGTCGATGGTGGCCAACGGCGAGTTCCGAGAGGACCTCTACTACCGACTCAATGTCATTCCCATCGTCGCCCCTTCGTTGCGCGAGCGTCGCGAGGATGTACCGGCGTTGGTGGAGCGCTTCTGTGCCGTCATCAGCGCTGCCAACGAGAAGCCGCCCGCCGTCATCAACGAGGCTGGGGTACAAGCGCTTGCCGAGTACGAATGGCCCGGCAACGTGCGACAGCTTCAGAATTTCTTGGAGCGTCTGATCGTGCTGTCCGACGGCCCGGCGATCCCGCCCGGGGTGATTCGTAAGGAACTCGGTCGACTGCGCATGGCTGGGCGAAGCGCTGCGCCTCCGGTCACTCCCGGGGCCCGAAGGGTCGGCGACCTCAGCTTGGGGGTCACCGTCGTCGAGTTGGACGAAGCGGTTCGTCGCGCCGAACGCCACGCGCTGGAGAAAGCCCTCGCCAAAGCCAAAGGCAATCGCACGCTCGCGGCTCGCATTTTGGGGGTCAGTCGGCGAACGCTCTACAACAAGCTGTCGGAGCACGGCATCCTCTGAAACTCGATGGCGCCGCTGCCGAGCACGAGGGCTCGACCGCGAGAGCCTACTCTTTGCGCCGGTCGGATGGCATGGTAGGTCGGCGCAGGGGTTGGTTGTCGGAGGCAACCGAGGTATCCATCGCCATATGCTGTGCGCTTTGAATCGAGCTGCGATACTCCTGGGGCATCGAACATGCACCGCCGCTTGCGCGGCGTTCGCCCTTTCCTTCGCTGTGGGCTGCACTGGGGGCTCCGGAGGTGCGCAGTCGCCGGATGGCGAGGCGATCGGTGCGTCCCATGGCGGCGATGATGCTTCCGAGCATTCGGACACGCTACCTCGCTACTACACCATCGAGGTCAGGGCAGATGGGCTTTGGCTCGACGGGCAACTGGTCTCTTCCGACCGGGTAGGGCAACTGTTGTCGGACGCCGCCAACGATGGGCGCAATCGGGGGGCGGCAGTGATCCTGTACACGGACGACCCTCCCGCCAACGTCGTATTGGACCAGATTGCGCGTGCGGGGTTCACACACGTGGTCGTTTCTGGGCTATCGTCCAATTCGTTTTCCTCTGGCGCGTCCCGAGGCGCACCCCTTGCCGAGCAAGTCGGCGAGTCGCCTTCGGCCCCCGCTCCCCAACCCGAGCCTGAGGCGGAAGCTGACGAGGCACCCGCCGACGACGCGGGCCCCGCGGATGTGTTGGTCAAACACTACGGTCTGCACATCGGGGGCGGACCAAACACCGACGAGGCTCGGGCTCGCTACCTGGAGCCGATTTCGAAACAGTTCCGCAAGCTCCGCGAATGTCACCTTCTGGCCGAGAACAGAGACGTGCAAGCTTCATTTGGCGTCGACTTGTTGGTCGGTTCCAAGGGAGGGCGCGCGAAGATTCAAGACTACCGCACGCGGCTGAAGGGAAAGGACTTTCAGATGTGCGTGCTCGGCGCGCTCGGTGCGGTGAAGTTTCCGGCGCCTGAGCGGGCCACCGTGGTCAGCTATTCGGTCCTGTTCAAGCCACAGAAGTGAGCGACGGTCCCGTCGCGACTCACATCGCGACGCATGCCTCGTACACGCGGGCCTCGCAGGCGCGATGTCGCAGCTTCTCTTTCTCCTCTGAGGAAGCGCCGGGCTGCATCGACTGGACGTAGCAGCCGTCACCGTCGCCGCTCTCGCAGGCCTCACGAATGAGCTTCCGGCCGCGCTTGGGATCTTTCGGGCCGGCATGCGCGCGGTAACTTTTCCCGCTCACAGCCTGCCTTCAAAAAGGGCTTGGCTCGCGCTGGGTCCTTGCCCATTGCCTGCCCGCTAGCGAGCATCACGCCCAGCATGCCACAGCCGCGCTGGTCGTTTCCGTCGCAGGCTTTTTGAAACGCCTTCGCGGTCGCCGCTTGGTCCGCTGTCAGGTTTCCCGCGCCCTCGTGCAACAGCAGACCACGCTCGACGCAGGCCGTGAGCTCCCCTTGCTTGCAGCTTTGGCTGTACAAAGCTAGCGCCCGGGAGCTGTTCGGCTTGGTCCCCTCGCCTTCACGCAAGATGTCGGCGAGCACGTTGCAGCTCGTCTGATGGCCGGCGTCACACGCGAATTCGTGGTGTCTCAGCGCGCCCGTGACGTCGAGCTTGACGCCTTGGCCTTTGCGCTCCCGTTCGGCCAGGGCTCCACACCCTGGTGCGGACCCCAAGTCACAGGACTTGCGGAGGTTCTGTAGTGCCTGGCCCGGGGGGACCTGCTTCTCTGCCAGCTGCAGATCGGCGAGCTCGAAGCACGCGTCGGCTATTTCACGGCTGCAGGCTCGTTGCAGGAACCCGCCAGCGCGTCCGGCATTGGCGGCGGACCGGCGCAGATGCACGCCAAGCTGATGACATGCGCGAGGTACGTCGCTTTCGCAGGCCTGCTCCAGGAGCTTTCGTCCCAGTGTCACGTCTTCGTCGACCGCTTTGCCCTGCAGGTGCAGCGCTCCCAGTCGGCCGCAGCAGTCTTCGTCCCCTGCATCGCATCCTTCCGTCAACAGCGCGACGATCTCCGCGTCCGACTTGTCCACGCCCTGCCCATCCTGGGCCATCTTGCCGAGGTGACCGCAGGCCTGGTGACGACCTTGGTCACATGCTCGGGTCAGGAGCATGCGTGCCCGTTGCAGGTCTTGCGCGATGTCCTTGCCGTAGAGGTAACCGGAGCCCGCTTCCTCGCACGCGGCTCGGTCCCCGCTCATGCAGGCGGTTTCACAGTCGAGCACTAAGCCGGGCGCGCACTCCGCTTCCAACGGCGCTGCCGCCGGTCTTGGGCGTTTCGGCTCTGCGCTCGGGCCGACGGTGCCGCACGCGACACCGAGAAGGCTGCATAGGACGAGCATCGGATACCACGGACGAAGAGGCATGCGCCCCGGTTAGCTGCTCATCCAGCGTAGTGCAAGCGAGGGGGCGCCGAAGGCGGCTCAGCCCAGCGGATGGGCGGCGAGTGCAACGCGAACTCGCCGAGGGCTCAGCGCGGCAACGCGAAGGGGCTGCTGTCGGGATGGGCGCCCTGCCCACCGACCCAGATACTCTCTGGTGGCAGCTGCGCTTTCCCGACTCGCAGATCGAAGATGACCGTGTCCTCGGGCAAGGCGAAGCTGAACTCGTCCAATCCCTCGTCGGTGGACAGGCGCAGCCAGATGCAGCGCTGCTTCGGTCCCAGCTTGACGCTGTCGTCCGGTTCGAGCCCTCGAGTGCTCAGGCCAGTCAGGGGGGAACGCGAGCAGACTTTGCCGGAAAAGCGCGTCGGGCCTGTCGCCGAGAAGCGGACGTTGAGCCGCCCCCCGTCGGTCCAGATCGCCGCTCCCGTCTGCTGACCCGCGGCGAAGTTCGAAGGCTGTCCTTCGAACGCCCGGCGTTGGAGCGCCCAGGCTGCCGTCGTGAACGTTAGGCCGGCGAGTATCGCAAGCAGAGGTCTCGTTGGGCGCATGTGGGGATCCTACGCAACAGGGGCACCAGTGTCGAACGGATCTACGACCATCGACCACAGGTTCTTCCCCGAGCTATGAGGGCGAAAAGTGGTCGTTGGTCGTCGCGGGGATCGTTGCCGCAGATCGGTTCTCAGTGAAGTCTTGCGGGACGAACGGCTATCCCGCGCCGGGCGAGTAGCCCCGCGCAGCTGAGCGCCTCCTTCAGACGTTTCAGGACGAGCTCGATCTCGGATTCGGTCACTCGCAACTGGGGCATGAGCCGTAGCGTGTCGTCCCTCGTCGCGTTGATGATCAAACCGGCCTCGAAGCAGTGGGTCGCGACTTGGCGGGCCAGTGGCTGCTTCAGTTTCAGACCCCACAAGAGGCCGGCGCCTCGAAGCTCGGCGATGACGCCCGAATCTGCTTCCAGCTTTCGTAATCCTGCTGCGAGCAGCTCACCTCGGGCCATGACGGTCTCGAAGAAGCCCGGCTGGGTGATGGTCGAGAGCAACGCGACCGCAGCCGCACACGCCAAAGGGTTGCCCCCGAAAGTACCACCATGGTCTCCGAGCGCGAAGCAGGCGGCGTGTTCGGTGGCGAGAACGGCACCTATTGGAACGCCACCGCCCAAGCCCTTGCCCAGGGTCACGACGTCGGGCAGCACCCCGTGGAGCTGGGAATGCAGCAAGCTACCGGTACGTCCGCACCCAGTCTGGATCTCGTCGAGCACCAGCAGCACGCCATGCTGTCGCGTCAGTCGACGCACTTCGCGCAGGTAGTCCCGCGGTGGCACGATCACTCCCGCCTCTCCTTGGATCGGTTCCAACAACACCGCGCACGTGCGTTCGCCGATGGCGTCGTACATGGCGGCGAGGTCGCCGAACGGCACCTTGACGAAGCCGGGCAGGTTGGGAGGGGCGATGGCGTCCCAGCCGGGCTTCCCGCTGGCCGCAGTCATGGCCAACGTGCGCCCGTGAAAGCCGCCCAGTGTCGTGATCACCTCGTAGGCTCCGTCGCGATGCAGCCGTCCCCACTTGCGGGCGAGCTTGGTGGCACAGTCGTTCGCTTCGGCGCCGCTGTTGCAGAAGTAGGCCTTGTCCAAACCGGTGTGTTCGCACAGCAGGCGAGCTAGCTCTTCCCGTGGCTGGTTTCGCAGCGCTGGGCTCGGTGTCAGCAGCTGTTGCGCTTGTGCGCTCAGCGCGTTGACGACTTCGGGGGGGCAGTGCCCCAAGGCGTTGACGGCCCAGCCCCGAATGAAGTC
>JBNKZR010000213.1:0-12683 GCA_050301735.1 Polyangiaceae bacterium | reverse complement strand
CTGCCCGCCGGCCAGCGCCGGCACTCTCAGCCGAGTTCGCCGAGTCGCTCCTGCTGCACCGCTGGCCCTACAACGCTCGCCAGGTCGTCCAGATCGCTCGACGCCTCGCGGCACTGCACGGCGACACGCCCACTCTGACCACAACAGAGTTGCCCAGAGAGCTCTTACGAAGCGCGGTCGAGAGCGACAGCGCGAAGCAGCCATCGAGTCCGCCCAAGGGGACCTTCGGCGAGGTCAGCGCCTCGAGGTGCCTGACCCAAGTAAGCGAACTATACGAGGCCTTGGAGCGACACGACGGTAACTTGACCCGCGCCGCTCGAGCGATGGGGATCTCTCGGGGCAGAGCGTACCGGCTGATGGCGCTCCGGAAAGCCCGCCTCAATGCACCTGCAACCGATGGCGGCTGACGTGGCGGACACGGCGAAGACAATCGGGGGATATCTCGTTGGCGAGCACATTGGATCTGGCGGGATGGCGGACGTCTATCTCGCGAACCACCCCGTCACCAACCGTAGGGTCGCGCTCAAGGTATTGAAGTGGGCGCTGGACGGCAAGCGGCACGCCCGAGAGCGCTTCGAGCGCGAGGTGAGGTTGTTGGGAGCCTTGGAGCACGAGAACATCGTTGGAGTGCTCGACGCAGGTGTGGCCGAAGACGCACGGCCCTTCATGGTCACGGAGTACGTCGAAGGTAGGCGCCTGGACGCGTTGGTTGGTGCGGACGGAACCTTGGCGCATGACAGGGCTTGCTTCATCGTTCTGCAAGTGGCGCGAGCCCTAGCACACGCTCACGCCGCAGGCATCGTTCATCGAGATGTCAAGCCGGGCAACATCCTCGTGGACGAGCGCGCTGGTCGAAGAGACCACGTGGTTCTGATCGACTTCGGCATTGCCAAGATGCTGGACCAGCAAGACCCGAGCCTCACCTCGACGGGCAACGTCGTGGGGACACCCAACTACATGGCTCCTGAGCAAGCGCGTGGCGATGCCGAGCTCAGCTCCGCGACGGACGTCTACGCCCTCGGCGCGATCCTCTACGAACTGCTCTGTGGAGAGCGCGCCCATCCCGGCGCGACGAGACAGGCCGTGCTGCACCACGTCCTCTACCACTCGGTCGCCCCGCTGGCGGTCTCCGTCCGCGAGGCTTGCCCTGAAGTTCCGAGTTTGGTCGACCGCTGTCTTGACCGTGATGCTCGAAAGCGACCACCGATCGACGAGGTCGTCGAAGTGCTCGAGCGCTCGCTGCTCGACAGGCGACTCGAGTCCGGAACTTCGCTGGATACTCTGTGGACCGAATGGCAGCCAATCCGGGGCGACCAGGCGGCGCGTCTAGGCAAGCCAGCGCTGTTCGCCGTCGGTGGTGTGTTCGTCGGTGCCCTGCTCGCCCTTCCTGCATACAGGGCTTTCGAGGAAGCGAAGAGTGATTCTCCAACTGGGTCCGCATCGAGCCAGACGCCGACCGCTGCACCTGCAGTCAGCGAGGCGACGACCATTCCCGCCGTGGTATCGGAGCGGCGCACTGCTCGACCGTTGCACGGCAAGCCGTCGAACCCGAAGTACGCGCAGCCAACGCCCAACCCGAAGCGTGCTGCCCGCATGACAGAGACGTCGGTGGCGAATCCTCTAGCACTGGAGCGCCCGGAACCCCCGATGCGCAGCGTCACGGGGGCGGGGGAGCTGCCGCGGGCCAAGCCCATGCTTCCTAGTCCGTACAAAGAGTGATGTTCTTCAGTAGCGGTTTCACCAGTCGTGGCGCGGAGCCATTCCGAAGCAGTACGCGAAAAGTGCGACGACGCAGAGCCCCAAGTCGCATGGCGAGCGCGTTCACCCGTCTCGTCACCAGCGCGATCTTCGGAGCAATTGCCGTCATGCCTCATCCCGCGCAGTGCCAGGCGGAGTCTCCGCGCCTGGCAGAGTGCACCGCTGGCGCTGCGGACGCGCACTTCAGCGTCGGACTGGAACTGGCTGAGAAAGGTCAGCACTTGCGGGCCGTCGAGGCATTCGAAGCCGCTTATCGGTGCCAGCCTCACTATGCCGTTCTATACAACATCTCACAGTCCTACGTTCACCTGGGTGACTATGCCAAAGCGCTGACGACGCTGCAGGGGTTCCTCTCGGAAGGCAGTCCACACGTCAGCGAGGACACGAAGAGGGAGGTTCGAGAGCAGATCGAGGAACTCCAGGCCGCCATCTCGGAGACGCAAGCAAGCTCGCCGACCCCCCCGCCAGCGGGCGACAGTGTCGGTAGCGTGGCGGCTGCACCTGAGCCATCACCATCTGGACCGTCCCCGTCTGAGCCCTCACCGCCGCAGGCGCAACCGCCGCCGCCAAGCGCAGGGGCTACCAACATGCCGGTCGCTACGCGACCAAGCAGTCCAGCTCCAGATGAGCAGCAGCCTCGCGTGGGCAGCGCGCCGGCGATCGCACTTGCCGGCGTTGGCACGCTGACAGGAGCAGCCGCCATTGGTCTGTATGTTTGGAACGAAAGGCGTTACGCGACGTGGCAACAAACGGATGGTGAGCTTGCCAAGGCCCGCGACGACATGTTGACGACGGCGGAAGCAGAAGACCTGAGCCGCCGGCAGCGCGACAACAACCAGCGGCTGAAGTCCGTCAAGCACGTAGGCGCCCTCAACGTGGGGCTCGGGCTGGTGAGCCTGGCATCTCTGCTCGGCGGGCTCTACTTCGCGTTGGACGTGCCTGGGACCGAAGCAACGACGGTGACCTGGACGCCAGACCAGGTTCTCATTGCGGGCCAGTGGTAGCACTCCAGAGCTCGCGACCACGTCTTCAATCGGTCCCGATGCGTCTCGACTTGTCGAGTACGAACGGCGTCGCCGCGCGGCGGAGCGGCAAGGCGCTGTGCACTCAATCAAACTGGGTGAAGAACCGCCAAACCTCGGCCTTCGTCCAGGTGCGCGCGCCGTCGTCACCGCCGCCATCCACCATGCCAGGGGTGTGCCCACCGTCGAACGCACACCACTCGACCGGATATCCCTCGGCGCAGCCTTGATAGGCCGTACAAGTGTACGTCAGACTGCCTGGGCTGGGCTCGGGTGGGTCTTGGGGGGTGCATTCGTTGTTGGCCACGAATGTGTCTCGCATCGAGCGGCCCCCGGAAATGTCCAACGTGCCGTCGCTCAGCCCATGGATCCCCATGTAGGCGACGGGCTCCTCGCCGCCCTCACACCCACTGAGCACGCCGCCCGAGTAGACGGCGACCGCGCGAAAGACGTCAGGGCGTGCGCACGCCAGCGCATAGCTCATTCCGCCGCCATAGCTGAAACCGAGTGCGAAGATCTGCCGCGTATCGACACAGAGATCATCCTTGATGAGCGCGAGCATTTCGTCAGTGAAGGTCAGATCTTGGCCGCCGGAATTGGGCCAGCCGTTACCAATTCCCTGCGGAGCGACGAAGATTGTGCTGTCGCCCGCTTGCTCCCGAAGTCCGTAGTACGACCAGGCGGCTCCACTGCTGCCACCCCCGTCCACGTCTTGCATCGTGCCGCCGCGCCAGTGATACGCGAAGACCAACCGATGCGGACGACTGTTGTCGTAGTTGTCCGGGATCCGAAGGATGTAGCTGCGGTTCTGGCCGCCGGCCTGAATGGTGCGCTCGCCGCTCGTCAGAGTCGGCGCGCGGCCGCAGCCCGCGCTTTGCCGCATCGACTCGTCCGAACCGGCACCGTCGCTCGGCTCTGAGGCGGCGCCGCCCTCGCCGCTCGGCTCTGAGGCGGTGCCTCCCTCGCCGTCCATGCCTGGCGTGCTACCGCCTTCGCCGCTCGCATCCGAGGTGCTGCCGCCCTCTCCGCTCGCACCTGGTGGACTGCCACCCACTGCTCGCCTCCCGCCGTCACCACCATTGCCGACGATGTCAGCGCCTCCGTTTCCTCCTTGCCCCGTTTCTGCCCCAGGTGCGCTTGGCGTCCCGGAGCCGCTCGCCGGAATGGAAACCGTTGGAGCGTTGGGGCCCGACCCACTGGGTCCGATCGCGCCCGCGTTCGGGACGCTGGTTGGCCCCGCCGTGCCCGGCGTCGTCACCGAGCCAGAACCGCCCGGTCCCACGGAACCCACTGGGTTGACCGTGGCTGCGCCCGTGCCCTCGTCGGTCGGCATGCCATCGTCGGTCGAACAGGCAGCTATGGCGAGCGTCAAGACCGAGACGAAGAGCGAGGATGCGCAGCGGCGAGGGTTCATCGTGTGAATCATGTGAGTCCTTCTTCAAGTACTCACGCTCCGGCTCGTGAGACCCTTCAGAAAAGCTGAGTTGCAGACCCGGTTTCGCAAATTCGGTCGGATTTTTCCACAGACCGTGCGTCATGGTGCGGTGCAGGCGCTGATGGGGGATCGCGCGAGCTGGCGGATCCTCGCGCCAACTACCTCGAAGCACAGCTGGGACTATGGCGCGTTACCTCGTGACGACAACGTGCAAGACGATTCCGACGGACGACCCGTGCTTACCTCGAAGGCGGGTGGACCCTGCACGGATCACGCGGCAGGCTGAAGCCTGCGAACCGCAGCCGCGTCGCTCCAGAGCTCCAGCGCTTCTCCGTGAGGGAGCTCGGCTTTCGCTCGGGCCCGCAAACGGGCATGCTCGAATTCGATGAACATGTTGAACGAAGCAATCGCATCGCTGGCGCACGAGGGGCTGAACTGGATCGCGTTCGTTCCCCACGAGCTCGGCCCGGTTCGGCATTCGTCCGGACTGTGGCCCGTGGCTAGCCGTGCGTGCTGCCATCTGGCTTGGGACGCGTCTGGCAGCCGCCAATGGCGTTCCGGACGGCTTGGGACGCGTCTGGCAGCCGCCAATGGCGTTCCGGACGGCTTGGGACGCGATTGGCGCCCGCCAATGGCGTGCTGAACGGCTTGGGAACGGGCGCCGCTCGGCTGGTCGCGGGCTGTGGGCGTCAGTCATCGGTCCCGCACCCCGCTCATCACTCTGTCGTGGGTTCGTCGGGGGTGCTCGCCGCCGTTTGGCCCGGGCGGCGGCGCGACGGCCGCACGCGGGCCGCCAGTTCGGTTTCGCTTGCCAAGATGAACAACCCCTCAAACACCTTTGCGATGCCGGTGAATGTCCGGTCGTAGGCGTCGATGGCGCTGTTCTTGGTCACCAGGGTCGCTTCAGTCTCGCGGACCTCGCGCGCGACGTTCTGCAGGCGCTCGGCCAACGCGTCCACTTGTTGCTGAAGTTGCTGCGCCGACGCGGCGGCATCGAACGACGCACCTTGGATTCGGGGAGTTCCGAGCTTGTCTTCCTGGAAATGCCGGATCACGTTCGCCGTGAAGCCCTGCAGTGCGACGGCATCACTCGGAGTCTGTTCGGTGAACACGCGAGACGCCGTATCTTGGCCGTAGACCCCCGTGACGATGTCGCGCAGAGAGATCAGCGTGGCCGCCAGGTCGCGCGTTGCCTCGTCGCGCGCGTCGCGAGCCTTGGGATCGTCGGCAAGCTCCGCCTGGTGAGCGTCGTCCTTGTCGACCATGTTGGTGCGGGCTCGCAGTAGCACCTGCGCCAACGTGTCGACGAATGTCGCCAGCGTGAACTCCTGCTCGAAACCGAACTGCTCGGAGAGCTTGTCAGCCAGAGCCCCGCTCTGCGCTTCACTGATCGCCGCTACAGATTCCGCCGACTTGCGTCGATCCGTTACCATCTTCGATGCCATGAGACCCCTTTCGTGGCTGCTGCCACCTCTCAGTCAAAGTGTGCGGGCTGTGCCCAACGTGGCGCAAAGCTAGATCGAGGGCCTGCCGGAGGTGAAGTAGTTTCTACTCCCATCGTGCGTTTCACGTGTTGCACGGCGTTGACCGCGTGGGAGTAACGCCAGACGTAGGAGTAATGAGTGAACGCGGGTCATGAGATGCGTTCCCTCGACGTCTGCGGTGAAGAGGTTTGCCTCTTGCTACCGGGTAACTCCGATGTTCGATGACGCCATGCGTTGCACTGCCCGCAGGTTGCCGCACGGTTGAGCCTTCGCATGGCCTTGGCTTCCGAATCGACGGCGTGTGGAGAGGCGCTGGCCGTATGCGCGAGCCCGGAAGCGATCTTGCCAGAAGGAGAGATGCGCTGCGAGGTTACCTCGCTGGCTGCCGATGAGGGACAGAGCTGTGCGACCACTGAAGACAGCAGCTGCCACCAGTTGCACCACGCGCTGGTCACCGAAGTCCAGCGTCGGCATCGTGTTGCCAACCGTCGCTTCGGTGCGTGAGGCGGCACGCGTAGGGGACTCAGCCTTTCCGGACTCGTGCCCTGCCAGTGTGCAATTGGCGTCCAGCTCGAAAGCGCCCTCAGCGCCGACCTTTCTGCGTGACCGTTCTCCCTTCAGGGGATAGGTGAAACATGGAAGTGCGACGATACACGCATCTGATGGTGTGGCTCTTGCTGTCCGCTTGCGGCGATGGTGAGGGGGACGCTGGCCCGATGCAGGAGCCATTCACCTCCCCCGAAGGCGTGAGCGGGGCGGTGATGGGAGTGTCGTCGGCCGCGCCCATGCCGTCGGCTTCCGCGCCGAGTGTCGCGATGCCACCGACTCGAGCCACCAACGTGGCTTCGCCGATGCCGCTCCCACCCCAGGTGGAAGTCCCTGCGCCAGACGAGAACGCCGAGCTCGAACCAACGCCCTCGGAATCGGAAAATGTCGAACCGCAGGATCCTGCGGTGGACGAGGAAACGCCGGACGTCGATCCGGCAGCAGCGACTGATGGCGAACCCGAGGGAGTCCTTCCAGCCACCGAAGAGACCCAACCCATGCCCAGCCCAGAGCAGAGCATGGACGAAGTCGACGAGCCGGGGCCCACCGAAGTTCCCGTGGAAGGCGAGCCTGACGTACCGGACGAAGACATCTTCGCCGGCCATTGCGAGGTGCAACCGCTGACCGATGAGTTCCGGCAAGCGTACGACAACCTCGATCCGTTCTATCAGAAGTATGCGGATGCGGATGGGATCCCGATAGTGTCCTCCCTAGAGCCAGCGGACGAGGCGCTGGAGCGCGCCTGTCAACTCGTCATCGACATGCTGTCAGGCCGCCCAGACGTGCATGAGATTCTAATCGACGGCCATATCCGCTTCGCAATCATCGGCGAGAACGAACTCACCAACGACATTCCCGAGTTCTCGGACATGCCAGACTCCGTCAACCAACGAGCCCGCGGTCTCGGTGGGGTCCCAGCAGCATCGTGCGCCGAGGAGAGCATCCTCTGCAACCGGCAGCTGGATGGCTGGCGCGGTGAGGGCATCTGCGTTCACGAGTTCGCTCACACCATTGCCATTGCGGGGGTGTACCGCGCTGACCGAACCTTCGAGCAACGCCTCAGTGAGGCCTACGAAAACGCTCGGAACGCAGGGCTGTTCGCCAATACCTACGCCATGGAAAACGCTCAAGAGTACTGGGCGGAAGGTGTACAGGACTGGTACTTCACGAACCTCGAAGCGGATCCCCCGAATGGCATCCACAATTGGGTCGACCGCCGTGAAGAGCTCCAAGAGTACGACCCTGAACTCTATGCGCTCGTCGCCGAAGCGATGCCAGACGAACCCCAGTTCGTCGACTGCTACTCCGACGAGTAGGCAGCCCGGGCTCCAACTCGGGATGCAAAAGGTGAGTTTCGGTGTCGTGCCTGCGGGTCACTCGCGGGGCGCGCGACGTGCTTCGTCGTGACACGGCTGGTTTGGAAGCATCAACTTGCGGGTGATGGTAGGTGCTTCTGCGATAGCGGAGTACTGACGCGGATGAAGGAGCGCAGTTCGTGCACAACTGAAGCGGAAATGTTCTGGCTTCGAAAGCTTTTTACGGTCGCCACTCGGGTCCGTTGCGAACTGCGTGTCATGATTGGGGAAACGCGCCGACCTGCGGCCTGCAGGTGTCGCGGGAACCCAGTTTTCGATGAGACTGACTAGCTTCTGCCTACTTTCCAAGGCAATCGGACTTCTGCTGATGCTCGGCTGCACGAGCAACCTGGCGGAGGAGTTACGCGCGGGTGGCAGCGCTTCGGACGGTGGCGTCCCGCTCGAGGCATGTCCAGCCGGCATGTACGGCAGTGACCAGTGCGAGCCGTGTAGTGTAGGGACCTACTGCGCCGCCGGAACGACTGAACCCGTCGAGTGTGTCCAAGGCACTTGGGACCACGACGCCGATCCGCGAACCCGATGTGAGGCATGGACGAATTGTCTCGCTGGCAACTACATCCAAGAAACAGGGACACCGAGCCGTGACCGTCGCTGCGTCCCCTGTGAGCAGGGGCGCTTCACCATCGACCCCAACAGTAGTGAATGTTCAGCTTGGACGGCCTGCGGGCCCGGCTACTACCTGCGGATAGCGGGCAGTCTGGACACCGATCAGGTTTGCAGTCCATGTCCCGCTGGTACGTTCAGCGACAAGAACAATCTCAGCCAGTGCATGGCATGGTCTGACTGTGCGGCGGGGCAATACGTTGCCGCGGAAGGCAGCGCGAGCGCGGACCGAAAGTGCGAAGTCTGTCCCGGTGACACATTCAGCACGACCGAAAACTCAGCGGCGTGTTCGAGTCGTCGAGGCTGCGAACCAGGCACGTTCATCGATTCTTCAGGCTCGGGCTCGATGGACGCGGCGTGCAGCGGTTGTCCATCGGGGACGTTCAGCAGTACCCCGGACGCCGAGAGTTGCACGGCATGGACCGACTGTGAGCCTGGCGAGTTCGTCGCCGAGTTGGGGACAGCGACGGGTGACCGGCAGTGTGAAACCTGCCCACCGGACACGGAAAGCTTCAGCCCCAACTCGGGCGCGTGTGTCGCCGTCGGAGAATGTGCACCTGGGACGGTGCAACTGACGCCATCCACCGAGTCCGCACCCGCAGAGTGCGAGGCTTGCGAGGCGGGGCAATATTGCGCGGGCGGTATGACTGAAGCCGTCGACTGCGGCGACGGCGATTGGGATGACGATGCGGATCCAGCGACGCCGTGTGTCGAGCAGACGATATGTTCACCCGGTGAGTATATAGCTTCTGCCGGAGACGCGATTACGGATCGCGGTTGCGATGCCTGTCCAAGCGGCACATTCAGCACGATGGCGCAGTCGGATAGCTGCACGGATTGGACGCATTGCCCGCCGGGGAGCTTCGTGGAGGTGGCTGGGTCCAGCATTGCGGATCGCGAATGTGGGGATTGCGCGTCTGGTGCATTCACCGTTTCCGATGACGAACCGACGTGCGTGCCTTGGTCGGTGTGCGCTGCTCCGAGCGAGTACATGACGCAAGAGCCGAGCGCGACTGCTGACCGTGAGTGCGGCTCGTGCGACGCCCCCGAGGTGACGCTCATGGACAATGCCGACGCGTGCACCATACCCACCTTCCAGATGCAGGATGGGGTAGCGGTGATGGAGGCGGAGAGCTACCACTTTCAGGAGCTGAACGGGTCCAATCATGCCTGGGCGCCGTTGACGGCTCAGGGCGCCTCCGGCAACACCTGCATGTCCGTCAATCCCAATGCGGACTATCAGTGGTCCGAGAACATCGCGGCCGATTTCGCCCCACGCTTGGACTTTCGCGTCAACTTCACGAGCACGGGGACGTTCTATCTTTTTCTGCGCGGCGACCCCCGCTCCGGTGGGGCCGACAACGATAGCTGCCTCGGTGGTCTCGATGGATCGTTCGGGCCGGCGTACGACTTCGACGACCAACGAGACTCCTGGAGCTGGCGACAACAGGGCTTCTGGGTGGAGACCGAAGGGCAACACATCGTTAGCGTTTGGGCGCGTGAAGATGGCTTCTGCTTGGACAAGGTCGTCCTCACTTCGGACCCGAACTCGCCAACCGGGGATGGTCCCGCCGAGAGCCCGCAGGAATAGAGACCCAACAGACGCCAAACGTCGAAATTCACCATCACTTGGTCGGAAGACCGCTGATGCGCGCCGCCGCAGTGATAGTTCACCGATGCTGCCGTCGATGAGCGTCGGATCTGCCAGCAGTCGTTCCGCGACCGAGCAACTTGGTTGCGCCCCGACCACAGGAGCGATTCCCGTTGCCAGGACAAAACGGGCGTGGGAAGTCTCGCGCATGAAGAAGACGCGTGTGCTGGTTCTCGCAGGGGGCGAATCCGATGAGCACGAGGTGAGCATCGTCTCCACCAATTCGCTGCTTGCCGCCATCGGGGACACGGAGCTCGAAGTGACGCCGCTCGTCATCACTCGCAGCGGAACCTGGCTATCCGTAGAACAGAGCCGAGGCGCCCTGTCGGCAGGCAAGGCCGCGGACGGTGGGAGTGCACCGCTGGAAGCGGCCTCGATCGCCGAGCAGTTCGACGTCGTCTTCCCACTGCTGCACGGACCCCATGGCGAGGATGGCACGATCCAGGGCATGCTGGAGCTCGCCGGCGTTCCCTACGTGGGATCGGGTGTGCTTGCGAGTGCGATGTGCATGGACAAGGGGATCAGCAAGCGGCTGCTGAGCGCGCACGGCATTCCCCAGGTCCCTGGTGAACTGATCACCCGGCACGAGTGGCAGACGCAGCGCGAAGAGGCCCTCGCCCGCTGCACGAAGGTATCTGGTCCCTGGTTCGTCAAACCTGCCAATCTCGGCTCGTCCGTGGGAGTGAGTAAGGTGAATGCGGCGAGTGAGCTCGGCGCGGCCATCGACGTGGCAGCTGCGCTCGATCGCCGCGTGGTCGTCGAGCAAGGTATCTCCCGCGTGCGCGAGCTCGAGACGGCCGTGCTTGGCAATGACACTCCTGAGGCAAGTCCGGTCGGGGAGATCACCTACGGTTCGGAGTGGTATGACTACGAAACCAAGTACACGGAGGGTCGGGCTCAGTTGCACATCCCCGCAGCCATCTCCGAAGACTTGTCGGGCCGCATCCGCTCGCTGGCCGTCGAGGCGTACCGCATCCTCGATTGCGCAGGACTCGCGCGAGTCGACTTCTTCCATGCGCCGGATTCGGGCGAGCTCTACCTGAACGAAGTGAACACGATGCCGGGCTTCACGCCGTTTTCGATGTACACCAAGTTGTGGCAACACGCGGGCCTGTCGTATTCAGCCCTCGTTGAACGGCTAGTGGAGCTAGCGTTGGAACGCCACGGGCAGCGCAAGTCCTAGTGTCTCGAACGAGATTGGAAGCTGCATCACCTCGATGCCGCGTGCACGGCTTTCGGTACGCCGGCGATGGCTCGAGCATGTAGCCGATCCCCACAGCGCGTGTGTGCGTGCTGGGCGACGAGCCCAGCTTCCGTGATGCCCAGCACGCGTGGTATCGCCGTGAGTTGTCGCGCAGAGCAATCCCGCATTTCGCCGTCACTGGCGATGTGCGGCACCACGTTGCGCAGGTGGCGCATCATCTCGGGGTGACTCGTCGGTAGACCATTGCGGTTCTCCGGCGCCGGAAGCTCGTCATTGGTCAGACAGTGCCGTTTACCTCAGAGTACCAGCGCGAAGGTACGATTGAGATCCACAGGCGCAGAAACTGACGGATCTGGAGGCCCCCGGTCGTTGATGGCGGCTTCTGCCAAGCCGATAGATCGGTACTCATGCGGCGGCTGATCGGCTTTCGCTGCTGGGATTGGGGGGAGAGCTCGTACGTCTCCCAGCGCGGGCCAAAGCCAAACCAATTCCCAGAGCGCTTCACGATGTCGGCTTGGCGTATCAGGCCGGGCAGACCCGGGATGATTTCGAAGCTCTGTTGAGGCGCAATCCCGACCTGGTTGAATTGATCGTAGCTGCTTCCCGTCTTTCGGTGTTCGCGCAGTGGGGTGAGGTGGTAAACCAATTCGTCGACGAAGGATACCAAGCCACATCTGTTCAAGACGCTGGACTCGAAGATGACTTGCGGGTGGTCTGCGGCGATGCTTTTTCGCGCCTTCTCCAGTGCGAAGAGCAGCTTCTTGGGCCAGTAAGTGCCCGGCACGTCGTCGCTGCGGGCCCAGGGGGCGCTAGTGCGCCTGTCGGCCCTCAACGCGGTAGTGAAATGGTCGACGAATCCCTTGCTGGCCGGTATTGGCCAGCGGTCGATGATGTACTCGGGGCCCGCCATCCGCTCGGGATTTCGGTAGTGCAGCGCCACGAAGAGTGTATTTCCCACCGTGTCCTTGTGGGCTCCGTTTGCCGTAAGACTGCGACTGCTATAGTAGTCGACGCTGACGATGGCTCGGTAGTGGCTCGCCTTGCCTGCCGTGAGAGCGGCGTCGTTGATTGCGCTCAGCTCGGCGTTCAAGACCGAGTTCAAGTAGCTTTCGATGACCTTCCTGGACTTGAAGGGCACCATCAGGGCAAGTGGGCGGTGAGAGATTAATGTTGCGGGCCCTCTCTCCGACATGGCTGTTTCTCTCGCGTAGTAGGCGCCGCTGCCGTCGTCGCTCCGAGGATCGTGCTTGTTGGGGATCAAGACACGCGGACGTTTCGTGCCAACGGAGCGGAGGCACCAGGTGCCGAGGCGGATGTTGTCCTTGCGCTTCATATCGGCCAGCCTGAACCAGCCATAGTGCGTCTTCGCCTGCTGCTTGTAGCGCTCGGAGTTGAAGTAGTCTCCCATCACGTCGAAGAGGGCGTCGAGTCGCTGATTCGACTCGTTTCCAGTGTCGTGAACCGTCATGTAGTTGTCGGCCAGGGCCTTCTCGAGCGGGGCGAGCAGCGCCTCCATGTCGCGGCGCTGAAACTCCTTCACCTCGCAGTTGGGCTCCCAGGGGCGACCGACGCACGAAGCGATCAGCTCCTGCTTGCCCTGCTCG
>JBNKZR010000212.1:0-12688 GCA_050301735.1 Polyangiaceae bacterium | reverse complement strand
ATTAGGCTTACCGGTGCCCCTCTGATAGGCGGGCGCGCGGGAGTTGCTGCGCCCGGCCGGGAGCAAACGCGGGACTACCGGAGGGCTCGGGGATGAAGCCACAAGTATGGGCGCTGGTGGCGATGCTTTGGCTGGCGGGAGCGGTCATCGGGTCATTGGGGGGGCGGGGTGGTGGGGCTGGGTTCTTCGCCCGTGCTCGCGGAGGCACTTGGCGTCGGAGCGGGGGGACGGAGTGCGCCCGCAGCCAGCATACAGAGCACGGGACTCACCGTCAGGTGGTAGCGGTCATCGCCGAAGAAGATGGCGTGAGTGACGCTCGTCATCAACACCAGGCCCCAAGCGTAGGCGCCGGCAGCGCCGAGCCGCGGTGCCCCCGGCAGCGGCAGCAATGCGATGACCGGGGCGAGCACGATCAGCCAGTAGAGCGGTGATTCGGCGGCCTCGAGGGCGTAGGCGGAGAACGCGAGCACGCACAGGAGCAGGCTCGCCTGGACCCAAAACGCGGGCCCGACAGCGCGTTTCGCTTTTTCGCCCCAGCGGCGCCATGGTTCGGCTGAGAAGTGCATGCCCACGGCGCCGAGCGTCGCCGCGAACATCAAGAGGTGGTGAAAGACGGTCAGCAGGCTTCGCCACGAGTTCTTGCGTTCTTCGGGCCAGGCGCTCGGATCCGCCTCCGCCAGGTAGCCGACGGCGAAGCTTTCGTGATTGTACGTATGCTCGAGCTTCTTCGGGATCATCGAGAGCCAGCGCAGAGGCGCCTCGGCGATCTTCCTGCGGCCGACCTCACCCCAGCAACGGTCTTGCTGAACTTGGCCAGGACCCGGGCAGCCCCACTCGGCCTTGAGTGCGGTGAAACGACCGGTGTCCGTCACGGCGCCGATGGCGAGATTCCAGCCGCCGTTCGTCGACACGAGGGCACAGCCGTCCATCACTCTGCAGTTGCGGATCGTCCACGGCGCGATCGTCGCCAAGGCGACCCCGCCGACGAGTGCCGTCGTCAGGATGGGCGTTGTCCACTGGCCGAGCAATTGTCGTGGGCTCCGCAGCAAGGTGCGCAGAGCCGCGCCTCGTTCACTGAAGAAGCCTGCGAGCCAGGGTATCGCCAGCACTGCCGTCGGACGGACCAATGCCCCCAGGCCGAGCACGATGCCCGACCCGAACCAGCCTGCGGGGCGGGTCCGTCCGTAGGCGGCGATGACCCCGCCCAACACGAGGGAAAAGGCCGACAGCGGCTCGGTCATCAAGAGCGCCGTGTAGGCGATGAGCCCGGGGTGGCCCGCGCACAAGATACCGGCGATCTTGGAGCGCACCGGACACAAGAATTGTCGCGATAAGGCGTACACGCTCACCACCGTCAGCGCGCCGAACACGGCGTTGGTCGTGGGCGCGACCCACAGTCCGGTGCCGAACAACTTGTAAACCCAGCCCAGCATTCCACTGTAGCCTACGGGGTAATGGCACCAGGGTTTCCACACGCTCTGTCCGCCGATGAGAATGTCTTCGGAATAGCCGAGCCCCTGCGCGATGCGCGTGGCACCGAAGTGATAGTAGTGGCCATCCCAGACGGGCTCTTTGGCCCAGAACAAGGCCACGTACAGCCGCGGCAACAATGCCACCAGAAACAGCATCGCCGCGAACGCGGCGTCGCGTCGCGCCTGCTCGCTGAGTCCGAGACTGCGAAGTGGACTCAGCGGGCTTGTTGCTCTTGCTGTGTCTTCCACTCGCGGTAGCGCTTGAGGTAGGTGCGGCTGACTTGCAGCGGGTCGAGTTTCAGGTACTTGGCGAGCTCCGTGATGAAGCCTCGAAGGTAAACGAAGGCCGGCAGTGCTGCGAAGTTCTCTTCCTCGATGGCCTCGAGGTAGGCCCGGGATATCTTGGTTCGGGCTCCGATGTGTTCGAGCTCCACGCTCTGTGATTCACGCACCTTGCGCAGGAGTTCGCCGGTGAAGATCGATTGCGGAGTGAGTTCGCGGGCGAGTTCTTGCCGCAGAAGCTCGCGTTCCGCCTCGAGTGCAGCGTCTTGTTCACCGCGTCGGCTCTCGGGAGCATCCTCTTCGTCGGGGAACGTCGAGACGTCGTAGGCACGGCGTCGCAGCGGGTCGAGTAGCGTGTCTTGGGCCTCGTCGATGAGAGCTTGCGCCTTGTCGAGGTCCGCCTCCGGCACCAGCGACGTCAGGGGCAGGCTACCGCGGGTGTAGATGTCTCGCAGGCGCTTGTGGGCGCGACGCAATTCCTCGTCCGACGCACCACGATGGGTCAGCAACACGTCGTAGAGCGTCGGCTCGGGTTTGAGCAAAGGGATAGCCTCGGTTTGCGCATCCTGTTTGCGTGCGACGAGGCCGAGCACTCTTCGTGAGATGCGCTCGATGTTGCGGGCGCTCTTGCTCGTGGGGTTGTCGATGAGTAGCGGTCGACGGCGAACGACACTGAGCCAGACCGTGTCGTCTTGCTCGATGTGCCCCGTGTAGTCGAAGTGCACACCGAGGTAGCGTTCGGCCATGTCGCGTAAGGCGAGACCCAGCTCGCTGTCTGCGCGCGAGCGTGCGGAGTTGACGACGAGACGCGGACGCAGTTTGGCGAGTTCCTTGGCAGCCCCTTCGGCCATTCCGGTTTCGAAGCGAGCGATGGTGCGCACGAGTCGTTGCGGAGAAGGCAACGGCTCGACCGAATGCAGGGCGCGGTCGAGCAAGCGCAGGTGGAAGCGATCCCTGAGCAGGGAGCGTCGCATGCGCCGTTGGAACAACGCCTTGCAATAGCGATAGGTGCCCTCGACGGCGGGAGGATCGGGCGCCGTGACCAGCATGCCCAAGTCCGCCCCCAAGAAGAGA
This sequence comes from Polyangiaceae bacterium, assembly GCA_050301735.1. GTDB lineage: Bacteria > Myxococcota_A > Polyangia > Polyangiales > Polyangiaceae > SZUA-265. The sequence continues at coordinate 9,860 of JBNKZR010000212.1, read as the reverse complement.
TCCAGGCTGGCGGGGGCAGTGCCGGTGCCGAGATCCAGCAGCACGTAGTCCACGTCTTGCTGACGCAGCTTGCGTGCCCAACGCGGTTTGCGCCCTGGGCGCAGCGGCGTCGTCGCGCCAAAAGCGTAGGCCTGGGGTAGCAGTCGCAGCCCGGGGATCGGCGTCTCGACAATCTGGAATTCGTCCACCTCGGAAACGTCATCTTCCGTCGGCGGAGCCGGGGGCTCCATGTCCAACATCGTGTGCAGCGCGCCCCCGGACGGGCTGGCATCCACCAGCAATACAGAGCGGCCCAACTGGGCGAGATACACGGCGATGTTCGTTGCGATCACGCTGGTGCCGACGCCACCCCGGGCTCCCGCCACTGCCAGCAGATGACGCACCCCAGGCGGGGGGGCCGATGGGGGCGGAGCCTGGTTCCAGGAAGGGGGATCGCTGGGGAGCATTCGGCTTGCAGGGCTACCAACTTGCTCACGCGTCCGCTAGTCTCCCTACATGCTCCGATCGTGCATCGCTGCTCTATTTTCTTGTCTTCTACTTTGGAGCCAGGTGGCGTGCCAAAGTCAGACCACTGCCAAGGGCGAGCAACCCACCACCGTGAAGCCAAAAACCATAGAGCTTCAGGGCGTGGACTCGTCCACGCTCACTCAACGTGAGAAGGAGCAGTGGTCGACGATGGTGAGCGAGCTGTTGGCCCCGTGTTCGGATCAGCCGGTGAGTGTCGCCCAATGCGTCACCGAGAAGCGCTCCTGTGACGCGTGTCTTCCTGCGGCCCGCTTTCTGACCTCGCAGGTCACGAAGGGCAAGACCCGCTCTCAGGCCGAAGAAGCGTTCCGAGCCCGCTTCTCGCCGGACGCAATCAAAGAGGTGTCGTTGGGCGACTCGCCCGCCAAGGGCGCGACGGATCCCGTAGTGACCATCGTCGAGTGGGCGGACTTCGAGTGTCCGTTCTGCGGCATGGCTTCGCCCCTGCTCCGCAAGACGGCCAAGACGCACGCAGACAAAGTGCAGGTCGTCTTCAAACACTATCCGTTGAGCGGTCACGAGCACGCGGAGGCTGCGGCCCGCGCTGCGGTCGCTGCGGCTAAACAAGGCAAGTTCTGGGAGATGCACGACCTGCTGTTCGCGAACCAGACCGCTTTGGACGAAAAGACGATCGAGAAGCTCGCGGCTGAACTCGGCCTCGACATGGTCAAGTTCAAGGACGACGTGAAGAGCGAAGCCGTTGCGGATCTGGTGAACGCCGACCGCAAGCAAGCCGACAAGCTCGGGTTGCGAGGAACGCCGATGTTGTTCATCAACGGTCGGCACTTCGATCTCGAGAAGTTCGACTTGTCGGAGGACTTGGAGCCGTGGATCGAGCTCGAAGTGGAGCTGCGCTCGGGCAAGCCCTCTGCCGCTGCGCCCAAGCCGGCCGAAAATGAGCTCGGAGCTGGTGGTGCAGCCGCCGCAGAAGGGGCCTCGAAGGCAGAGGCGACGTCTGCGAAACAACCCGCAGATCAGCCAGTTGCGGCCCCCAAAGCAGCCGAGAAGGCGAACTGAGTGCGCTTCAGTTTCGAAGGGCAAGGGTGCTTTCCTACGGGCAAGCACTACCCGGGCATCGCTCACCTGTTGCGCGTGGCCGCCGCCGGCTTGGCGGACGAGTTCGATGCTCAGACACTGCTCGATGAGCTACCGTTGGTCTCCATCGACACGGAGACGACCGGGCGCGATGCGGCTGTCGACCGTATCGTCGAGATCGCCTTGGTCACGCTCAAAGGTGGCGCGATCGTCGACAAGAAGGATTGGCTCATCAATCCCCAGCGTCCGATCCCCAAAGAGGCCTTCGACGTCCACGGTATCAGTGACGACGACGTGAAGGACAAGCCCACGTTTGCAGAGGTTCTGCCCGAACTTCTCGAAGCGATGCAGGGTTTGGTGCCAGTTGCGTACAACGCCGAGTTCGATCAACGTTTCGTGTTGGAGGAGATCCAGCGGGCAGGGGGCGCTCGTGGGGCCTTGCCGCCGGCGGCGCGCCCCAAGGTGCGGTGGATCGACCCGTTGATTTGGGCGCGAGAGCTCCACAAAGACGAGAAGAGCAAAGCGCTGGGGGCGATGGCTGAGCTGTTGGGCATCGAACTGGAAACGGCCCACCGCGCGACGGACGACGCGGCGGCCGCGGCCCTCGTGATGGCGAAGTTCTTCCAAGATACACGTGTTCCGACGACCTACGGTGCGTTCCTCCAGGAGCAACAACGGTTGGCACGCGTACAGAGTGAACAGCGGCAGTACTGGCGCAACGGCTGAGTGCCTGGGGCGCGCCAGCGGCCCACGCGGGGAGCGGGCCACCCGTCGTTGATTGATGGTCGTTGGTGAGTGTTTTTCAGCGAGTGCGTCTGGGGCGGTGTCCTTTTCGGCAGAACCAACGGGGGATATGCGCCGCAGATGCAGTACCGGTCGGAGTGACGTTTCGCTCGAGGCTGTTGTCGATTCCAGTTCATGACGCGACGAAGCGGATTTTTTGATAACTGTCGAAAATGGCCGCGACAAAATCCGCATTCTGTTGCGCGGTACAGTTCGCGTCCCCGTTCAATTTGAGTGAGCACCTTCTGTCTCGAGCTCGAATGCTTCGCTCGCGCCTTGGCGGGACGACAGCTTGCTGCCAAACAGAGGTAGCGCTTGCTGAAACGCGCGCCCAAGCTCGGAGGAATGTGATGACCGCTCGACGGAAACCCCGCCCGATGCCGTTCTCGACGAACGATGTTTGCTCGCGCACGTCCATCGTCGGCGTCGAGACGACGACCGTTGCCAGGGTTCTGTTGTCGTTCGGCAGTGTGATGCTGTCGTTCGGCGGCGTTGGCTGCGCCGGCGGGAGCAGCGACGCCATGGGCGACCCGACCGGGGGAGCCAACATTGCGGGGGCTGAGAGTGACTCGGTTTCCGGTGCGGTCGGCCCCGTCGGTGGGGGAGCCGGGGTAGCGGGGGCTCCAGTCGCCTCCGGCGCAGCTTCGGGAGGGGCCGTTCCCAGTGCGCCGGGCGAACAGTTGCCCCCGGGGACGCCGGCCAATCCAGGGCCCAGCGTCGCGCCCGATACGGTGCCCACCGAAGATGGGGCCGCAACCATCGACTGCAACAGCTTGCAACGGCCTCCCACGCCCCTGCGGCGCCTGACTCGTTTCGAGTACAACAACACGGTTCGCGACCTGTTCGGCATCATGTCCTCGCCGGCTGATGCCTTCCCCGCAGACGAGATTTCGGACGGCTTTTCCAACAACGCCCTGGTGCTGACTGTTTCCTCTCTGCACGCCGAGCGCTACCTGGACGCTGCGGAAGCGATAGCGGCCGAAGCGGTCGGCAATCTGACGAACCTTCTGCCCTGTGCGGCAGCTGCGGACGATGCGTGTGCGCTGGAGTTTGCTCAGAGTTACGGGCGGCGCGCTTACCGGCGAGCGCTGGAGCCAGAAGACATCGACACACTGATGGAGGCCTACGCGGTTGGCGATACGTTCGAAAAAGGCATCGAGGTGATGATCCGCACCATGCTGCAATCGCCCCATTTCCTCTTCCGCGTCGAGTACACGGGCTCGGATGTGCCCAACCAGGGCATGGTGCGGCTCAACGGCTACGAGACGGCGACGCGGCTCTCGTACTTGCTCTGGGCGTCGGGTCCGGATGATGCTCTGCTCGATCTGGCTGCCTCAGGCGGTCTGGATTCGCCGGAGCAAGTGGCGGCTGCGACGCGCCAGATGCTGGACGACGCACGGGCTCGCAGCGCCATCACCGAGTTCTACCGTCAGTGGCTGGGAGTCACCCGCCTGGACATCACGACGAAGGATGTCGAACGCTTTCCGTTGTGGAGCGACGAGATGCGAAGCGCGATGCAGGCAGAGACTCAGGCCGTCATCGAGCAACTGATTTGGGGCCAGCAGGCGACCCTGACCGAGCTGTTGAGCTCTCCTTTGGGCTTGGCGTCGGGACCCTTGGCAGACCTTTACGGCGTCGCGGCGAGCAACAGCGTGGTGAGCCTTCCTCCCGAACAACAACGGGCTGGCATTCTGACGCTGCCGGGCTTTCTCTCCGTCACGTCCCACCCCGACCAGACGTCCCCCGTCTTGCGCGGCAAGTTCGTGCGCGCGAAGCTGCTTTGCGACATGCCCCCGCCTCCACCTGACGACGTGGACGCGACGCCTCCTGATCCCAACGCGTCGACGGCTCGGGAGCGCTTCAGTTCTCATTCCGAGTCGGCCGCATGCGCCGGTTGCCACGCGTTGATGGATCCGATCGGTTTTGCGTTCGAGAGTTTCGATTCGGTGGGCAACTATCGAACGACGGAAGGCGGGCAAGAGATCGACCTGTCCGGCGAGTTCGTAGCTACCGACGACTTGGACGGACCGTTCACCGGTGTGCCCGAAATGGCTCAGCGGCTTGCTGGCAGTCAGCAAGTCAAAGATTGCGTTGCGACACAGTGGTACAAATTCGCCATGGGGCGCGGTGAAGAGGATGGCGATGCCTGTTCGCTGTCCCCCCTTCGGGCCTCGTTCACTCAGAGTGGAGCCAGCTTGATGGAACTCATCATCGCAACGACTCAGACGGAAGCGTTCCTCTACCGACGCGCCGTCACGCAGGAGGTGACCCAATGAGCCATCGATCACGAGAGCGGCTGACGATGCCCCGCGCGCCTCGGCTCTCTCGACGTAACCTGATGCGGGGGGCGCTCGCCGGTACCGCTGCAATTCCGTTGTTGGACATCGACCGTGCCCGCGGGCAGGAGTCACCTCCGACGCGTTTGGTCGTGATGGCGACGCCGAATGGCACGCGCAACGACCTATTCTGGCCGACGCAGCAGGGGGACTCGATGACGTTCCCTCAGTACACCGCGCCGCTCGAGCCTCATGCGGACAAGCTCCTGTTCTTGGACAACATCACCCACAACCCAACCGTCGTCGGGGACAACGGCTTTGCCGGCGCGATGAATGGCTCCGAGCACGCCCGCGGGATCGGCGGCTTGTTGACGGCACGCCCGCTGGGTACCGGGACGTTTCAGAGCTTCATGGCAACGTCCGGCTGGGGCTCAGGCATTTCGATCGACCAACACCTTGCCAAGGTTCTGAACCCGCCCACCACGTTTCCGACTTTGGAGCTCGGGGTGCACGTGCGGGACTCCGAAGTGCGTGGTCGCATTTCCTACACGGGCGCAGACCAACCGGTGCCCCCGCGCGAGGACCCAGCGGATGTCTTCAATGCCCTGTTTGCCAATGCGGTTTCCGCCGATCCGGCAGACATGGGCAGCGTGGACCCGGCACTCGAGCAGCTGCGCGCTGAGCGTCGCAGTGTTTTCGACCTGACGCTGCGTGAGATCGAGCGTTTGCAGGGTCGGCTGGGCGCCGAAGACCGCCTCAAGCTGGATGCGCACTTGACTGCCGTGCGCACGATCGAGGAGCGCCTTTCTGCGTCACTAGCGTCGGGTGGAAAGGGCGTCGTCGAAGGGGGCGGATGCGCCGTCCCGCCTGCGCCCCCAAGCATGGATCTCCTGGACGATGCCACGATGGAAGCGACGGGTCAGCTGCAGATGGACCTGGCCGCGGCGGCTCTGGCCTGCGACCAAACCCGCATCATCACCATCCAGTGGAACTATGCGGAGAGTGAGCACTTCTTTCCTTGGTTGGGAATCAATGCCAGCCACCACGACATTTCGCACCAATGGAATGGTGAGGGCTACGAACAGTACGGGGAGATCCACGTTTGGTTCGCGGAGCAGCTAGCCTACCTACTCACCAAGCTCGACTCCTACCAAGAAGGTGACGGCACGTTGCTCGACAACACCGTGGTGTTCTGGGGAACGGAGATCGGTGAATCGCCACAACACGACCTACGGCGCATGCCCTACCTGCTTGCCGGCGGTGGTGGAGGCAAACTAGATACGGGGCGTGTAGTCACCTACGGCGAAGGCAACGCCAAAGACAACAACCAGCTGCTCGTGACGCTGGCGCAGGTCATGGGCGCTTCGGAGGTCACCACCTTCGGTGACGAGTCCGGGGCAACCGGCGACTTGCCGGATCTGTACACCTGAGCCGCGCAGACCTGCGGCCTGCCTGCGACACGGGCATGTCGCTCAGCACTGTGGAGAGGTGGCCCACTTTCGGTGCGCCCATCGGAACCTACGCTCCCTGCAGCTGAGGAGTCAGCGCCCTGCCGCAGGTCTGCCGCCGGCTCCGAGGGCCTGGTAGATCACTTTCAAGCAGCCGTAGACGACCGTTTGTTCGTTGCCGTCAGCGGCGATCGTGCCCGCGTCGACGAGCACGCGGCAGATGTCGCGCGCACTGCGTGTCCCGTCGATCAATGCCGCCACGCGGGAGACGACGGGATGCGGCGCTTCGTAGCCCTCCAGACCGGCGAGCTTCGGCACCGGTGTGCGATCTCGAGTTTCGGGGCGCAGCCACTCGGGCTCCACCGCGGGCACGTCGAGAGCAGGCGTTTTGTGCGCGTGCAGGGTGAGCACGGTTTCCGTGCGCCCCTGACTGGAAATGGGTGAAGCGAAATAGGGCGCGGTTTCGTACTTCGCACTCGTCACCCGAAAGCCGCCTCGAGCGACGAGCTGCAGGAATTCGTCGGCGCAGTAGCGATGGGCTGGCGCGGTGTGAGTCGGGTCGTAGACGAGAGGGCCGTGGTTGATCCAGCTGCCGCCCTCCGTCAGCAAGTCGTGCACCAGGGACACGACAGTCTGCGCGTCTTCGGGCACCTGATCGACGAACCAGGGAGTGATCACCGTGTCGAAACTGCCGCGCGCCAGTGGTGGGTCCAGACCGTCAGCCAACATCAGGCGGAGTTCGGGCGGCGGCAGGTCGGGCGCCTCGAGCACGCGCCGAAGCGCAGCGAAGGAGGCGCGCTTTGGGTGACCGGGGAGCTCGTAGACTTCGACGCGCTGACCTCGCATCAGTCGTGCCGTGACGAGGAAGGGCAGTGGGTTGACGTCCAAGGCGATTACGACTCCGGGGTTGGGCAAGCGCTGACCCAAGTCCCAGGCCAAGCGTGCCGTGCCCGCTCCCAGCACGAGCGTTTGACCCAAGAAAAAGCCTTCCGGCAGGGAGCTGATGATGGCCTCGAGCGATGGGGTGACCTCGTCCACTTCCGGCGGCCAGCCCCAGTCGCGGTGGATCAGCGTGTAGTAGGAGAGGAGCGAAGTACCGTGGTCGCTTCTGGTCCGGCCACGACGAGGTTCGATACCCACTTCGTGGAAGAGCTCGCTGATGGCATCGCGGTGCAGTGGCAGACTCTCGGCGACCGCCGTCAAACGCTGACGGGTCAACGCGGTCGAAGCGCTGTTCACCACCGCACTCGCCACGTGTTTGGCCGCCTCGTCCGTTTCGGCGATGAACTGCCAGAGCGCCTCAGACCAGCGTTCGAGCTGCGCGTCGGGGTCCCGCATCAGGACGGGGATGTCCCCCAAGAGCGGGTAGCATCGTCCACAGCCCGTGCAGCGAAGCGGGTGTTCATCCGTCACATTGGCGTGACAATGGGGGCAACGCAGAAGCTCGGTGACCGAAAGCGACAAGGCACCGACGATGCTAAATGAGCGAGTACGATTGTCGGGCAGTTTTCCGGCCCCCGATGGGTGAGGGCCCGAAAAACCGCGCCCGGTTGCTGCCCAGCGCTGGGCGAGCCGCCGGTTGGTGTCAGCTCAGGAGTTTGGCTTCGACCTTGATCTCGGTGCCAGCGTACAGGCGCGAGATCGGGCACTTTTCTTTGGCTTCAGCCGCCAGCTTCTGAAACGCGTCGTTGTCGATGCCGGGAACCTTGGCTTCGCAAGCCAACGAGATCGACGTGATTTTGGGGCCGTTGTCTTGGCCGAGTTCGACGGTGGCGGTCGTGCTGACGCTTTCTGGGGTGAGATCCTGCTTACTCAGCAGCGCCGAAAGGAACATCGAGTAGCAGCCGGCGTGTGCGGCGCCCACGAGCTCCTCTGGGTTCGTGCCCTTGCCCTCTTCGAAGCGCGATGCGAAGGTGTAGGCTCCTTCGAACGCGCCGTACTTCATCGTTCCCTTGCCCTCTTTGAGCGCGCCGTTCCAAACCGCGGAAGCTTTTCGTGTCGTCATTGTCGTGCTCTCCTTGATGTGAGGCAGGGCGCACCGCCCAGCGTGCGACCCGGATAGCGCAGCCCCACCCGTCCCACAACCGCGACGCGAAATCTCTGCGCGAAAGTGTGGCTTCCAGACCGACCATCCGTCGGTCGCCAGCGCTGCTCCCAACTTCCGCTCTGGTGAGCTGGGACGACGGCCGAACCGGGCGGTCGCGCCCAGCCACCTCGCAGGGCGCGGCGGGCTTTTCGCGCGGGTCCGCTCCCCGGGCTCGTCGGGGTTCGCGTGGCTGGCCATCGCCGCGTCTTGCGGCACTGGGCTTCGCTCGAGTCGTCGAGACGAGATCCGTGTCTACCCGTGTTCACCATGCGTGGCATGGCGAGAACAAGCGGCCGTCGCGCGAGCGTCCCACCGCGCAGCCGCGCGCCTCATCAGAGGTCCAGTTGAGTAAGTCTATTTCGTACACGGAACTACTTTTCACGGCACTCCGAGCTGCCCATACTGCGGCTCATGTCCCAGCCGATCCCAGCGGACACGCCCACCGCCGAGTCGTCCGCACAGAGTCCTGTCGCGGTTGGCGAGCTTTTGGCGAACAAGTACCGCGTCGAGGAGGTGATCGGTGTTGGGGGCATGGGGATCGTGGTTGCTGCCTGGCACACGGAGCTCGAACAGCGCGTAGCGATCAAGTTCCTGCTGCCCAGCTTTGCCAATCATCCGGAGGCGTCGGAGCGATTTCGTCGCGAGGCGCGAGCCGCGGCGAGGATCCGCAGCGAGCATGTCGTGCGGGTTCTGGACGTGAGCGCCCGTGAGGACGGCGTTCCGTACATGGTGATGGAGTACCTCGAGGGAGAGACGCTCGAGGCGCTACAGCTGAAGTTGGGACGCTTCACCCTGCTCGAAGTCGCTTCCGTCGTGAGACGGATCTGTGACGCACTCGCCGACGCCCATGCCAACCAGATCGTACATCGCGATCTGAAGCCGCCGAACCTGTACCTGATGTGTCGATCGGGCCGTCCGCCCCTGCTCAAGCTGCTGGACTTCGGCGTGAGCAAGTCGCTCGCGAACCACACGGCACCCCACCTGAAGCTCACCCAGAACACGATGCTGGTCGGATCGCCGCTGTACATGTCCCCCGAGCAGTTCGAAGCGAGCAAGGAGCTCGACACCCGCTCGGACATTTGGGGCTTGGGGGTACTGATGTTCGAGCTGCTCACCCTGCAGATGCCGTTCAACGGACACTCCGTCCCGCAGATCATTCGCTCGGTGATCGAAGGGAAGCGACGGCCGCTGAGCGAACTGAACGTGCAGGTGCCGGATGAGTTCGAGGCCGTTTTGGACCGTTGTCTCAGCGTCGACCTCGAGGGGCGTTTCGCGGACGTGCACGAGCTGTCAGACGCACTGCGACCGTTCGCGGCAGGTGACGACTCCTGGGCGGAGCGCTTCACCCCGCATCTGGACGCCGTGCCGGCATCTGCGACCGTCTACACATCCAGTCAAGAGCCGGAGTCGGACGTGAATGCAGCAGGTGAACCAACCTCGGGTGAGTATGCCAAAGCGGCCGGCGACACGGCGCCGGAGCCCGCGCCCGCGGCTGGGCGGACGCCCGCGCTCGATACCGGCGGGGTGAGTGCACCCGCCGAGCCCGCCGAGGAATTGGACGGGGCACCTCTGCCGCCCATCCCGAAGCGGGGGCGTGGCTACTTGTCATTGTTGGCGGGGACCGTGGTGGTGTTGGCCGGCGGCTTGTTGCTGTTGAGTCGAGGCAAGGGCTCGAGTGCGCCGGAGCCTCCACAAGAGGCAACTCGA
>JBNKZR010000211.1:0-12696 GCA_050301735.1 Polyangiaceae bacterium | reverse complement strand
TATGCTTGGGGTATCTTTGTCGGTTGTTCAGATGCTGTTCATCTGCCGCAACCCCGAGACACTCGCGAACACGGCAGGCCACCCGCTTGCAGGACCACCCCTCGGGCTGATGGCGAGCGCGATGGTCGTTCACGCGCCGCGGAATGGCAATAGGAGGGATCCCAGAGATTGTTCAGCTCGAACTCTCGCACCACGGGTGTAATCTTAGCGCACTGCGCCGTGGAGTAGACTGTCGCAGCGCGCCACGAAGTAGTCCTGTCGCAGCGCGCCATAGAGCAACCCTCATCGCGGGTGGAGGCGGACTGTGCGCCCAAGATGACCTTGCCGAAGCAGTGGGCTCAGGTCTCGAGGTAGAGCACTTGCCCCGGGGGGTCCTCGGCGTGGTCGGGGGGTTCCCACAGATCGCTCGCGAGCTCGAACACTTCCGGCGGCACTTCCATCGCGAAGGTGTCGCCGCGTTCACGATTGCGCCGTTCGACGCGCTCGCGGCGTACGTCGCGGTCGGCCTCGACGACGTGGATCGTCAAGGGCGCATCCACCTCGCGCACGCGCTGGTAGAAGCGCAGCCGATCGGCTCGGCGGATCAGGCCGAGCTCCAAGACGACGTTCGTCTCAGCGCCCAGGCAGCTCTGGGTGAGCGCCCAAATCTGATCGATGCAGCGCTCCACGCGCTCGACATACCAACCCATGACGCCCTCGTCGGGCCGATCGGGACGGAACAGGCGCGCCATCCATTCGTCGAGATTGAAGTTGACGGCGGAGTGTTCTGCGCTGAGGCGGCGCGCCAACGTCGATTTGCCGGCGCCCACCGGTCCGATGATGAGATCGATTCTTGCCATGTCGTGTAGCTCTTTCGCGTCAGCGCCGAATGCTGACGACCTCGTTCTCTCTCGTCTGCGCGTGACGCCGACGACCTCGTTCTTCTGCTTCAGCGCGTGACCTGGACCACGTTGCCGTCGGCGTCGAGCCAGTCGAACTCACTGACGCACAGGACGTAGTCGTGCGCCTCACCCATTTCGGTGAAGACCGCAACACTGAGCAGATTGATGTTGTCCGGCTCCACGGCACTCGGCCCATCCTCTAGCCAGTCGGGCAAGGAGAATTGCCGAAAGCCCGCCCCGATGACCGCACTGTCGCTCAGCAAGTTGCCTCCTCCATACAGCAACGACTGGTCTTCCGGATAGCCAGCGAAGTTCAGGCCGATGCGCACGCCCGCTTCGCTCTGCAGATCCAAGCGCAAGCGGAAGCCCTGGATCGCAGCGCCGTAAGCCGTGGCGTCGAACGGTTCGACGATGGCGCCATCCTCGTCCATCACCGCCATGCGCAACCCCAAGCTTACGCCCCAGTTCGAGTAGTCCGGCTGTGCATCTGCGACCGTCCCGTACAGGCAGACGGTACCGGGTTCGGGCTCGTGGGTGCAGTGTGTGGACGTCCCGTCACCGTAGGAGATGAGGTTCGTCTCACCAGCGACGGACGTCCCGTCGAGGTTGACTTCAGCCGTGTTGTCGCACGCGGAGGCGTCGAGTTCCGGCAGCGAAGTGGACACGAGCACCGACTCCCCGAGAGGCACCGTCGCGGGATCGGCGTCCGGCGCTGCCGGGTCGCCGTCTGGGCCCGGCTCAGGCAAGCTCACACCGCCGTCGGCAGTCGCGCCCTCGTCGATGGTCAGCTCGTCGGGGTTTGCTTGCTCGACGCTCTCGTCCGGTCCTGCGTTTCCTTCGGGCTCCGGTCCCGAGTTTCCTTCGGGCGCGGGTCCTGCGTTTCCTTCGGGTCCGGCGCTTTCGTCCAAGCCGGCCCTCACATCCGGCGCGCCGGGTTCGTCTGCGGAAGGTGTGTCGCTTCCGGACAGCGAGCCCTCGAGCTCTGGCGCCAACTCGCACCCCGGTTGCTCGAGGCACTGCGCCGCGGACAAGGCGGCGCAGTCAACGACGCCCCCGCCGCAGCCGCTCACCTCCCACGCGCAGGTCGCAAACTCGACGCAATCGTCGAAGCTCAGCGCTTCACACGAGTCGAGCTCGCCGTCGCACTGCTCCCCGTCCCAGCGGCAACCGGGCACCGACTCGCAGCCGGCGCGCGGCGCGAGCCCCTGGCAATTGTCCACCCGCTCCACGGTCACACAGCCCACAGCCAGCGAACATCCGAGGACGTCTCCGCAGGCATCGGTGTTGAGCAAGTCGCAGCTGACAGCACTGCCTTCGCACACCGGATTTTCTGGATCGCCATTGCCGCTGGGCGACGTGGAGTCATCCGAGCCCTCGGGCGTGGGCGCAGCCTCCAGCGACCCGTCGCTCCCGCCTCCGGAAGCCGCGTCGCTAGCGTCGGTGACCTCGCCCGACGTGTTCGTCGACGTCTGATCGGGCGCTCCCTTGCTGACCAAGCATCCAACCAATGCCAGGCCCGCACTCAATCCCATCGCCGCACGCACACCTGCTGCGGGTCGCCTTCCCGAAACGCCCATCGGGCCATTGTACCCAAAGCTCCGCACAATCGAAGCAGGTCCTGCCAGACGGCCTGTGCCACCTGCGCCACGTCCGGCCCGCCGCCGCCGGCGCACCGCTTCCAGCGAGCCTCCAACCCACCAGCCCCCACCGGGACGACAAGCCGAGCTTGCGAGTCCGACGGATCGCACCGCGAACGCCCGCACAGAAAATTTTCCCCGATCGGGAGCCTTCGGCTGCTTCTCGGTGCACCTGGGGCTCAGCACCGTCGCACAAGCTTCGCACCGGTGCCGAGCTGGGTCGGTGCGCTCGCCGAAGCTCTGGCCTCGCCCCTGGCAGCGTGCCAGTGTCGGCTCATGTCGCGCCTGCGCCTCTCGGCCTGTTCAGCCCTGCTCTCCGTCACCGCCCTCGTCGCATGTTCTGCTGACGACTCGGGCAATCAGGACGCCGCCACGGCCGTTAGCCCGGGACCAACCACCGGCGGCACGCCTGCGGGCGCTCCTGCCGCGGGCGGAACCGGAGCTCCGGTCGCTGGCGGGCAGACGCCTGCTGCGACCCAACCCGCTCCCGGAGCCACGCAGGCGCCCGGCGCGCCGGCACCCGGCGGCGCCGCGACGCTCCCGAGCACCGGCCCCGAGCCAGCTCCGTCGAGCCCAGCGCCGGCAGAAACGCCGGACACGCCGATAGCTCCCACGCCGGCCGAAGGCACCACGCCGGCAACGACCCCGACCGCCCCAGCGGCAGAAGGTGCGGGCGGAATGCCATCGGATCCAAACCCGACGGAAGCGGCCGGAGGTGAACCCGCCGGAGCCGGCGGCGACGGCAGCGGCGAGATGATGCCGACCGACCCTCCAGTGATGGGCGAAGGTGAGGTACTCTTCTCCGACGACTTCGAGACCGGTAGCGTCGGCGCGGCGCCCGAAGGCTGGGACACTTTCGTGGCTTGGGTTGCCAATGGCCAGAACCCCTCGGGCGAGACGGCCGCGCTGATCAGCAGCGATCAGGCAGTCTCCGGCAGCCAATCCATTCACTTCCACGGCGGTTCGAACCCTGCGCAGATCGCGTGGCCCCTGCCCGCCGGCACGAACAAAGTCTACCTCACGGCGTGGGTGTACATGACACGCCAACTCGGGGAAAACCCCGGCGACAACCACGAACACATCTTCGCCATTCGGGGTGAACCCGGCAGCGCCAACGACGAGATCCGCTTCGGCGAAATCAAGGGCACCATCGGCACCAACGAGGTCCCGAGCGACAACATCTCCCCCTTGATGGATCAGTGGGGCATGGGCCCGGCACTGCCCGCCAACACCTGGATCTGCTTCGAGGTCGGTTTCATCGCCGATCAGACTCCCAACGAGCTGCACGCCTGGGCCGACGGCGAAGAGGTGCACTCCATCACCGCCGCGGACCAATGGCAAAACGGCGCCATGCCGGACAACTGGATGGACGGCAAGTTCGTCGAGGCTGTCTTTGGCTGGCACAGCTTCAGCAGCAACGACATCGACGTGTGGATGGACGACATCATCATCAGCACCGGGCGCCAGGGTTGCCCTTGAGCGCACCACGAAGCCAGCTGGCAAAGACATCGACGTCATCTCTTCGGCCTCTTTCTGTGACCAGCCAGTAGCTCAGGCCCGAACGTACACGCGGTTTGACGGGCGCCACCAGGTGCCCACGAGCCAGGTCCTGCTGAACGAGAGACGTGCGCCCCAGAGCGACACCTTCCCCCGCGAGGGCAGCTGCCAAGGCCATGTGCGCATGGCTGAAGCGCGTGCCCGCACGCGCCGCGGTGGGCTGTAGACCGGCGCGCCCGAACCAACGCGGCCAGTCCACGCGCCCGGGGTGCTCCTTCATCACGTCGTGATGCAGGAGCGGCAACCGCGTCAATTGGGACGCGCGCGTCAACCGGTGTTGCTGGGCAAACTGCGAACTGCAGACCGGAAACACGTACTCGCTGGTCAAGCGCTCGATTTCGACCCCGGGATACTTGCCGGCACCGTAGCGAATGCAGACGTCGATGTCGTCGCGCCGCGGATCGGCAATGCGGTCGTCCGCTGCGACATGCACGACCAGCGACGGCTGGAGCGCGCGAAACTCGCCGATGTTGGGCAGGAGCCAGCGAATGGCAAACGACGGGGAGCAACTGACGGTCAGCGTGCGCACGGCAGCACCGGCGCGGACGCTCGACCACGCTTCGCGGATCTGTTCGAGCCCAGCGTCGACCGCTTGCCACAGCTCGCGCCCGGCGGGCGTGAGTCGCACGCTGCGCGTCGTGCGCACGAAGAGGGGTACCCCGAGTTGTGACTCCAAGTCGACAATGCGGTGACTGACGGCGCTGGGGGTGACGTGCAATGCCTTGGCGGCACCAGAGAAACTCCGACCCTTGGCCACCGCGGCGAAGGTGACCAGGGCATCCAGCTTGGGTAACTCTTGAGTCATTCTCATCAATGCTAGCGAGAAAAGCTCGTTTGCGAAAGGGCACCCTGGGCGGCATCGTGTCCAGCGTGAACCGCTCCACGTCGCTTCCGAAAACGCTGCGCCCATCGCCCCCAGCCAAGGCGTGCACCAGCGCGAGCAACTCCATCGTGCAAAAAACCCTGGCCGCCAGCACCGGGCTGCTGATGACGGGCTGGGCCTTCCTGCACATGGCCGGCAGCCTGGGCGTCTTCGCCGGCGCCGACACGATGAACGAGTACGCCCTGCTCCTGCGCCGCTTCGCGCCTCTGAATGCCATGCGTGCGGGCCTCGTGTTGCTGCTGGTGACTCACGCCTATTTGGCGCTGCGGCTGGCCCTGCGTGCGCGGCGCGCCCGAACGACACGCTACCGACGCCAACATCCCACTCGCAGCACCTGGTTCGGCAGGCGCATGGCTCTTACCGGCAGCCTCGTGCTCGCCTGGCTCTGTTACCACGTCGCGCACATGTACGGCCCCGCGAGCCCGAGCTACGTCGCTGGTGACGTGCATCACAACTTGGTCGTGGGTTTGGCTTCTCCCTTGGTGGCCACCAGCTACGTGTTGGCCGCGCTGCTCTTCGCGCTTCACCTGCGCCACGGCTTGACGAGCGTGCTCACCACGGCGGGTCTCGCCGGGCGGCTACGTCAACGTGGGGCGGCGAGCGCAACGGCCGCTGTCGCGCTCGTGACCCTGGGTTTCATCGCACCGCCCGTCGCGGCCCTCGCGGGCTACTGGCACTGAATGAGTAGGCGCGATGCGCGAACGCTCATTCGACGCAACAGCAGAATGGAGTCGGGCGCCAGAGCCCTTGCAGCCGAGCGCTAGCTCAACACGCTGTCCACCGGCTCCAGCAATGGCGGTAGCGCCTCTTCTGCGAGGGCTTGTCGCAGGTTCACCTCGATCATGCGTGAGATCGCGTCCAGCGGCAGATCCGCCGCGTCGAGGCCGAACGGGTCTTCGATCTCTTCGCCCAGGGTGTCGAGCCCGAAGAAGACGTAGGCCACGAACGCCGCCACGACGGGCGTGAACGTCCCGACCGAGTTCACCAACGCAAAAGGCAAACCAAAACAATAGAAGAACACCACCCGATGCATCAGCACCGTGTACATGAACGGAATGGGGGTGGCCTTGATGCGTTCACAGCCGCCCTGCACGTTGGTCAACTGCTCCAAGGTCGCCTCGAGCAGCGGCAGGTGCATGGCGTGCACGCGACCGGCATCGTACTCGACTCGAAACTGCTGCCCCAACCACAGCAAGATGGCGATGGGCGGGTTCTTCTCTCGAGGCAGAGAGGCGTGCAAGGCTTGTGGCAAGAACGGCGCGAGCTCGGCGTAGTCTTGCTGTGAGCGCAGGTGAAGCCGCAAGGAGTGTACGTAGCCGATGATGGCGTAGATCAGGTCCTGCTTTCGGGCTTCGTCAGCGTCGCACAGCGTCAGCACTTGCCGCGCACCGGTGCGCGCCGTGTTGGCCAACGCGCCCCAGAGCTTTCGCCCCTCCCAGAAGCGGTCGTAGGAGGTGTTGTTGCGAAAGCCCAAGAAGATCGACAGCGCCAACCCCACGACCGTGAAGGGCGCTACCGACAGTTCGCTCGTCAGCCCGTAGCGACGATGGGCGACCGTGACCGCCACGGCCAATAGCGTCGCGAGCAGGAGGCGCAGCCACGTGCGTTTCAAAGTCGTGCCACGGCCCCAGAACAAGACGCGCAGCCAACTCGGGTTGGTCGGGATCAACACCCGCGCAGACTAGAGCCAGCTGGCGCCAAATCCAAGCCGGAGCGGTCACCCTGGTTCGATTGTCCGCCCAAGGGGCGAGCGACAACACGCTCACAGCTCTGGTTTGCAGGTCGAAACGCCCGAACCCACGATGGTGCGCCCGATGCTGTCGATCTGCGACAGAGTGCCGTCGGCGGGACGATAGCGAAAGACATCGCTGCCAGCGCCCGTCTCGGATGCGAAGATGTAGTAGTCGTCATCGAAGAACGCAAAAGCGAGAGAGGTCGGCGTCTGGCTGAGCTCCAGGTACGTCTGCTGGAGATAGGCGCCCGTGCTCTTGTCGATGTCGACGACCCAGCCACCCAGGCCGTCGACGGAAAAGCCGTGTAGCATGCCGTCGCTGGAGCCGGTCATTTCCATCACGTTGCCGAAACCGTCGGGGTGCTGACCAATGAACGAGAGCTCCAACGAATCGGTATCGATGCGCCCCAGCCCGAGCGAACGCTCGTCGAAGTTGATCTCCGTGACGAAGAGCTCGTCGATGCCCTTGTCGAGGTTGCGCGCGAACCCCATTCCGAATCGCGCGAAGCCGGCTTGCTCGCGTTCGAAGGAGGTTGCCTCACAGGCGCCGTTCCGTGTGCTGACGCGGTACAGGTTGCCGTCTTGGTAGAGCACGAAGGCTTGGCCCAAGCGATCGACGGCCATGGAAAACGGCGTCGTCCCTCCAGCCTCGCACAGCAAGCTACCGCGTGCTTCGAGCTCACCGTCCGCTGGATTGTAGGCGAACAGTTCACCCTCAGACGCCACCAGATAGATGCGGATGTCGTCGGGGGTGCACTCCTCGTCCAACTCGAACTCGGGAGGTGGCGCGGGTTGCATCGGCGGCAGCGTTGGAGTTGCGGGCGGCTCGACGGGAGGCACGGGCACCATTGCCGGCTCGCGTGGGGCTTGCTCTGGCGCCGTGGGTCGAGCGCTGGGCACTGGCGGCGTGGACGCAGCTGGCTCGGGGGAACGCCCTTCCGCCGGCAAAGCAGGGGACACCTGCTCGATGACATCATCCCCCTCCCAGCTCAGACCCGATTCGTGCCCCGCGTCGAGCCCCGTCTTTGCGCCACATCCGACGGCGGGTAGTAGCAGGCAGAACCCGAGATGTCTGAGCCTCAACACGGGCGGCAGTATATCCCATCCGCCTGCTGCCGTGGCGTCAATCACGGCCTGTATCACCAGAGCCACTCGACGCGACTCAGGCCGCCGTGCTCCGCGGTTCGGCAGGCCTGCGTTTCAGGGAGGAGCACCCGCATCTCGCGCCTGCGGCTCCGCCCACGCCGGGAGCTCGAATTCGGGCAGCGGTTGCCCTTCCTTCGCTCTTCGGAAATCAGCATAGCCCTTCATCAGCGCGCGGTAGACCAGGCTGGCGATCACTTCCTGCCCCTCCACCGTCGGGTGCGAAAAGTCGGGATTCGCCAGCCGCGGCTCGGCGTGGTACCAGCGGCCGATCGAGCCCTCGCCACCCATCGCCTCGAAGGTGTTGAAGAAGGCACAGCCCTCGGCCAACGCGACTTTGCGCTGAGAGGCGACGAGCTTCGGCACGATCTTTCGGGTTTGAATACCGTACTTGCCGACGCGCTCACCATGGTCGACGAGGGACATGATGAGACAAGACGCCTCGGGTTTACCCTTGCGAAACTTGCGAATCACCCGCGTGTACTCTTCCTCGTAGGGCTGCATCGTACGGTAGAGATCCATCGTCTGCCGCTGAACGTCGTTACCGCCAAACATGAACACCATCAGATCGACATCCCGACGCCGCACCTGCCACGCGATATGATCCGGATCTTGATAGTCGAGGCGCTGAGTGAACGAACCGATCAGCGACAGCTCGTCCCACACCACGCCGGGCACGTCGCGTTCGAGAACGACACCATAGCCCCGCCCCACCCCTTCGCCGATGGCGCGCACCTCGAAGCCATGTTCTCCGTCCGCGACGACAAAGACGGCAACGGCGTCGCCGGGCTGCTCGCTGCGCGTGTCGATGACGCGCTCGACTTCGCCGTCGACCTTGACCTGCAAGCGCCCGCCTCCGGGAGCGGTCGCGTACCAGACCTCGAAGCGCGAAACCTTGCTGCCAAAGCCCTTCTTGGCGGTGCGATAGCGACTCGTGCCGCCGCCCGACGAACTGGAGCTGACACCGGCGTAGCCATAGCGCCCGTCGGGTTCACACTTGAAGATGATTTCGCACGTGCGCCAGCCGCCTCGGTCGCCGAAGCGGATCCCGCGGTGAGAGTAGGCGAGATTGTAGCGGCCGAGCGCGTGAAAGCCGTGCCCCGCGTCGCCGAACCGCGCCTGCATGCGCCGGCGGATCGCGTGCGTGACGCCATCGCCCCCGAGGACGGAATCCCCCCAATGACTGGCACGCGTGATCGCCCCCGGCCTGCCCAACTCCGTCCACGTGAGCTTGGAGTAGAAGTGGCGCAAACGTTCGACGCCGTCGATGCCGACCTCCACCTCCGCCGGGTCGTCGGGCTGGGTTTCGTAGGCGGGATAACGCTCCGGCTCTGTGGGCTGATCGGGTGTGGGAAGAGCGGCTCGAGGTCGAACGGCGGCGGGCTCCGATGGTGCAGGCGTCGTGCTGGTGCCCGCGCGAGCGGCCAGTTCCTGCAGCCGCGCCAGCTGCTCGCTCTCCTGCTCTGCGTGTTGCCCCTCGCCCAGAATCTCGCGACCGACGACATTCCAGAAAGGCACGTAGGGCTCACCAGGCTGCCAAGGGCGCACCCCTTCCAGACCAGGTACCAGGTAGCTCGAGGCCAGCAGCAGCGCCAAGGTCAACCCTGCCCAGGCCAGCCGTCGCTTGCCGGCGCGACTGAGCGCCGAGTTGGCAGCCTCATCTCGCGTCGGAAGGCGCACCACTCGACGTTCGTCATCGCCGTCGAGGATGCCTTGGCGCTCCTCCGGTGGGCCGTTGCCACTCGTTCGCACGGGGGAGAAACTCCCTCGCCGCCGGGGAAAAAGCAACGCTCAATGGGTTCAGAAGGCGAAGTAGATGTTCGCGCGAGGGCCGGACAGGAGCTGCGAAATGAGGAGCGCAATGGCAGCCAGGCCAGCGCCTAGAGCCGGCGCGGGTAAAGCACGGACCAGCCGCGCGCCGAGTCGCTCGGACCAGTCCGAAGGCGTGAAGTGGTAGGCGATCCCGAAACCCAGCAACAGGGCGATCGCGTAGTTTGCCACGAGCAGTAGCGGTGTCGCGAGCGGCCCCAGCGCTGCGCTGTGAGCTGCAATCCACTCGTACCCGGCCTGCATGCGGAACATACCGTCCCGGATCCCCAATCCATCCCAAGACAACAGTTTGCCTGCCATGCTCCGAGCCAGCTCGAGATTGTCCGCTCGGAAGAACACACGCGACAGCGTCGTGAAGTGAAACAAGAGCAGCACGTGCACGACGGCCCATCCGCGAGACGTCTCCGCCGCTGGCAGTGATGTGTTCACCAACGCAACACCTCCGCAAACCAGCGCGGCGAGCGCCGAAGCCGCGAGCGGCCCCCCGAGCACCGCATGGAACAAGCCGAAGCACAAGGACGCCACGGAGATGGCGACCAAGAGCGAGTCGATGCCCGGGCCGCGACCGCGGCGCTCGGCGCGCAGGCGGTTGAAGCGACTGTAGACCATAGCGGCCGCTTGCAGGTTGCTGTAGACGACGAAATTCCAGCTAGCGCCATGCCACATGCCGACGAGGAACATCGTCAGCCAGAGATTGAAGTAGGTGCGCTTCTCCGAACCCCGACTGCCGCCCAGGGGAAAGAATAGATAGTCCCGCAGCCAGGTCGACAGCGTGATGTGCCAGCGACGCCAGAACTCACCGATGTCTCGCGCCTGATAGGGGCGTTCGAAGTTCTCCGGCAGGCGGAAGCCGAGCAGTCGCGCCACGCCGATGGCAATGTCGGAGTAGCCGGAGAAATCCGCGTAGATCTGGAGCGTGAACGCATAGAGCGCGACCAGATTCTCGAGGGACGAGTGTTGCTCCGGCGCCGCGAAGACGATATCGGCGAAGTAGGCGGCGATGAAGTCTCCCAGCACCACCTTTTTGAGCAGCCCTTTGCCGATGCGCAGGACGGCGAAGTTGACGTCCTCGGTATCGACCCGCAGCCGCTTCTGCAGCTGGGGCAAGAAGTCGGCGGCGCGCACGATCGGCCCCGCGACGAGCTGCGGAAAGAAGGCGACGAAGACGGCAAAGCGCAGCAGATTGCGCTCCGCCGTGAGCCGGCCACGCCACACGTCGATGGTGTAGCTGAGGCTCTGAAACGTGTAGAAGCTGATGCCGATGGGCAAGGCGGTGC
The DNA here is from genome assembly GCA_050301735.1 of Polyangiaceae bacterium. Taxonomy (GTDB): domain Bacteria; phylum Myxococcota_A; class Polyangia; order Polyangiales; family Polyangiaceae; genus SZUA-265. The sequence continues at coordinate 1,756 of JBNKZR010000211.1, read as the reverse complement.
GAATCGCGGGTAGCAGCTCGTCGTGGCCCAACCACGCGCCGACGTCGTTCGCCACCTCGACGCAGAAACCGGTGTACTTGAAGTAGCCCAACAAGCCGAGATTGGTGAACAGGCTTCCCAAAAGCGCAACCCGCCGTACCGTCGCCCCCTCCCGAGCCGCGGCGATCACCAGCGCGGCCACGTAGTCGATCAGGGTCGACAGCACGAGCAACCCGACGAAGTACCAGGGCGTGGGCAACTCGGCGCCGACGGGCTTGGAGCTGGCGCAATAAAAGAAGTAGCTGGCGACGAGCACCAGTACCCAGCGGGATCGCGGCCAAGCGGACAACGCCCAGTAGGCGAACAGTACCGGCAGAAAGAAGAGCAGGAAGTCGAGACTGGCGAACAGCATCTAGATCACCCGAAGCGGGGCGACGCGCATCCCGTACGGGGCCATCAGCCGCACGCGAACGAGCCGGTGCGATCTAGCAGATTCGGCGGAGTTTCGTGCATTTGTGTGCACGAGCAGTGCGTCTGCGCAGAATCGCCGCGCCTGCCCTGGCCGCGGGAACCAGTCTGGTGCGAGCGATTTCACCGATCGCGCCGCAACCGGCGCGCTGAACCGTGGCATCGTACTGCCCGAACCCGCGCCGCAACGGTGCGAGTTGAATGCACCGAGCGCACCAGGTACTGAGGGTTTTCACCGGTCGTCATTCTGCATCGAAAGGAACGCCACGCATGAAGTCCACTCCGGCTAACCTCCGTCACTCCCCTTTGCTCCGGTCACCGCGCACGATGACTTCTCCGCCGCGGATGAACGTGCGAACGGGGGAGCTGGTGAGCGGCACCGCCGGCAGCTTCCGTCGTGGGGTGGGCTTGGCCGTGATGCTCGCCGGCATTTCGAGTGCCGGCTGCAGTGATGACTCAGGCGGGAGTTCCGCGCCGTTGAACTCGGATGGCGCAGGCGGTGCGGCAGCTACGGCGAGCAACACTGGCTCGCCCACGGCGCCAGTCACCTCGACCACGCAACCCCCCGCTCCCAACTTGCCGGTGCCCCCCGCGGCTCCCCAGGCCCCAGCTACGCCAGTGGCCGATACCCCGAGCCCCGACACCCCGACCCCTCCCACTCCGCAGCCCGCCGAAGATGAACCAGCCGAGCCGAGCGCGGAACCCGCACCGGACGCGGGTACCTCACCCGCTGACGAAAGCGACGTCGGCGACGCCAGTGTGCCGACGGATGCGGGCGATGAGACGACTGGCCCCGACGCAGGAGACGAGATGAGCTCGAATGGTGGAGCCGGCGGTATGAGCTCCACAGGTGGTGCTGGCGGCGTCGAATCGATGGGCGGAGCGGGCGGCGAGAGCAGCGGTGGAGCCGGCGGCGAGCCCCCCGAGCTCAGCCTCGACGGCGGCCTCTACGTCGATGGCGGCGCCGACGCTGGAGAGACGACGGCAGGCGACTCCGGCATCGATGCAGGCTCTGAGCTCGACTCCGGCCTCGATGCAGGCAGCGAGGAAGAGCTCGACGGCAGCACCGATGCAGGTCCGGAACCCGAGCCCGAGCCCGAGTTCCCATGGGCGCTGACGTTGGAGTGCGCGCTCCCCCAAGGCGGCGAATCCGTCAACCCCTTCAACCTCACCTTCAATCTCACGAACGACGAAGCGATGTCGCTCGACCTGTCGTTAGTCGAGATCCACTACTTCCTGGGCGGCGACGGCAACACGTCGAACACCATCATCGAGTACTACGACGAGAGCGGCGAAGCGACGGAGGACG
>JBNKZR010000210.1:0-12960 GCA_050301735.1 Polyangiaceae bacterium | reverse complement strand
AGTACCAGAAGGGCGTGGATGCCCTTGACGGCACGGACTTGGACAACGACCTGATGGCCTTTACCGCGGATCTCTTGTTCGAAAAAGTAGTCGAAGGCAGCGGTACGTTCACCCTCAACGGCGGCTACTGGAACTTCGAAGGCACCGGCGACTACTACCAGGCCAACCAAGGCACCAGCAACTTCGGCAGTGGTGTGGGGCTGCCGGGCGGCTCGTCGAGCTACCTGGTGGGCGTGAGTTGGCTGTCACCCAAGCCGATGGGGGCGGGTCACATTCAGCCCAATGCGACCTTGCAGATTGTCGACGGCGCCGAGACTGCGACGGTGCTGGACGTTGGCGTTGGCTACATCGTCGATGGCTTCAACCATCGTTGGTTCCTCAACTTCCGCAATGCCGATCCCGGCGGGAATGCGGACGCTGAGCAATTCCTGCAATTGGGTGCTCAGCTGCAACTCTGAGTCGGCGTAGCCCATGGTTCGACCGGGGCAGGCGGAAATGTTCGTCTGCCTCTGCGACAAAGCCCTCGTGCCGAGAGCGCTCCTGGTGGAGCGCCTCAGCCGAGGGCTTTCTCTTTCGCGCTGCTCGGTCGAGCCGAGGCAGCGGTGCCTCACGCCGTCGGGGTGGTCGGGCTGCGGAACAGCTCGATCTTCTCCAGCATTTGGTCGTCCTTTGGCCGATCGTTGGCACCTCGTGGCGCGTTGGCGATCTTCTTGACCACGTCTTGTCCAGCGACGACGCGGCCGAAGACCGAATGCCGCCCATCCAGGTGCCGCGTCGTGTCTTCGGTGATGAAGAACTGAGAACCGTTGGTGCCGGGTCCCGCGTTGGCCATGGAAAGAATGCCAGGGCCGGTGTGCTTGAGCTCAGGGTGGAACTCATCTTCGAAGCGGTAGCCTGGGCCGCCAGTACCCCAGCGGTTCGAGGAGCCGGGATCTCGACTCAAGGGGTCGCCGCACTGCACCATGAAGCCGGGGATGACACGATGGAAGCGGCTTCCGTCATACATGGGCGTGCCCTGCATTTGCTTGCCCGTGACGGGATCCTTCCAGTCGATGGCGCCGGTGGCGAGGCCGCAGAAGTTGGCCACCGTCTTGGGGGCTCGCTTCTCCTCCAGCGCGACGATAATCGTGCCTTGGGTGGTCGATAGACGGGCGTACAAGTCGCCCTCACCGGGAACGTTCACCGGGGGAAATTCCATGTTACTTCTCCTCACTAGTAGTTTTCAGCGCCGTGCGCTGCGCGCGAACCATACGGGCTCCAACCGGATTGGGCAACCTGCGCAGCCCCGGTGGTCTCGGCATGGCCGTCACCCGCCGTTCGAGCGGCACCATTCGCGTTTGCTGCCCTGAGCACGGTGTGTGATGCTCGCGGCGCGGATGACGCCACAGGCTTTCACCGCGACGCTGCAGAGGGCGTTGCTTGCCGTTCCCGTGCTCGTGGTCGCGGGTGTTGGGGTCGGCTGGTTCGTGCTGCGAGCGCCGGCAACCCTGCGCGGAGCACAAGTCTACGGTGAAGGCGTGGCCGGCCGGGTCGCGCTGCGCGCGGTGCTGCTCGAGGAATCTGACGGCTGGCGCGTGCCCCTGATCGCGCCCGTGAGTTTGGAGCTGAGCGACATCCGTGGAGTGGGCAGTGAGGTCCACCTCGAAGCGCACGCCAATGCCGAGGGGGTCGTCGAGTTCAACGCCCAGGTGCCTCAGTTTTCGCGCGGCACCCAGCCTCGCCTCAGGCTGCGTTCGACGGGGGACGACGAGGCCGAGCCGCTGGCCCAGGTGGTGCTGGACCCGGTGGGCGACTGCAGCCCGACGCCGTGTGCCGGCGCCCGGGTTCCGGCCTCAGAGGAAAGCACGGTGCGCCGCGGCGGGTTCGTCGACGGCGAGAGACGAGGGGAGATCGCACTGAGTGTTGGGCTCGTCCAAGGCGTTTTGGCGGTGCCGTTCCCTGGCAGCGTCGTGGTGGCGGCCACCTTGGACGAGCAGCCGTTGGCCGGGGCGCGCCTCTGGGTCCGCGCTGGCGGTGCGGACGTCTCGGCGGAGCAGCCGTTGGTGACCGACGCTGCTGGGCTGGCGCGCCTGACGCTGACACCTCGCGGGCACGTGGTCGAGCTCGTGCTGGCGATGCTGGGCGCTGCGGGCGAGGCCCAGCAAGCGCGCAGCGTCTTGGAGTCCGCTTCGGCTCTGTCGTCACTAGCGGCCGAGGGCCTGCCCGCGGGGCGCTGGTACGGCGTGCTGCCGGTGGTGCCGGGGGCTGCTGTTGCCCGAATCGAAGGGGGGCGATTACGGGTGCAATCGCCCATCAGCCGACCTCGCTTGTACGTGGATCTCCTCGAGCGTGCGGCGACTGAGGAGCCCGGGATGGTCGCGCGTCCGAGCGTGCTCTCGCGTCACAGCGTCGAGTTGGAACGCGAAGGGATGTCGGGGCTCGTCCCTTTGCCCAAAGACCTCACGGTGCAGGACGCGTTTGCCGTGGTCTCGAGCGAGGCCGACATGCGGGCCATGGCCCTCGTTGGCTGGCCTCTGTCCGATGCGGGCGTCCATCAAACGTACGACTACCGCGCGCCGCTGATGGTCGATGGGTTGGCGCAGGCCAGAGAACGCGCGCAGCTCGCAGGGCGACGACTCCGACGCGGGATTGTGGTGTTCGGGGTCGCTGGCAGCGTGCTGGAGTTGAGCCTCTTCTTGGCGCTACAGTTGTGCTTGCCGTCCGGTGTACTTCCAGGCAGCGAGCGCAGCGTTCGGCTCGGGTTTCGGCTGGGCTGGGTCTTCGCCCTGTGCCTGATGCTGGGTCTGTTGGCGCTGGCGACCTTCGCGCTGTGGTGAAGCTCGGCTGATCCCTGTAGTCTAAGGCTCGGTCTGGCGGATCGTCGCCCAGCCCCTGCCTGTTCATGCTCGCTCCGGACTTCGAACTCAGTGGTTTCACACTGGAGGACTGGCACCGCCTGACCCAGCTCTTTCCGGACCCCTTGGTGCCATCAGACGGGGCATCGGGCTTGGTCGCCTTGGGACGTCGGGATCGGCTGCTGGGGCTGTGGAAAGTCGGCCACGGCCGTCTCGACATTTCGAGTCAAGAATGGCCCGTCGCCTTGTCGGAGCTAGCCCGTACACATGGCGCGCCCTGGGTGATCAGTCTGCACCCGGGTGCTCTTCAAGAGGTGATGGAGCGTTTCGGCAAGCAGCTGCAACCAGCGCACGACCTCCAGGCGCAGTGGTTGTTGCTCTGTCGCATCGTCGCCGAACTTGCGACGGAAGCAGCCATCAACGTTTGGCCTCGCAAGCTCCTCAGTTGGGCACGTCTGACCAGCGATAACGTCGCTCGCCCGGCGTTGGAGTTGCTGTGCCCCGTGGGCAAGGCACTGGTCGTTGGAGCGTTCGATGGCGCCGGACTGTTCACGAGTCTCGTTCTGTTCCGCTCGGAGGCAGGCTTCTCACGGGTGCTCGGGCCCGGAGCTCTTCGTCCCCACGTCGGACTCCTCTCCGGAGACTTTCGCCGCGACTACGTTCATGTTCTGCAGGCCGTCGAGCTGCACTTCGCGCCCGTCGCCGGTGGCTGCTTTGCCTTGGCGTCCACGTTGCGCGAGCTGCTGCACGCTCCTGCACCCGGAGGGTGGAGCGCAGCCATTGCCACCAGGGACGTCATCTTGCAGCCAATGAACCCGGTCTTGACGCTACCGATCGGTTTCGACGCTGGTCGAGCAGCGCTGTCGGGGATGCAGAGCCTGGCTCAGCGCGTCTTGGGCTCCGGCGCGTTGGATGCAACGCCGCTGTCACCAGCCGTGCAGCGCCTCAAGAAACTCGCCCGGGGTGAACAGGACCTCCAGGAAATCGTGGGCTTCGATCCTCTTCAAGCCCTGCTCGAGCTGATGAAAGACGGCAAGGACAGCTGAGCGCGGACGGGCGCGGGGCTAGCATTCGATTCCAGCCAGGCTGTCGAGTCGGAAGCTCGTCGCGGCGAGTGTCGTCTTGGACCTGCCACTTGGGCGCGGGGGTTTACATGGCGGTGGCGCCATGGGCACCATCAGCGGGTGAGAGCGACTCTCGGGATCCGCGGCCGCCTGGCGTTGGCGATCGTGCTAACGGCGACGATCCCCTTGGGGGCTGCGGTGGTTTTCGCGCGCAGTATGGTCCAGCAGGCCTCCGAGCGCTTCTTCGTTCCCGAAGTGCGCCAGAATCTGGAGCGCGCTCACCAGATGTACGGCGAGTTGGCGCGCGCCACCAAGTCGACCATGCGGCTCGAGGCCGACGCGATCTCACGGGATCGTCGTCTTCTCGCCGCCGTTGGGCGCAAGCAATCCGACGTCATTCGCGCTCGGCTCGACGAGATCATGAGCGGCAACGACAGGCTGTTGTCGCTCGGGGTTCAGGATGTCGACGGCACCGTACTCGCCGAAGTCGAGCGAAAGCTGCCGTTCGACGATGCCAACGAACTGCAGTTGGCGATACCTAGACCGCTGTGGGTCGAACCTGAGCCGCCGAAAGCGAAGGGCGGTTCAGCGGAGTCGACACAAGGGGCTCCTGCCGGAAACGATGGGCTCGAGGCGCCCACACTGACGGTGGTATTGGCGACGGACAAGGCGCGCTTCGACGGCCACGCGGATATGGGTGAGTTCGTCGAGGCGTATTCGAAATTGGAGCAGAGGCGTGCGGCGGATGAACAGACCTACGTGCTGGCCTTCGCCGCGTTGCTCGGCCTGACGATCCTCTCGGCTATCGGTGTCGGTAGCCTGTTGGCCCGGGGCGTCACGCGTCGCGTTTCCGAGCTCGCGCTTGCGACGCGTCAGGTTGGTGCCGGTGATCTTTCAATCCGCGTCAAAGAGGACTCCGTGGACGAGATCGGCGATCTGGGCAGGGCGTTCAATCGCATGCTCACCGAAGTGGCGGCCAGTCGCGAGCGCATCGAGTACTTGTCGCGTTTGGCGTCGTGGCAAGAGATGGCCAAGCGCCTGGCTCACGAGATCAAGAATCCGCTGACACCGATCCAATTGGCGGTCGAGGAGGTCCATCAACGGTTGGCGGATCTCTCGCCCGAGCAACGCAAGTTGATGGATGCCGCGCACGAAATCGTGCGCTCGGAGGTGCAGACCCTGCGTCGCTTGGTCGGGGAGTTTTCTCAGTTCGCGCGACTTCCGGAAAGCCGTCTGGAGGAGGCCGATCTGCTCGGCTTCCTCAGGGAGATGGAGCAAGAGAGTGAACTCGCGAGCGGCTTTGGCTTCGATGAGTCACGAGACGAGCTGGAGGGGGAGCCTCGCATCACTTTCGACCTGCCAAGTGGCGAGATCCCTGGATGCTTCGATCGTCAGCTTCTGCGTCGTGTCTTCATCAATTTGGCAAACAACGCCGCGGCGGCGTGTCGCGGACGCGAGCAGCCGGTGCATCTTCGCATTTCAGTGCGGCGAAAGGGTCACTGGGTCGAGATCCTCTTCGACGACGACGGGCCCGGCGTGCCTGAAGAATTGCGCGCGGCGGTGTTCGAGCCCTACGTGACCACCAAAGACGATGGAACCGGGCTCGGTTTGGCAATCGTCAAGAAAATCGTGATGGAACACCACGGGAGCATAGAACTCGTCGAAAGCCCATTGGGTGGTGCCAGAGTGCGTCTGAGCCTGCCGATCGCGGGCAGTAGCGGCCACCCACAGCGCGCTCTTCCGTCTGGACATTGACACTCGGGGCGGCTTAGGACACTGAGCGATATCGAGCATGGCAAAAGAGAAACCAACGAGTGACCCCCGCCAGCTGTGGACTTTCTTCGGGCTTCTGGCGCTCGTCGCCGCGTTTTTCGGGTACGCCGTGCTTCCGTACATGGACCCAGGCGCGGCGGGAGTGGTGGGCAAACCCGCTCCAGATTTCACGCTCAGCGTGATTTCCGACGATGGTGAAGGGAACCGCATCCGACTGAGTGACTACAGAGAGCAAGTCGTGCTGCTGGATTTCTGGGCCAGCTGGTGCGGTCCTTGTCGAGCTCAGGCACCGATCATCGATCGCGTGAGTCAGAAGCTCGCAGGTAAGTCCGTCAGCGTGATCGGGGTGAACACCGGTGATCACGTGGAGGCTGCCCAAGCCTTTCTCACGGACGCGCATCTCAGCTATCCCTCCGTGCTCGACACGACGGGCGAGGTTGCTCGCGCTTTCGGAGCCAACCAGCTGCCGACGCTCGTGCTGATCGACAGAGAGGGCAACGTGCTCAGCGTGCAGGCTCGCATCATTTCGGAGCAGGAGCTCGTTGCTCTCGTCGAAGATGCCCTCGAAGCGTCCTGAGCGGGCTACTCAACTGGGTTTCAGAGGTTCGTCGTGAGTTGGCTCGAAGTCTTTGCGCTGGGCGTCCTGCAGGGATTGACCGAGTTCTTGCCGGTGTCGAGTTCCGGGCACTTGGCGGTTGGGCAGCTCTTGCTGGGGTTGCGAGAAGGCAATCTCGGGCTCAGCGTGACCCTGCACGCGGGTACCCTGTTGGCGACGTTGGTCTACTTTCGCCGGCGTTTGGCGTTGATCACGCTCGACCTGTGGTCGAGTTGGAGAAACCCCCAGCGCGCGTTGGCGACGAGTGGAGGGCAGGACGCGAAGACCGTCGTTCTGGCGTCGCTCCCGACGGCGGTGATTGGTCTGCTGGTGGAGCCCCTAGTCGAGCAATGGACGTTATCTCCTTCTGTCGTCGCGGGCGGATTTGCCGTGACGGGCATGCTGCTTCTGGCGACATTGGCGCTCTCTCCCGGGGCCGACGACGGTCCCAGTAGTTTGGGGGCGCTGTTGGTCGGTTTGGCTCAGGGAATTGCCGTGCTGCCGGGGGTTTCGCGGAGCGGATCGACCATCGTCATGCTGTTGCTGTTGGGGGTTCGTTCACCTCGCGCCTTCGAGCTGTCCATGCTGGTGAGCCTTCCGGCGGTCGCTGGTGCTTTCGTGTTGGAGTTTGCTCATGGCGTCACTGCCGCTCGGCCTGCCGTCGAGCTTGCGTTCGGTGCGGTCGTGGCCTTCGCGGTCGGATTGGTGGCGCTCACCATGCTCAGAGGCCTGGTCACGCGAGGGCGACTGAGTTGGTTCGCGTTGTGGGTGTTCCCTTTGGCGCTGTTGGTGGCTTTCGGGGTCGGGATCCGGTGACGACGCTCCGACGCTGGGCTACGGTGTGGCAATCATGAGTGAGGTATTCGCAGTAATTCTGGCTGGCGGCAGCGGAAGCAGATTTTGGCCCGCCTCTCGGCGTTTGCGGCCGAAACAGTTGCAGTCGCTGGGCCCCGGAGACGGGGCGTTGATTCGACAGGCCCTCGAGCGGCTCAAGCCGCTGAGCCCGCTGGACCAGATCTACGTTTCCACGGGTCAACACCTGGTGGAGGCAACGCGAGAAACGCTTCCTGAATTGCCACCCGCTTCGTTCCTCGCGGAGCCCGCGGCCAAGAACACGGCACCCTGCATCGGGTGGGCGACGGAGCGCATTGCTCGCATCGACGAAGACGCCATCGTCATCGTGTTGCCCAGCGACCAGTACGTTGCCAAACCGGCGCAGTTCGAAAACGCACTCCGCAAAGCGGTGGAGGTTGCGTCGGCGGGTGCGGTCGTGACTCTCGGCATTTCCCCGACCCGACCAGAGACGGGCTACGGCTATCTTCACGCGGGCGCGGAGCTCGGGCCCGATGTCTTCGAGCTTTCCGAGTTTCGCGAAAAACCAGATCGAAAGACGGCCGAAGAGTACCTGGCCAAGGGGGGCTATTTCTGGAACGCTGGGATCTTCGTCTTCCCCGCGAAGATGATGCTGGAGCAATTTCGCTCCTGCTTGCCGGAAATTCACACCGGGCTGATGCAGATCCGTGAGGCAGCTTCCGAAGGCGCCGAGGCCGAGCAGCGCGCTGTGGAGGAGTTCTTCACTGGCGCCGAGGGCATCAGCATCGACTTCGGGGTGATGGAGAAGATCGGTGCTCGGGGGCTGGTGCGGATGGTCGCTGCAGACGTTGGGTGGAGCGACCTCGGTAGCTTCCAAACCGCATGGGAACTCGCGGACAAGGATGCCACCGGCAATTGCCTCGAAGGGGTAGTGCTGACGACCGGATGTCGAAACAACTTGGTTCTGGACATGGCCACAGGCGCGCCAGCGGTGATCGCCATGGTGGGCGTGGAAGACCTGGTCGTGGTGCGGACGAACGACGCGTTGTTGGTGGCCAAACGGCAGCAGTGCCAAGACGTCAAACACATCGTCGAGATGCTGCGCGAGGCGGGGCGCGACGACCTGCTCTAGCTTCGACCGGAGTCCCTCGGAGAGGTGGGGTCGTGTGGCGGAGCGGTGGCGTCGTTCGCCCGTTCGTGCTCAGTACACGGCCAGTACGACGCTCAGATCCACACCCCAGTACAGATCAGTGGCACCGCCGGCCACGGGAGGCGCCTCTTGGCCGGCCGCTGCGGCATCGGCAAGGGCGTCGAGGCTGGGCTGAAAGTCCAGCGCGTACCTCGTGAAGTTGAGGCCCAGGCGGGCGCCCACCATCTTGTGGAACCACAGGATACCATCGACGTAACCTTGGAGCGCGAAGCCCGTCGTGTCGGGGAACCACTCTGGCGCTTGGATTTGACCGTACTCTTCACCTGCGCCCAGGAGTCCTCGGTACGCGCCGCCGAGCTCGAACTCGAAGAGTTTTCCGACGAACATGCCGAAGTCCGCGCCCGCGTACCAGTACTCGTAGATCGGATCGGGATGCGGGTTGGCCTGGGCATTGCCAGCGACGCTCAGTGCTTGCGCGCCTCCGCCGCCCACGAGTCCCACGCGAATCTGTTTCGCCAGCGGGATTCGGATGCGGCCGCCGAAGTCCAACTCTTCGAACAGGGTTGCTCGTTCCGCGCCGCCACCGGGAAACTGGCTCCGGGCCTTGTAGCTTCTGAGGTAGGCGACGGTGAAGCCAATGTGGCGTAGGAACGACTTGTCGTCGAAGAAGGCAACCGGGTACAGCCCGAGTTCGGCTTGCACCCCGAGGAGCGGCACGTCGTGGGTGGCCAGAATGGGACCAGCGCCAGGACCGGCGACTGGGTCGACGAGCTTCCACTGCCTCTGCAGGAACAGGCCGCCGACATCCAGCTCCAGCGCCGGATCCTTCCGTTTGCTCTTGTCGCGGTGCCGCTTGAAGTCGTCGTCGAGATCATCGAGCTCCACCGAAGCTGATTCTTCGGTTTCGTCGTCTTCTTCCTGCTCGTCTTCCGGCGGCGCTTCCTCTTCCTCTCGTGCTTCTTCGCGGTCTGGCTCGTCTTCCGGTTCCGCTTCCTTCATGGGCACCGGTTCAGGCTCTTCTTCCGCTGCACTTCCTTCGGGACCTTCGGCGCGGTCGAGTGGTCCTTTCAGCTTGCTCGCAACCTTCTGGTCGAGGGCTTTGACCAAACCGGGGTACCAACCGGCACCGATGGACGTTTTGCCGACGACCTTGCCCGTCTTGCCCTCACGCACCGTCAACGACGTCGACCACCCCGTATTTGCCATCTTGGTGTAGCCGAGCACGAACGCGCGGTAACCACCCTCTGCCGCCAGGTCTGCGAAGTAGGAATCCCCTTCGCTCGCATCCACGGTAGGAGTGCTCTTGTCGTCCACCAGCGAGTAGCCCTCGCTGCGCAGCTGTTCGATGACACGTTCACGGACGCCGACGGGTTTTGCACCGCCGAACTCCGCGACCACGATTTCGCCACCTGCATGGGCGCGGGGCGCCACCAAATCGATGCACAACCAGGCGCACAGAACCGAGAGCACTCGGATCAGGCGCACGAGATCAAAGCGAAACAAACCAATCCTCCAAGCATTGAAGCTGAGCTGCGGTTAGTGGTGTACCCGTTGCTGGGGGCATTGCTTCCCCGCAATTGCTGGGGTGTTCACCCCGCACCTTGAGAAGCATGTAGCTTTGTGTCGGGTTCGTCAGATCGACGTAGTTCGTCGTGGAATCCGCGCAGGTGGGGCGACTCGTGGTCAGCAGTTCGAACAGGTTGTCGCGCTCGAGGTCTGGGGGGAAGTTGAAGGCACCACCGTAGTGGCAGATCGTCCCCGCGCAGGCCGTGCTGAACACTGTCAACACGCACTCGTCGATCTCCCCCGCAGGCTCGGGTTCTGGCTCTGGTGCAGGTTCGGGTTCCGGCGCGGGCTCTGGTTCCGGCTCTGGCGCAGGTTCGGGCTCTGGCTCCGGCTCCGGTTCTGCAGCGTCGCTTCCACCTTCGTCGGTTGATGTCGTGTCAGCGGTGTCGGTGTTCGCCGCTTCATCCGCGTCCGAGAACAAGGTATCCAGCTCTTCGCGAAACTGGCGCTTTTCCCCTGGCGACAGTTTACCCGCGGAGCATGCGCTAGCGAGAATCGTCGTCACCAGTAGCGCGCCGACGAGCCAGCGCGGAGAGCCGAGTGGGCGCCGACGATGTCGCTGCTGGACGAGAGCATCGGCAGTCGCTTGCTCCGACTCGGGGGTGAGGTGGCCCGTGCAGTTGTCCTGCGGCATCTCTTCCGACCCATTCGTCATCGGCGCGAGCCTAGTCGAGGGTTGGTGGCGAAGCAACGCGCTGCAAACCCATTGTCGTGCGTTGCGCAGTGCGTCCGCGTAGCGCGATGTGAGATACGTAACCTAGATGACTCGCAGGCCGTCGGGCTGAAGCAGCCCCTTCCGTATCACCAGCGCGAACACGCGATCGATCAATGGGTTCGCCCAGCCGTTGAGCAAGCAGAATTGGCGATCGGGGTGCTCGTGGTGCACTTGGTGCTTCCGTGGCGACAGAAACAACCCGCAACGCTGCAGAAGTCGCGCTGGCCAAGGGATGTGTTGCTTGTGCGTACAACTGTGGGCGTACTGTGAAACGGTTGCACTTCCCACGATCACCACCAAGAAGAGGGAGAGGTTGGGAGGCATCCAGCCGAATTCTCCCAAAACCACCAGCAGCAGAGTCAGTGGAAAGGCGGCGTAGACGATCACCGGGAGTGTCATTTTCAAGATACTGCGGCGTCCCAATGCTCCCGGCGTCAGGTGATGCACTTTGAAGTCGAAGACGACTTCCTGAAACCCGTTGATCTTGCGCATGGCTTGGTCGCGCTTGTCGATGTAATCCTGTGAGCCTTTGTTGCCTGCGTATTCGTAGAGTTCTTTCAGACCGACGCCAGTCACGTTGGGCGTGTAGTCGACCACGAAATGAGCGACACCACTGGCTGCGTCCGCCAAGTACATGGCCAAGAACATGACTGGCAGTGTCCACCACGAGACGTGCCCACGGTGGACGTAGGAGACAAACAGGTATCCAAACAACAGCAACCACACGACTGCGATCGCGAGTTGCCGAGTTCGCCGACTGACCATGGTTCGCTCAGGAGGTTGTGGTGGCCCCGGGCGCTGCACTTTGGGTTACGACGATGGGCCGCCCACTGGTGACCACCAGGGTGTGCTCGTACTGAGCTCCGACGCTGCCGTCGGGCGTCCGCAAGGTCCAACCGTCGTCAGCTTCCACGAAGTCCTTCGCGCCAGTGGTCAAGAACGGCTCGATGGTGATGACGAGGCCCTCCCACAGCCGTGCTTTGTCGCGCCGATCGTCGTAGTTCAGGACGTTCGGATCCTCGTGGATGTGTCGGCCCACTCCGTGGCCACACAGGCTGCGGACGACCTTGAAACCGGAGCGGCGCGCGCGGCGCTCCACGGCTCGTCCGATGTGGCGCATCGGGTTGCCCGCCCGCGCTTCGAGCATGGCTTCGTCCAGGGCGCGTTTGGTGGTCCACATCAACGCGTGGTGGCGGCGTGAGACCTCGCCGACGGGGAAGCTCGCACCGCTGTCCGCCCAGAAGCCATCGAGCTCGGCAGAGACGTCGATGTTGACCAAATCGCCGTCGACGAGCCTGCGCTTCGAGGGGATGCCGTGGGCAAGCTCATCGTTGACGCTGATACAGGTGGTCTTGGGGAAATCGTAGGCGAGCTGTGGCGCCGAGCGCGCTCCGTGACGTTCCAACACGGATCTGCCGATGTCGTCGAGCTCCTCGGTGGTGATTCCGGGCTGCACGTGGCGGCCCATTTCGTCCCGGGCGGCAGCGACCGCCTCGCCCACTCTCAACAACGCGTCCAGCTCATCCGGGCCATCAATCGACATGCGCCGAGCATAGCCGTCCGCAAGCGGGGCGTCGAGCCGATGGTCGCGACCCCCGTCAGGGTTCGACTTCGACCCAGATTTCCCGAGCTTCCGAGGGTGTCCGACCCGGCGAGGTGGAGTCCGCCGTGGGGAGGAACTGTTGGCGCTGCTCTTGGCGCGCTGCTTCCCGGGTGGCAGCGTAGAGCGCGAAGACCACCGCGAAGAGTGCTCCCAAGAGGCCGACGAAGAAGGTCGAGGGGTGCACGTTGTACACCCCTCGCGTGCGCTGAAGGTGGGCGTCGGCTTGCTGCGTCGGGGGCGCATCGTCCGCTAGCGAACGGCTCAGATCGGCCCGGAGCACTTTGCGACGCAGCGACATGGTCAGCGACGACGGCGACCGCGGCCAGGAGAGCGGCGGCTTGCTTTCTTGCTGGTTGAGGACGAATCGCCTTCGAGTTCGCGCAAACGATCGCGAAGCTCCGCAGCCTTTTCGAAATCCAATCGCTCTGCGGCGGCGAACATTTCTTGGCGAATGGCTTCGACTTGCTCCTTCTTGTCGAGCTGCGTGCCCGCTGCGTTGGAGTCCGTATCGATCTTGCCCTTGGGAATGGCGTAGTAGTCGTGGCTTCCGGAGGCCGCGCCGATGTCGAGAATGGCGCGTTTGATCGTGGCGGGTGTGATCCCGTGCTCCGAGTTGTAGGCGAGCTGCAGCTCACGGCGCCGCCGCGTCTCGTCCATCGCTTGCTTCATGGCCGGGGTGATGCGGTCGGCGTACATGATCACCTGGCCACGTTCGTTACGGGCGGCACGCCCGATGGTCTGAATCAACGAACGCGCGCTTCTCAAGAAGCCTTCCTTGTCCGCATCCAGGATGGCGACCATTTGTTGATTCACGATACCGGCGCCCACGGTCATGCCATGGGGTTTA
>JBNKZR010000209.1:0-12975 GCA_050301735.1 Polyangiaceae bacterium | reverse complement strand
GGTTGCTTTCATCGCTTTGAACCACTCGTCCCGGATGCGTTCAGCGCTCACCTTGCGATAGCTGTCCAGGGACGGTTCGATGGCTGCCTCGGTCGCTGGTTCAATAGCGAAGTGCAGCGTGGCCGCGAAGCGGGCGGCTCGCAGTACTCGTAGGCCATCCTCCGCGAAGCGTTCGGAAGGCTCGCCCACGGCTCGGAGCAGCTCGGCCCGAATGTCGTCGATGCCGCCGAAGGGGTCGACGATGCGATCGGTCAAGGGATCGTAAGCGATGGCGTTGACCGTGAAGTCACGCCGCGCCAAGTCCGCCGTTACGTCGTCGAGGAAGGCCACAGCTCCGGGCCGGCGCCCGTCTCGATAGTCTGCTTCGGCGCGGAAGGTCGTTACCTCGTAGCCCACCTTGTTGACGAGCACGGTGACGGTGCCGTGTTCGATCCCCGTCGGGATCACTCGCCGAAAGAGGCGCTGGACTTGCTCGGGGCGAGCATTGGTGGCGATGTCCCAGTCGCCCTCCTGTTCCAGGCGGTGTCCGCTAGAAAGGCGTGCCATGATGCAGTCGCGCACCCGACCTCCGACGACCCAGCCTTCGAAGCCTGCGTCGCGTAGGTGGCGGCAGATGTCCCGCACGTCGTCCGGGACCGCTCGTTGCAGTACCGTGGTCGGCATCGCCTTGCAGTGAACTCAGCCCGAGGCTTCGCTCAATCCCACGGGTTTACGATCTCGCCGCCGCCGATGCTGGACTTCTTCTTCACCTTCTTCGGGGGCGGTGCGGGCTTTTTGCTCGGCGCTGGTCGGGTCGTCTTGCCGTTGGTGTTCGATGGCGGCTTGTAGATGCGTTGGAGCTTGACGGCGAGCTTCTCTTGCGACCCGTCGAGCTCCAGCGTCTCCGTCTTGTAGCCCTTGTGCCGAATGCTGACCTCCACCGGCTCCCCTTCCTGGACTTTGACGACGATGGGTGCAGTGCCCAGGTCCTCATCGCCGACGAAGGCGTGGGCTTCCACTGGGTCCAAGCTCAGGATGACTTCCTTGTCATCGACTGGGACAGCCTGCGGCTCGAGCCCTTCGGGTTCAGGTGCAGCGGCCGCTGCGGGGGTGGAGTCCAGCCGGGCAAGCTCGGTTGTCGTGCCAGCGCTGACAGCGTGTGCGCCCAGACGTGCTCTGAGTTCAGTCGCTGTGCCAGATTCGCTTTGAGCCAAGTAGATGCCGCCAGCGATCAGCAGTGGCACGGCGATTCCTACGTAGAGCGGCCAACTCGATTTCTTCGGTGGCTCCAGGTCGGGGATTGCCTCAATGGGCGCTGGTCCCGACGAGATGGGGGCGCTCTCAGGTGCCGGTTGGAAGAAACCCGGCGGCACGTGGAAGCCGCCCGAGCGCTCCATCATCTCGTTGACCGCCAACGGGATTTGGCCCGTTCGTAGCCGCTCCAAATCCAAGCGCAGCTCTTCCATGTCCTGATAGCGTTGCTCCGCGCGCTTCGACAGACACTTCAGAATGATCGCTTCCAGGCTGGCGTCGACCTCGGACCCGGCGGGCAGCTCCAGGGAGCTCAAAGGCGCTGGCTCCTTGTACATGTGCTGCGTCAGGATGCCCATGAAGTTATCGGCATCGAAGGGCACCTGACCACACGCAAGCTCGTACAGAATCACGCCCAGCGAGTAGACGTCACCGCGGTGATCCACCGGCGCACCCGCCGCTTGCTCTGGCGACATGTAGTGCGGCGTTCCAAAAACAGACCCGGCTTGCGTCAACTTGCCCGTGGCCGCGGTACTCACCTTGGCGATGCCGAAGTCCAGGATCTTGACGAAATCCGGATCTTTCCCGCGGGTGATGAGGTAGATGTTGTCCGGCTTGAGATCGCGGTGAACGATGCCTGCGGCGTGAGCCGCTGCCAAGCCGACGGCGAGTTGCTCGGCCACGTGCACGATACGCGCCGTGGGCATGGCTTCGCCTTCGGTGATGAAGGCGGACAATGGCTCACCCTCCAAGAACTCCATCACGAAATAGGCGGAGCCATCAGGCAGGGCACCGAAGTCGCTGATGTCGATGATGTGTTCGCTGCCGATCGAGGAGGCGGCTCGCGCTTCGATCAAGAAGCGCTCCGTGACCTCGCGGTCTCGTGCCAGGTCAGCTCGCAAAATTTTCAGCGCGACCTTCTTGTCGATGATCTTGTGGCGGCACAGGTAGACCATGCCCATACCGCCTTCACCCAATAGCGCCTCGACCTTGTAGCGGTTGTCGATCGTACACCCGAGGTACGGATCGGGTTGCGACGAAGGCGGTGGGAGACTCTCCAGCGCTTCAGCGTGCGCGGTCACTGCCTCGTGCGCGGCATCTTGCTCACCTGATGGCGGAGCTGGCGGCTTGAGGTCCACCTGACTGCCCGGCGCAACCGTCACGACTTTCAGGCCGCTGTTGCCATCGCCCACACGCGGTTTCGTCGGGGGCTCTTTGCGGGGCTGTGCTTTGTCCTGGCTCATTCCGGGGCTCAACCGATAAGTACGGGGGCTCGCTGTGGGGATTAAGTATAGCTCGCGGGCAGCGGGCCTTTCCTTTGTCTTTTTTGATGTTTGGGCAAATTCTGGTGTTGGCGTGAGCCCGAGAATTTTCGGCCGCCGCGAGATTGCAGATCCGAAGCTACGTCAGGAATGCTTGGCGCCTCGATGTAATGTCGTCAGTGCCGGGCCTGCCCATGCGCACTTGGTGCATTTCGGCTGCTTCGCCGATCGGCCATGCCGCGCCAAGCGCAAAATTTCCGGCCCGGGATACGAAAAGCACCACCTCGGAGTACACGACCCGCGGCCACTTACATGAGTGGGTCCGGCGGGCAGATTGGAAGGGAATATCCGACCTTTGGGGAAACGTCGGGTTGTACTCGCGCACTCCGCGCGCGTTTCTGCTAAAGGCTTGCGCCCACACGATGGGTTTTCCGCTCACCTTGGCGCTCCGCTACATGGCCTCTCGCAAGCGGGCCAGCATTTCCGTCGGCACGCTGCTCGCGATTTTCGGCGTGGCGCTCGGCACCATGGCACTCGTGACCGTGCTCAGCGTGACGGGTGGCTTTCGCTCGCAGTTTCGAGAGAAGGTCCTCGGGGTCAACGCGCACGTCCTGGTGCTCAAGTACGCCAGTGAGTTTCGCGAGTATCGCGAGGTCATGAGCAAGGTCGAGGAGGACCCGGACGTGATCGGCGTCTCTCCGTTCGTCATCAACCCGATGATGGTGACGCACAAACAGCAAACCGCCACGGGTGTACTCCTCAAGGGTGTCGACCCTGAGCGCATGCAGCGCGTCTTGGATCTTCCACGTCACATGGTCGAGGGTGATCTGTCCGGACTGCGACGTCCCGGAGCCAAACCGCCGGAGCGCAAGAAGACGCCCGACTCGTTCATCATCGAGGGTGATCCGCTTCCAGCTGAGGAGGCTGCGGTTCCAGGTGACGTCGACGTGCTCGATGCGGTCGAGGAAGCAATCCGAGAGGCTGAAGGCAGGAGGCCAGACGGAAGCGCCGAAGTAGACGGGACCGCTGAGGTAGATGGAACCGCAGCAGAAGAAGACCTCGACGAGGGCGTGCCAGGAATCGCAGAAGATGCCGTCATCGGAGCCATCGAGCCCGAGGGGGGCTACGAAAGCGAGCTACCGGAAGACGACGTACTCGAGGGAGTCGTCAGTGATCCGTGCAAGGAAGGCGCCACGGGGGAGCTTCCGGGCATCGTCATCGGTTCCACGCTCAAGAAGACCTTGAAGGTTACACTGGGCGACTGCGTGCAGGTCACTTCGCCGACCATCGGCTATTCCTTCAATCGCGGCCAGCTACGGCCTCCGGTTGCGAAGCAGTTCCGCGTTCAGGGCGTCTTCCAAGCTGGGTTCGATCAGTACGACTCCAAGCTGATGTACGCGGACCTGTACGAAGCGCAAGCCTTCTACGGGGCGGGCGATACGGTCACTGGTGTCGAGATGCGCATCCGCGACATCGACGACTCGAAGGTCGTCACCGAACGCGTGGACCACCTGCTCGACAACGGCATCTACCACACGATGGACTGGGAGGAGCTGAACCACGGCTTGTTCACGGCGCTCCGAATTCAGCAGATACTGATGAGCTTGGTGCTGGCGTTGATCATCCTCGTGGCAGCGTTCACCGTCATCGCGACTTTGATCATGGTGGTCTTCGACAAGAAGAAGGAAATCGCGGCGCTCAAGGCCATGGGCGCCACGGACGGTAGCCTGCTGCGCTCCTTCTTGTATCAGGGGCTCATCATCGGTGCGGCTGGCACTGGGCTCGGTCTGGCCTTGGGCTATGGGCTCTGCCGCTGGATTGTCGATTACGGGTTCCCGCTGGATCCGAAGGTTTACTTCATCTCCAAGTTGCCCGTGATCCTGCGTCCCTGGGATTTCTTCTGGACGGGGCTCTTTGCCGTTCTCGTGTGTCTCGCGGCTTGTGTTTGGCCGGCACTTCACGCCGCCCGCATGCGCCCAGCCGAAGCGTTCCGCGAGCAGTAACCCAACCCACGGGATAGCGTTCCTCGATTGGTCCGAGAGGCTTTGGGTTCAGCTGGCCCGTTGGTGGGCGCGGCGCAGAAGACTGGTGACTCGGGCTGACAACTCGGGTTCGCGAAAAGGCTTGGTCATGTACTCGTCAGCGCCGCACTCGAAGGCTTCCATCACCCGCCTTTGCGATTGATGGGTGGTGAGGAACACCAGGGGTAACGTGCCAAGCCTCGCATCTTTGCGCAGACGACGGCAGAACTCCAACCCGCTCATGCCTGGCAGCGTGCACTCGCAGACGATGAGGTCGATGTCAGTGCCGCGCAGTGCATCGAACGCCATCTCAGCGGTCGACACCGGCGTGATGTGATAACCTGCTCCCTCAAGTAGTGCTCGCGTGACTTCGCGGGTTTCGGTTTCGCCATCGACGACCATGATGCGCGTTCCTGCAGTGTCCACCGTCTCCGCGACGGGTGGGCAGCGCACGCTCGGTGGGCCACTTTGCGGCGGAGCCAGCTCCGAAAACTCGATCAGCGTTTCCCAGTCTCGGTCTGAGAAGGCGAGTTGCAGACCAGCACCTCGGTCCATCATGCAACCCGCGACCGACGTGGAACGATCACCGACGATGAACGTGGCCAGAACCCACTGGCCATCGCCGATCTCTTCCTCATCAGCAAGATTGCCTAGCGGAACATCCAGCTCGCGCTCATCTTCTTCGGCGCTGAGCATTTCCTGCAGCTCTTCCATGCACCCAAATTGGAATTGGATGTCTTTCACGTTGCTGACTACTCCTGCGTGTGGTCTTCAGAGAGGGGCCTCGAACGGCGCTCGTTGGCACCTCGAGAAGATTCGCGTCGTTGCTGCGTTCCGAGTCTCTTCCGGACCAGCGCGCGACTTGCACATAAGGGGGTTCACCGGAATGCCAAGCGCGGTGACGGCGCTCATAGTCATAGGCAGGGTGGAAGTTAGCGCGACGTATGCACGCACGCCAGCTGCGAGATCGTGCCAATCACCGCGGGCAGCGAGTGAGCGCCAGCGTCACGTACACCGCTACGAGAACCAGCAGAAGTGCGCTGGAATGTGACTGCTCCAATCCGGCCACTTGGGCCCCGCCGAGCAGACTTCTGAGGTGTCCCCGGGGCCAGGGTAACGCTACCAATCCCGTGCCAATCCCCAACGCCCAGTCCAGCAGTAGCGCCACCCAGCGTCCACGTCCGCGGGCCCCGAAGGTCGCGCCGAGCAAGAACCAAGCCGAATACGTCACTGCCGCAAGGCCTCCAATCCAGATGCATGCCAGAACGTCTCCGGTGCCTCGGGCAACGACGCTTCCGCCCAATGCCCGAACTGCTCCGGCAAGCGCCGCGCCAACGCAGCCGGTGCTAGCGAACAACGCACTCGTCGCTCCCAGCAGGAGCCAACGCCGATCTGCGCCGTGACGAGTCAGCGGAGCGGCGCTTTGGTCCAGGCGCTCCGGAAAGGCGCGCGACACCGCAGACAGACAGAACAGCGGAATGACGATGCCGAATGCCACGCTTACCAGCGCGTTGTCGGCGGAAGAGCTGGGCTCAGCGCGGTGCTCCAGGAGCAGACCGAGGAGCGTGACGACCGTCGCGAGACCGCCAGCGGTGAGCCACCAACGGCGGTCCACCGCCTGCAAGAACCATTGCACTCCGGCTTGGTAACTTGGGCCAACAATGCCCCGGCGCTCCGCTTCAGCCATCGTCGACCTCACGCGGCGGCACTGGGGAACGAAGCGCTGTCGCTGACTCCGGCACGGAGGTGCCGTCGGCGTTGACGGTCGTGAGCACGAGCTCTTGGGTGACCCCCGCCGGTGGAATGGCATCAGCAAAGGGTATCGCGACTGACGCATCGGGAGCCGTCTCGGGTGTGATCACCGGACTGTTCGCGGTGGCTTGCGCGCCTGCCCGGTATTCCCCATCACGTCGGCCACGGGCGTGAGCTTGGAGGGACTCCAGGTCCACCGGGGCTTCGACGATGTTTTCGAGCACCACGCCGTGCTCGCGCGCTCGATCGAGGATCGCGAGATTGAGCTCCAAAGGCGCCGCGCCGATGATTTCCAACGTGCGGGCGTGCTGCGGCGCGCTCACCGACTGCACGCAGGAAACGTTCAGCAGTGCCGCGCACAGCTTGCTTGGGTCGTCGCAGGTGACGCGGTAGCAGACCCGACTGGCGCTAGCGCTCGTCAGGGCAAGCTCGCCGACCAGCCTGCCCGACGCGAACACGCAGCGCTCACCTCCCGTCAGTTCGACGTCACTGAGGTGCGGCGTCGAAAATAGCACCACGGCGTGATGGGCATGGCGCGAGAGCTCCGCCGCCAACTGGGCCCGATGGATGCCGGCAATGCTGAAGGGATTGCTCAGCGCGAGCAAAGAAGGCGCGTCGAGGCCGAGAGCCAACGCCAGCAGCGCTGCGCGTCGTTCGTTCGCACTAAGAGCGTGAGTCCAGCGTTGCTCGAGGTCCGCGACACCGAGGCGGCCGAGGCATTCCGTCGGAGTCTGGCTAGAAGTCGCGACGCAATGGTGCTGCTGAAGTTGCCGTAGCCAGTCGCCAACCCGCAACCCGCGAGGCGCCCATTCCTGCTCGAAGACGGTGCCGACACCGGCCCGAGTGGCTGGATGGCTGAGGGGTGGGTGCTGGTCGAGGCTCACGACTCCCCGCTCGGGTCGTTGGCAGCCCGCCGCAA
Organism: Polyangiaceae bacterium; assembly: GCA_050301735.1. GTDB lineage: Bacteria > Myxococcota_A > Polyangia > Polyangiales > Polyangiaceae > SZUA-265. The sequence continues at coordinate 5,791 of JBNKZR010000209.1, read as the reverse complement.
GCTCCAACACTTGCTCGACGCCGTCCGCACGCTGCCCCAGGAGCGCCGTCACACCTCGCGAGAACTCGTGATCGAGCCACAGTCCGCCGCTGGATACGGAATAGAAACGCAAGCTCACTGGGACGCCACCAGTCCGACGCTCGCTCCCAGCCAGCTCGCATGAGCATCGAGCAGGCTCGGAAGTTCAGGGATCACAGAAGCCAGCAGAGCCGGCAAGACCAGCAGGATCAACAGCACGCGGGCTGGCTTGTTGGGGGCCACCGTTTCGCTGAATGCTGCAAGCCCACTCGAGCAGGCACTCAGCGCGGCGACCGCCAAGAGCGAGGCGCAGAAGCTGGCGATCACCCACGGCAGCTGGCTCAACGAACGGAGCTGCCAGGCCCAGCAGGCCCAGAGCGCGGTGTGACCGAGCACGAGCGGCTTGACGACCAGGCTAGCTCGCGCGAGACCAAGCCCCAGCCACTCTCGACGGCTCGCTCCGCTCAAGCGGGCCAGGTCGTGCAAAGCGTGTCGAGCTGCCCAGGAGCCGCGAAAGAACGCGCTCGCCGTGATGACCGTCGTCCACCCCAGGGCAATCGCGCCGTGCAAGACGGTGCGCGCCCCGCCTGCTCCTGAGAGCAAGCGCACGCAATAGACGAACCCGAGCAACGCTTGCAGCCAAAGCCCCAAACGATAGGCACGGGAATGGACCAAGACCTCTCGCTGCAGAGCGCTCAACGTCCACAGCTGACGTGGTTGGCTGGGATCAGCCAACGTACGGCTGTTGTCAGCGATGGCGCTCACCCGCGCATTGTACGGCACGCCGAACTGCTCACAAGTGCGCTCGCCGGCCGGTTCAGTTTCGGTGGCTGGCGATCCTGCGGCTGAGCTCCGGGTTGTGGGGATTCTTGGCGTTCGCGCGCTCGAGCCAGGCCGCAGCCGCCGGATCGTTCAACGTGTCGAGGGACACAGCGGTGGCGAATAACGTCAAAGGGTGTTCTGGGTCGAGGTTGAGCGCTTCGCGGGCCAGCTGCAGAGCAGCCTTGGGGTCATCCTCACTGAGCGAGATCACGGCCAGCCAAGCTAGAGCCTCGACGCCGTGGTCATCTCGCCGTTGGCGCAATGGGGCTAGCAGTCGCCGAGCACTCCGGGGACGACCAGCACGCAGTTCCAGGCGCGCCTCGAGAACGAGGAGACGCGGGTTTCCTGCGAGCTCGGGCTTGCTTTCCTGGATGACCGCAAACGCCTCGTCGGTGCGCCCCAGGCGCATCAGGCATTCGACGTATCCGGCACGGGCGAGCACTTCATCCGGTGCGACCTGGAGCAGCTTGCGAAACTGCTCCAGAGCGTGTTCGTGGTGGCCCGCCTCGAGCAACAGCCGCGCGAGGTTGGCCCTCGAGGCTGCGAAACCCGGGTCGACGGCGAGCGCGCTACGATAATGCTCGCTCGCCTCCTCCAGTTGGTACTCCCTTTCCGCGAGAACACCCAGGCTGTGGTGCGGCTGGGCGATATCGGGGTTCAGCCGTCGAGCCCGTTCGAAGAGCTGTCGGGCCCGCGCGAAATTGCCGCGTTCCATTTCGACGAGCCCCAAGTTGCTGACCGCCTCGACGAACTCCGGATTGTACTCCAGCGCCAGCTCTAGGTTCGCACCAGCCGTCTCCAGATCGCCCTCGGCGAGGGCCTGGGTCCCGACGCTGTTATGCGCGATCGCTGCTGGCGGTAGGGGCGGTTTCGACGCGCACGCGCAGGCACAAACTGCGGCGAAGAATAGGGAGATGGCGTGTTTCACGCGGACTCGTCGGCCTAGTCGAGGCAGAGTTGCGCGCGTTTTTCCGGATATGGAAGACGACGTCCGACGCCCGATGCTAGTACCCGAATTCACTCGGGAACGTCCCCGAGTGCGCGCGCCATGTTCGAGCCACCGAAACCCGACGTAGCCTCTCCGGGGGAAAAGTTCGCTGAGCCCCCGCGTCTTGGAGCGGCCCCGCCACCGGCTCCCCTGCCAAAGTCCACCGGCCTGGATACGAACACCCGCCTGACGTTGCTCTTTCTGGGGGTCGTTACTCTGGTCACCGCTTCGGCTTGGAGCGCTGGCAAGCTCGCCTGCAACTACCATCCCTCCTACAGTCAGAAGTTCGAGCCGGTGGAGTTGGAGCAGCGCGTCTTGCGCCCGAAGAATGCGGCTTTGGAATTCCATCACCAGCTGTTCTTGCAAGACTTCGAGATCGCCTCGAGCTTGGCACTCGAAGGAGGCATCGACATCGTCGAACGCAGACGCAGCGAATGCCGAGCCGAGTGCCTGGCTGAGCGCGAGCGCCGCAAAGCCCAAGCCAAGACCCGCGCTGTGCTGCTTCGCGTCAGTGGCATTTCCGCGTGGGTCCGAGCGGAGACCTTCTTCGCCGGGCGAGTGGTCAGCGAGAACTACGAACTCAAGCGTATCGATCGGCGTTGGCTCGTGGTCGGTAACTCAGAGCCGCCACCTCTGTGAAAGACCGTCGCTACTGGTTGCCCGGCGCTTGCGCGGGCTCGGTTTCGGCGGGCATCGTCGTTTTGAGCACCAAGTAAAAGAAGTCGCGGTCCGACGGGCGACTGAAGTACTCGTGCTTGCCCACCAGCGGGTCCTCGACCAGGCTCGACGTGATCCGTGGCTTGCCCTCGCGGCGTCCGGCGAGCAAGAAGCGGGTCCACGCCCAGTTGATGTCGAGTTGTGCGGCAACGTCGGCTCCGACGGCTTTCATGCCGCGGGCCAAATCGAGCGGATCGGCTTCGGTCCCAATGGCGAAGTAGAGCACGTTGCCGTCGGCGGTGAGCCCGACGGCGGAACGGCGTCGCGTCTTTCGGTCGGGGTTGTGCCCCGCCCAGGGGCGAGTCTGACCCCGTTCCAAGTGCGCGTTCAGTTGTGAGCCTTCTACGAGACACGGTGGCGTCTGCCGGTAGGCAGCGAGCGCGTGATGGTCGAGTCCGAGCGTCTTCCACGTTCCGAGGTGCACGCGGCCGTCGTTCTCGAGCGCCAACGTACAACCGAAGTCTTTGGGGCGGAGGATTTCGATGCCCGTACTCCCCATGCCCCACCACCCGTGACGAGCCTGGAAGCCGCCGTTGAACACGGCCAGCACTTCAGACTGCTGCGCGGAGGGAATGAGCCCCGGCTCTCGTTGTGGCAGGAAACGATCGGCGCCCTGGTCCTTCTTTCCAATCATCCAACGCAGGCGCGTGCGTTGCAGGTCGACGGCAACCACGTCCAGACTGACGAAACGGTTCTTGGGGTTGGGGTGCACGGTCGTGCGAAACAGCAAGTGCGGTTCTCGCGCCGCGGGCTCGCCGAGCTCGGCGGTGCCCATCGCCACCCACTCGGCGTCCCCTTCGGCCCGAGTCAGCTCCCACGGCGGTGAGAACGATGGCGGGATGAAGGGTGGTGCAGCTGTCGTCCGTTCGGGAGTCGGCTCGGCCGCGCCGTCGGGGACGGGGCCTTGGCCGGCAGTGTGCGTGTCCGTTGACGCAGCAGCATTCGGTGGCGAGCGTGTGGGGTTTGAGTTTACAACCGAGCCCGAGCCATTCCCGGGTGTTGGAACCTCAGGCGCCTGCTGCGATGCGGGAGGAGGATTGGCAGGTGGAGGGGTGCACGCAAGACACCCCGCCGACGCCACGCAAAACGCAACGATGCTGTCGTGGAGCGTCACCTACCCCCGCGCCTCACTCCGCCGCTTGGGCTACCTGGGCTTGCCCACCCGGCAAGCGTTCCGGCGCGACGCGCTCCAAGAAAGCGTCGAGGCTCATGGCGCCCAGGTCTTCGCCGCTGCGGGTCCTGACCGCGATCGTCGAAGCCTCGAGTTCCTTCTCCCCTACGACCAGCACGTAGGGCAGCTTCTGCAGACTCGCTTGTCGGATCTTGTAGCCGACGCGATCGGGACCGAGATCGGCCTCGCCGCGTAAGCCTGCATCTAACAGTTTTTCCGTCACCTCGCGAGCGTACTCGGTGAAGCGTTCACTCACGGGAATGACAGTGAACTGCACTGGGGCGAGCCACATCGGGAATGCTCCCGCATAGTTCTCGATGATGATGCCCATGAAGCGCTCGAGGCTTCCGTAGCAGGCTCGGTGCAGCATCACGGGGGTGTGTCGATCGCCGTCCGCCCCGACGTACGTCAGGCCGAAGCGTTCAGGCATCGAGAAGTCGAGCTGAATCGTGCCGCACTGCCAAGACCGCTTCAGCACGTCCCGGATGTGGAAGTCGATTTTGGGGCCGTAGAAGGCGCCGTCGCCCTCGTTGACCACGTACTCCATCGACGAGCGATCCAGCGCCTCTCGGAGTGCCGTTTCCGCTTTCTCCCAGACCTCGTCGCTGCCGATGCTCTTCTCCGGACGGGTGGAGAGTTCGACGCGCACGTCGTGCAGGTCGAAGGCACCGTACACTTCACGGAAGAAGTCGATGAGCATCCGGATCTCGTCGCCGATTTGTTCCGGCGTGCAGAAGTGATGGGCGTCGTCCTGAGTGAAGGCTTGAACGCGGAACAAGCCGTGCCGCACGCCGCTGAGCTCGCGACGATGAACCAAGCCCATTTCCGCGATGCGCAGCGGGAACTCGTTGTGGCTGTGCAAGCGGCTCTTGTACACCATCAGGTGTCCCGGGCAGTTCATCGGCTTGACTGCCATCGGGCGCTCTTCGTGCACGTCCTCGTTGATCTTGTCCGGGTTGTCCGCGTCACGCAGCTTCAACTTGGTGAAGAACATGTTCTCCAGGTAGTTGTCGTAGTGACCGGAGGTGTGCCACATGTGCTCGCTGAGGATGATCGGCGTCTTCACCTCGAGGTAGGCGCGGCGCTTGAGCAAACCGCGCATGTAGTCGGCCAGTGTGTTGAAGACCGTCGCACCCTTGGGCAAGAAGAACGGGAAGCCAGGAGCATCCTCGTTGAAGACGAACAAACCGAGCTGCTCGCCGAGGACGCGGTGGTCGCGCTTCTTGGCTTCCTCCAGCGCCGTCAAGTAGTCCGCCAGGTCGCTCTTGGAGAAGAAAGCCGTGCCGTACACGCGGACCAAGTGCTCGCGAGCAGCGTCAGCTCGCCAATAAGAGCCCGAGACCTTCGTCAGCTTGACGTGCTTGAGCCAGCCCGTGTCCTGGACGTGCGGGCCACGACAGAGATCGACGAAGTCACCGTGTCGGAAGAACGAGAGCTCGTCACCTCGTTCGCGGATGCCCTCCACCAGTTCGGCTTTGAACTTGTTGCTGCCCCCGTCGATGGCCTGGTAGCGGGCGAAGATTTCGTCACTCGAATCCCGCGCGACGCGGCGTTCGAATGGCAGCGCCTGTTTCGCGATGCGCTGCATCTCCGCCTCGATCTTCGGAAAATCATCCGGCGTTATCTTCTCACCATCCGGCATGAACAGATCGTAGTAGAAGCCATCCTCTACCGCGGGCCCGATCGTCAGCTGTGTCTTGGGGAAGACGCGAAGGATCGCGTCCGCCATCAAGTGCGCGGCGGAGTGCCTCAACACGTCCAGAGCCTCTTGATCCTTCTTGGTCAAGATGGCGACGGTGCTTCCAGCCACGAGCGGCACACGCAAATCGACGACTTCGCCGTCAATCTTCGCGGCGACTGCGTTCTTGGCCAGCCCTGGCCCGATGTCCCGCGCCAAGTCAGCTGCGCTCGCCCCATCCTGCAGCTGTCGAACGCTCCCATCCGGGAGCTTCACCTCAATCATGTTCGTTTCCTTTCGTTTGTGCGGGACGGATACCAACCGACCTCGCGATGAGTGCGACGGAAACTGCCCGCCGCACTCGCGGACTATAGAACGGGGCGAGCCCGTCGCCAAG
>JBNKZR010000208.1:0-12983 GCA_050301735.1 Polyangiaceae bacterium | reverse complement strand
ACGACCCTTTCATTGGTCTCGAACTTCTCGTTCGAGACACTAGGAGTATTCTTTGAGCAGCAATTTGGCGATGGTCTGCAACTGCATGTTGCTGGTGCCTTCGTAGATTTTGCCGATCTTCGCGTCGCGAAAGAACTTCTCCACCGGGTACTCTTTGGTGAACCCGACACCACCCAGGAACTCGACCGCCAGCGATGCGCTTCGTTCTGCTACGTCAGACGCGTACAGTTTGGCCATCGCCGCCTCCTTGATGAAGGGTTGCCCGGCGTCTTTGAGTCGTGCGGCGTTGTACACCATCAGGCGTGCGGCCTCGATCTCGGTTGCCAAACGAGCATACTGGAACTGGACTCCTTGGAATTCGGCGATGGCAGTGCCGAATTGTTTGCGCTCTAGGATGTAGCCCATGGCGGCATCGAACGCTCCCTGGGCGATACCGAGCATCTGCGCGCCGATGCCGATGCGCCCCTCGTTCAGTGTCTCAATCGCGATCTTGTAGCCCTTGCCGACTTCGCCCAGCACGTTCGCCTTGGGCACCTTGCAGTTCTCGAGGTTCAAGGCGCAAGTGCTGGAGGCACGTATGCCGAGCTTGTTCTCCTTGGCACCGACTGAGAAGCCCTCGAAGTCTCGCTCGACGAGGAACGCCGTGATGCCCTTGTACCCCTTCTCGGGTGCCACGTTGGCCAGAACGATGAACAGCTTGCTCTCGTGGGCGTTGGTGATCCACAGCTTCTGACCGTTCAGCAGCCAGTGGTCACCTGCGTCCGTGGCTCGGGCTTTTAGGGCGAAAGCGTCCGAGCCAGAACTCGCTTCACTCAAGGCATACGACCCGACCCAATTCTCGGTCATCTTGGGCAGATAACGCTCCTTTTGTTCATCTGTGGCCCAACGCAGTAGCGCGTTGTTGACCAGGGTGTTCTGCACGTCGACCAATACGGAAAAACTCGCGTCCACCCGAGCCAGCGCTTCCACGCCCAGAATCGCAGTGAAGAACGAACTGCCCGCTCCTCCCCAGCGCTCCGGTATCTCGATGCCCATCAGTCCGAGTTCGAACAGCTCGGCAATCAGCTCGGGCATCATCGCAGCCTGCTCGTCCATCTTGGCGACGTGCGGGCCGATGCGGTCTCGCGCGAAGCTCAGGACGCTGGATTGGAACAGGCGTTCTTCCTCGGACAGCAGGGTGATGGCACTCATGAGGCAGTTATACCTCATGCGCGCCGCATGCCTACGGGATCTGCGCCTGGCGTCGTCACTCAGCGGGGTCGTCGCAAGTCACCGCACCGCAGTCAGGCTCCACTTGGCTGCAGGGGTCGGCGACGCCAGGTGGGATGTTGCCCTGCACGTGGCGCCAAGTTCCTTGCACGAGACGGCAGATCACGATGTTGCGGTTGGCTCCCGCCATGCTTTCGTGGGAATGGTCGTTGGCGTTCACCATCGGTGTCCAAGACTCGTCGTGAACTTGGGCAATGTACGCCGTGGCCGTTTGCGCGATGGTCCCCGTCGCAGCATTGCGCCAGACGTACGCCCACTGGTCGTTGCCCATGTCGACGCACAGCCGACTTGCCGACGCGAGAGACTCGTACGCGGTTTGCAGGTTGTTTCGCACTTCTGGTTCGAAGAAGTACAGCACGGCAATCTCGTCCCAGTCGATGTCGACCGAACCGGCGGAGATCTCGAAATGCACGATCATCATCTCCTGCTCCGGGATTCCTTCCGACGTGATCCGCAGGTCCAACGGGGCGCAGGTGCCGTCGTCGCAGATGTCGGAGGCGCAGCCTGGGCCACTGCCGCAGGTGGCGCCGATGCTGCCGGGCTCACACTCCCCGGAGACACAACGCGCGCTCACGCAGTCGTCGTCCGAGCGACAATCGTTCGCGACCGTAGAAAGTGCACACGTATCGTCGACGCAAGAGAAACTGAGGCAATCGCCGTCGCTTCGGCACTCGCTCTCTGCCCCCCCGAGCTCACAAGTCTCGTCGCAGAGCGAACTCAGGCATTCGGAAGCCTCAACGCACTCCGCGCCTGCGCCGTTGCCAGTGCAGGTGCTGTCTTCACAGAAGCCACTCGTGCAGTCCCCGGGTAGGACGCAGTCTGCTCCGACTCCGCAGGGTTCGCACGCTTCGCCGCCACAGTCGACGTCGGCCTCGCCTTGGTTCAGGCGCTCATCCTCGCACGACGCTTCGAGACAGACGTCGTCGCAACTGTTGCTGAGACAATCCGTGTGCTGCTCGCAGGTATCTCCGACGTCACACGGACCACACTCGCCACCGCAGTCGATGGCCGTTTCAGTTCCGTTCCGAACTTCGTCTCTGCACGTCGGCGCCTTGCAGATGCGAAACTCGTCCTCGTCGTCGCGACGGCAGACTCGTTCGGCACAGTCCTCAGCCTCCTCGCAGCGCTCACCTTCACCGCAGCGTGCGTCGCAACTTCCTCCGCAGTCGATGTCAGTCTCGTCCCCATTGAGCACGCGGTCGTCGCAGGCTGGCGGCAGGCACACGAGTTCTCCCGCGCCGTCATCCTCGCAGCGACGATTCTCGCAGTCCGTCGAGACGTCACAGGACTGGCCGTCTTTACAGGCGGGGCAATCGCCGCCGCAGTCGACGTCGGTTTCCGACCCGTTCGGGAGGCCATCGGCGCAGCGGGCTGGGACACACATGTTAGCCACACAGGCGCCATCTGCGCAGTCTCGAGCTTGCTCGCAGCGTTGCCCTTCCGCGCAACCGCCACACTCGGATTCGTGTCCGCAATCCGTCCCAGTCTCGACACCGTTGCGCACACCATCGCTGCAACTTGCCACCGCACAGCGACCGTCTTGCCCGCACACCCCACTCTTGCAGTCGGCTTCGCCATTGCAACGCAGCCCGTCGTCGCATGGGCTGCAAGTGCCTCCGCAATCTTGGTCGCTCTCGTTGTCGTCCTGGAACTCGTTGGTGCAACCTGCCGCGATGCACTCGCCGAGGCAGACACCACTCTGGCAGTCGTCGTGCTCGATGCAGGCGAGCCCAAGTCCACAAGCCGCGCAGGTACCGCCGCCACAGTCCGTGGAGGTTTCGACGCCATTCTTCGCGCCGTCGCTACATTGGTTGACGGCCGGTTGTTCCGGCGTCTCGGGGCCTGAACTCAACGCGTCAGATTCATGCCCCTCTGGTTCGGTCGTGCCAGTATCTCCGTCGCCATCGCTTTCGTGGGCCTCATCCGTCGCTGCGCCCGCTTCCCGGAGGTTGGTCGTGTTTCGGCTGAAGTCCTCGTCCAGCGCGCTCTGACAGCCGAGCGCAGCGTGGCAACCGACTAGCAGCAAGGCGGCGGAGAGGGTGGTCCAGTTTGTACGGGGCGTGCGCATCGGCTGGGTAGGCGGTGGTATTTCGGCGGATAGAGCGCGATTCCCAGGGCGTAAGAGTCTGATCCGGACAGCGTTGCGTGTCCAGACGCTGGGAGAGTTTCGGGGCCGCAGGCCCTGTGTTAGACCCGCGGGCGACATGCCAGGCAACACATTTGGGACAGCCTTCAAAGTCACGACCGCCGGCGAATCACACGGCCCGGGGAATGTTGTGATTGTTGATGGCTGTCCTCCGGGAATTGCGATCGAAGTCGACGCGATCGCTGCGGAGCTCGGGCGTCGGCGGCCGGGCCAGAGCAAGATTGTCACGCAGCGCAACGAGCGTGATCTGCCTGAGATTCTTTCAGGTGTGTTCGAGGGCCGTTCAACAGGCACCAGCATCGCAGTTCTGATCCGCAACGAAGACCAGCGCAGCCGGGACTATGGCGACATCAAGGACAAGTACCGTCCGGGGCACGCAGACCAGACCTACGACGCCAAATACGGTTTCCGCGACTATCGAGGCGGAGGCCGTTCGAGCGCAAGGGAGACTACTGCGAGGGTAGCTGCAGGAGCGATCGCCAAGGCGCTCATCCACCAAGCTTTTGGCGCTTCGGTCATCGGTTACACCAAACAGGTCGGTAATTTGATCGCGACCGTGCCTGAGCCAGAACGGCTCACGCTCCAACAGGTGGAACAGTTTCCAGACGGTACAGCCAACCCGGTGCGTTGTCCGGACACCGCGATCGCGCACCAGATGATCGACCTCATCGAAGCTGTCCGCAAAGACCAAGACTCCATAGGAGGCATCGCTGAGATTATCGCTACAGGGGTGCCCGCCGGGCTCGGCGAACCGGTGTTCGACAAGATAAAGGCGGACTTCGCCAAGGCGCTGTTCAGTCTGCCCGCCGTCTTGGGTGTCGAGTACGGTATCGGCTTCGGCTGCGCCACCGCACGCGGTAGCGAGAACAACGATCCTTTCGTCAACGAGGGCGGTGTCGTCAGGACGGAGGGCAATCGCCACGGAGGAATGCTCGGCGGCATCACTAGCGGCATGCCGATCGTGTTGCGGGCTGCAGTGAAGCCGACGAGCAGCCTGCCGCGAGAACAGAAGACGGTCACTCGCGACGGGCAGCCCACGACCATCCGCACCAAAGGGCGGCACGACCCGTGCCTCCTGCCTCGTTTCATCCCCATGGCCGAGGCGATGATCGCCATCGTGCTCGCCGACCACTGGTTGCGTTGGCGAGGGCAAGTGAGCCTGGGGGCCAGCCAATGAGCCCCGTCGACTGGAGTGGCCAGTGGGTGCTCGTCACGGGTGCATCGTCAGGCATCGGGCGGCAGTTTGCGATGGAGTTGGCACGGCGCGGCGCCAACCTCGTACTGTGTTCCAGGAATCGCCAGCGCTTGGAACAGCTGGCGGATGAGTTGAACACCGAGACGCGCGTGATTGCTACCGACCTGGAGACGGCGGAAGGAGTGGCGCAGCTCCTGCAGCAGGTCGATGCACTGGACATCCGCATCGATCACGTCGTGAACAACGCAGGCATGGGGGGTGCGGGGCACTTTGCCCGTCAAGACCCGGCGCACCAGGTGAATTTGACGGCTCTGAACTGCACCTCCGTGGTGCGTATCACGAGGCACTTCCTGCCCCAGTTCATCGAACGCGAAGGTGGCGGTTTCATTCAGATCGCATCGACAGCCAGCTTTCAGCCCGTGCCCTACATGGCTGTGTACGGAGCGACGAAGGCGTACGTGTTGAGCTTCTCGGTCGCGGTAGCCCAGGAGATCGAGGGGTCAGGGGTACGCATGACCGTGCTGTGTCCGGGGCCAGTGCAGACGGGCTTTCAGGCGCGAGCTGGCTACGAGCTGACGGGCATCCAAAAGAAGAACAAGATGAGCGTCGAAGACGTCGTCAACTCGGGGCTAGCGGCCTACGACAAGGATCGTCGAGTGTGCATCCCGGGCACGACGAACAGCCTGCAGACGTTTGCTCAGCGCTTCTTTCCGCTCAGCGTGGTGACGAAAGCGGCGGCGACGGTGATGAAACGTTCCGGCCGCGACAAGCTGTGAGCGGGAGAGCCCCAGGTCGTCCTGGCTCGCCCGCTCGGGCCTTCGCCAGCACGTCGTACTGATTGCGAGCCAATTGGCTACCGATTTCGACTACCTGGGCGTTCGTAGAGCCAGATCACCGGCACACCATCAGGACCCGCCACGCGAAAGGGACGCACGGTACCGTATTCCGTCCATATCTGGTGCTCGACGCGGCTCATGTGCTGCTCGTGGTGGTAGACGCCAAGCGCGGAGTAGGCCACGCCGAGCCGCGGATTGAGGTCCTGGCGAAGCCGCCCATCGCGCGCCATCATCTGCCAGCTCGCCAGTGCGGTGTCGTGGATGAACACCTTCGCTTTCCTGGAGGCGTGTTCGTTGATGTCGTCTTGCACGGCGCCGGTCGTGTAGCCCCAGAACGATCGATTGAGTCCCAACGTCGCACCGCCGGGCGAACCGCCCACGAGAGGTGTGTACGTCGAAAGACCCCAAGGATGCGAGTGGGCCGTGATCGCCAATGGAGCCAGCAGCACGCTGGTGGCGAGCAGCACTTCGGGCAGTGGACCATTGCGCCACCAGCGTGCCGCGATCGACGACCGAGCGAGCTTGACGATGTGTGCGAACGCTTCAGCGCAGAACAGCGCGAGGAAAGGGTAGGCGGTCATCCAATGTTTGGTGCCCCCGAAGATGGGTGACGAGTTCGAGAGCCAAGGCGCGTAGCTGACCCCGATGCACAGCAGCCACAGTCCACGCGTCGATAACTGCTGTCGGCGCACGGGGTCCGAATGCTGGCGACTGAGTGTCTCCCAGAAGCCACTTGCCGTGTTACTCCAACGCTGCTTGACGCTCTGCCAGGCTTGCAAGCAGGCCATCATCACGCCAGCCAGGGCCAGAGCTAGGGTGATAGCGGGCACGGTCGCTGCCGTCATCAACGGCGCGTAGGTGCGTGGGAAGGGCGGTGCGAAGTACGTCCGCCCGAGGAACTCCATGTTGTAGTAGACGTGCTTGGTGTGAAAGATGACGTACTGGCGAAGTCGCTCGATCGTATCATCCCAAATCCAAGGCCACGTCAGATAGAAGACGAGTGGTCCCAGCACTGCCATGAACCACAGTGCGCGTGGCACGCAACCGAAAGCGCGGCCGAAGCGCCTCGAACGCAAGGCCTCGACGATTTCCGGCCCTCGCCAGTACAGCAAATGAGCGAGCAAAGCGAACGGGAGCAACCAGGAGTTGTGCTTGGTGTTGAGCAGGAGGCCGTACAGCAAACCCATGCCGAGCGCCCAGCTCCACGCGTTGCCCGCGAGTCCGCGCCAATAGGCGTAGCTGGTGATCAGCCACATCGCCAGGACCGGCATGTCGAAACAGTCGAGGTGGGAATGATAGAAGACTCGCGGCATCAACGCGAAGCTGGCGGCTGCGACCACGCCAGCTACGCGGCTGGTCATGGCGCCGTGGGCGGACAGTGCCCTTCGCCCCCAGAGGTACGTGACGGCAACGGCCGCAGAGCTCAGCAACATGCCCACGAAGCGATAGGAGGTGCCTCGCTCTTCGAACCAGCCGAGCTCGTCGTGAAGCCACCAGCGCGACCAAGCGAAGAGCGACTTGATGAATGCGGGGTGCTCGTGGTTCACTTTCCAGTAGCGGTCGACGACGGCTTGGTCGAGGGCGCGGGCAGGCTCGTCGAGCAATACCTTGAACCATTGGAGGTAGCTGTCCGCGGCCTGAAAGTAGAAACCCTCGTCGCGCGCGTAGCCCAGGTCGTACACGGTCGTGAGCAACCACAGGCAGTAGCCCACGCCCAGCACTAGGGCCAGGATCGGATCGGCGGCGCGATCGAGAACTCGACGCAAGCGACCGTTCATCTCACGTCCACCTGGAAGCAGAATTCCCGCTGGCGAGCCTTCTTGGCGCTAATTCGGAATTCCACGGCGTGTGCTTCGCCAGCGTACGGCTCGGTGGATAGCTCAAAGCGTTTCCAACCCTCTCCGTCTTCGTGCTCCATGCTCCCGACGTTGTCGTCGTCGATGAAGACTTCCAAGAGTACGGGCGCTCCGTGGGATTCGCGTTCCAGGAACCAGGGCAATCCGCCGTAGCCGATGAGGCGAGTATCGAGCGTAACACCCTCGAAGCGGACCACTGTCGCCTTGCCGGTCGCGGGGTGGGCCCAAATGCAGCGTCGCGGGCGATAGTGCTGATCTTCGATCACGGTGACGCCCACGAAGTGCCAGCTGCCCCCTCCGCACTCGAAGCGCCGCTTGGGAAACGTCGGGTGACCGTGAAGGGCGCCGTTTTCGACGTGCCCTTTGCTCGTCCAGTCGCACCGCGTTCGCTTGCGGCCGCGCAGAGTGCTCACCTGCGCCGTCTTGGGTGAAATGAGGTCCACGAAGTTCAGCTTTGGAGGCATCGCATTCGGGTTCTCGAGTCGTCGCACGCGAAACTTGCCTACCGTCGTTTCGTCGACAGCTTTCCACCCGGTCAGGTCGGACTCTTGTCCCAGGATGCTGATCTCGAGGGCGCTCGCGAAGCGGTCGTCATCAGGGCGCGCAACCTGCTCGACCGGCATGAAGCGGTCCCCTAGCACCCGTCGGGCGTGAGGCTCCGCCCAGTAGGGCGCGACCACCACCAGCTCCTGGTCTTGGCGCCACTTTTCGATGATGGGCGCTACCTCTTTCCACTGCTCTTCAGTGGGTGGAGCGGACGCGAAATAGGCGTGAGCTGCCAGCTCGATCAGGCCGAGCGCGGGCACGAACAACCACCACCAACGCGACCAACTCACAGGCGGCGCACTCTGCCACAGCCGTTCGAGTGTGCGGCAGGGCAGCGCTGAGCGCAGGCCGGTGGCTGGTTGGCCGGTCTCGCCACGGGGGGTCGCTGCCGCGTGTGCGGGCGTTGATGCGGTGCCCCGTGAGCAAATTCGACGCTACTGTGCTGGGTTCTATGGGCGCTGCTGTCGACGGCGATCGCTCCCTGATCGTGACCCCAACCTACAACGAGCGGGACAATTTGCCCCTGTTCGTCGAAGCCGTGCAGCGCGTGGTGCCGCGGGCGCATATCTTGGTGGTCGACGACAACTCTCCCGACGGCACGGGGCAGCTGGCGGACGAGATAGCCGCAAAGGATGAACGCATCCGTGTGTTGCATCGGCCGGGCAAGTTGGGCCTCGGTACGGCTTACGTCGATGCGTTCAGGCAAAATCTGAGTGCCGGCTACGACTACTTCTTCGAGATGGACACGGATCTGAGCCACGACCCCGCTTACCTCCCCGACTTCTTTCGGGCGTTCGCTGAAGGCGCAGACGTGGTGAGCGGGTCGCGCAACATCCCCGGTGGCGGTGTCGAGGGTTGGGGACCCGCCCGGCACTTCATCAGCAAAGGGGGCTCCATCTACTCGCGAACCATTCTGGGCGTCGAGATCAAGGACCTGACGACGGGCTACAAGGGGTTTACCCGCGAGGCGCTGGAGCGCATCGACATCGGCAGTGTCCACTCCAACGGCTACTCATTTCAGATCGAGCTGACATACCGAGCGCTGATGGCGGGCCTGCGGGTTGCTGAGGTGCCGATCGTCTTCGTCGATCGCCGCGCAGGTCAGAGCAAGATGAGCCGAAAGATATTCGTCGAGGCGATCGGCGTCGTTTGGCGCCTGCGTTTCGATGCCATGCGAGGTCGGCTAGCGTCGAAGACGGTTGGTTAGCGATCGGCGGAGCTGGCGCTCGCGTTTCGTTGGCGACCGCCTACCGTTCACCGTGAGCGCGTCGTTCAGCTGCGTTTCAGGCCAGATGCTCGCACCTGGTGCTCCAGGTTGCGGAATCGGTTGGCTAGGGCGTGGACCAGCGCGCCTGTCCAGCCATCGAGGCCCAGGCCTTCGGTCATCGTGTTCTTGTCGAGAACCAAGACGGTGACCCGGTCGACGGCTTCGACGCTGGCCGCGCGTGGTTCGTCGAGCAGCAGGGCCATCTCACCGAACACGTCGCCAGGCCCCATTTGAGCCAAGGTCTCTTGTTGCCCGTCGCTGACGCGATAAGCGCGGCAGTTGCCGCTGATGATCATGTAGGCGGCATCGCCCACGGCCCCCTCTTTGACGATGAGATCGCCAGCATTGAACGCTTTGCGGGGGAGATGCAGGCCGCCGCGCAAGAACGCTCTGACTTCCGCCTGCATGTCGACGACGTTCTGGTATCTGTCTTCAGGTCGGAATTGGAGCGCCTTGGAGACGATCTTCTGCAGTCGGCGTGAGACCCCGATACTCTCCGCCGCGCGCTCGATTGGAACTACCTTTCCCTGCTTGGCGAGCTCGATGATGCGGTCGGGGTTGTACTCGTCACCGTAGGGCGCGGCGCCGGTGATCATCTCGTACAACAGTGCTCCCAAACCAAAGACGTCGGAGCGCTCGTCCATCTTGTGCGGGTTGCCTTCGGCCTGCTCTGGTGACATGTACGCGGGCGTGCCCACCGGGCCTTTGGCTTCCATCTGTGAGCGCGAGCCGGAAGCGGGGCGGCTCTTGCTGAGGCGAGCCAAACCCCAATCCATCACGTATACCTGACCGAAGCTGGCGACCATGACGTTTTCGGGTTTGATGTCGCGGTGAATGACACCGCGGAAGTGCGCGTAGGCGATCGCGTCGCAGATTTTGACGAAGACTTCGAGCGCGTCTTCGATGCGTTCGGGGGAGCCGAGAGTGCGCCTAGGATCGCGCAGCCACTTGTCCAGCGGCTTGCCCTGGACGAGCTTCATCGTGAAGTAGGGTACCCCACTCGAATCGATCGCCAGCTCGTGCACGGGCACGATGTTGGGATGCTCCAGCTGTCCGGTCATCTGCGCTTCGGCTACGAACCCGTCGCGATACATCGGGGTCTTGGCCAGCTGCTTGTCGAGGCGCTTGAGCGCAACGTGACGCAATAGGTTGCGGTCGGTCGCCGGATGGATGCGACCCATGCCGCCTCGACCGAGCTCTGGGTAGAGTACCAAGTGGGCGGGTGTCGGGATGCCCTCGTTCTTTATCTCTGCAGCGGGGATCTGGTGTTCACCGCCCGCAGGAATGTTCTCGATCACGATGACGGGACGGGCGTCGCCTTGGTCTCTTGACTGGTCGCTCACGTGCTGCTCCTCTAGATACCGGCGCGAAGGCGCCTGAAAATGGACGCTACCACAGAGCTCCGCCCGCTATTCCCAAGTTCGGCAGCTAAGCGCGTTGGTCCAGCTTCGCGCGCTCACGTCCGTGCGCTCCCATGGAGGTGCGAGTACGACCCATCGCACCGATGCAAATGGTCAGTAGAGGTACGAACTCCAGCAGCCACACGATGGGCCAAGAGATGTTGACGCCACCCCTGCCCAACCCGACGCGATAGAAGGATGCAGCTCGCAAGACGATGAAACCCAACAAGGCCGCTGTCGCCCAAACCGCGAGCTGAGTCGGTCGAGGTGCGCGCCGCGCCAAACGGACCAGTACCCAGCCGGCGACCAGTGCGCCCAGACCCAGCCCGATCACTGCTCCCCAGCGCATCAATGCCCGCAGGCCAACGATGCCGAGCTCGCGCGTCACGACGCGACCCAATTCGGTTAGGGCGGTTTGCAGATCCAGCTGCTTGTTGATCCCGAGCGCGATCAGCAATGCCGAGAGGCCGAGCCACCACCAGCGCTCCAGTCGTGCGGTGGGCCGCAGTTGCCGAGCCGAACGCCAGCTGAGCGTGGCTGCGGCGAAGTACAGCGCAACCAGCACCCAGGCCGACAAGTTTGGGTCGCCGATGCTGGGGGACCAGGTACCGATCCAGCCGTCATGGGTGGGCCGAATCATGGAGCTTCCGTGTGCAAGGCTCATCGTCTGCGATAGATGTCGAAGTCCTCGATGCTTTCGACCTGTTGGTAGCCCGTCTGCACGAGCTGATCGAGTTCTGGGAAGGTTGGCAGTGCTGCGGCGGAATCCAGATCATCGCCGGTCACGAAGCGGAAGAAGTCGCCGTGCTGAACGACGACGACTTCCGGCGCGCTTTCCAGCAGCTCCTCGAGCAATCGATGGCGCGCGCGGTCCCGTCCCCACGAAGCGCGTTGGGGCACGTTGTAGATGAAGGCAGAGGCCGGACGGCGCCCGCTGAACCAGTAGATGGCCGGCTCGAAACCCCAGACGAAGATCGATTGTTCGTCGCTCGTCAGCTCGGCGACCCGCCGTGCCACCTCCCGATCCGCAGACAGATTGAAATCAGCGACGAAGTAGAGCTTCTCGTCCAGTTCATCCCGTGAGCGCACATCGCCGCTTCCGACGAGGAACTTGAGTCGCTCGTAGCTGCGTGCCCAGTAGCCGTCAGGAACGTCGTGCACCGCGCGTCGCGCCTGTGCCGTCAGCGTCAACAGAGAGAAGAAAGCGACAGCCCCCCCGCCGCCAGCGCGCGCGACCGAGATCCGCCAGATCTTCATCCAGCCGAGTCCTGCGATCATGGCGGCCAGTGGAATGGTCGCTCCGAAGTGGTATTGAAAGAACTTCGCCTGCATGGCGATCCCAGCCAAATGCAGGGCCACGACCCCGAGCAGCAAGGCGATGCCTTGGCGTTCCCTGCCAGAAAGCGGAGCGAGTACACCCGCGGCGAGGGAGCCGATGGCGATGACGGCACTGAGCTTGGTGAACACAGTTTCCGCACCGTAGTAGAAGGCGCCGGTGGGATTGCCTCCCCAGCCCAGCTTCGTGTAGCCCGGAGTGAACTCGAACAGAGTCCAACTCAAATCCGGCCAAGCACCACGCGCCCAGAACCAGAGCGCGCAGGCCGCGAGTGGTATCGCTGCCCCGAGGGCCACGACGAACAAGGGCTGCAACGCGCGAAGAGGGCTGGTGTCCCCACCCCGGCCTTGCTTCATCATGTATATCGCGCAAACCAGCGCCCCACCCCCCAGCGGCGGTTTGAGCAGGAACGCAAAGCCGAAGGCCGCTCCGCATGCCAGCCACTGCGCAATACGACGCGCCGGCGCTTCCGTCTCATACAACGCAAGGAGAAGCCCCGCGATGGTCAGGTAGCCACCGTAGGTTTCAGGCTGCCCGCTGTGCCAGAACTCCATCTGGGCGTGCACCCAGGAGCCGATCGCTGCGGCGATCATGCCGGCGCGAGTATCGAGGAACAGGCGTCGACTCATCACCACCATCGCGGCGCAGGTGGCGAGCAAGCCCAGCACCTCCAGCAGGCGGGGCGCCAGCATGGTGTTGCCGAACACCGCTTGGGCCACGGCGTACACCACGAAGATGCCAGGCGGCTTGAAGTCCCACCGGTCGCGATAGGGCATTTCTCCGTGCAAGATCCCATCCGCGACGGTGGCGTAGATGCTCTGATCACGGCCAAACGAAAACAGCAGGATTTGCAGCGCCGAAAACGCCACGACCGCCACGCAGAAGGCCCCCAGCCAGAAATCCAAGCTAACCGCCGAGACGCGCAGCCGGAACCAAGCCTGCGTCAACGGCGAGGTACCGGCGAGGGACGCACCGCTGGCGCGACCGGAGGGGCCGCCATGCGGGCGCGGCGTTTCGAGCATCCCTTCTAGATTACTGCGTGTCGCGGAGTTCGCGCAAGCTCCGGAGCTGCCGACCCGACTCGTCGAAGTTATCGGGCGCCAACCAGGTGCGAAGCTCTCGTGCGCGCTCG
>JBNKZR010000207.1:0-13023 GCA_050301735.1 Polyangiaceae bacterium | reverse complement strand
GACAGCGAACGCTGCGTCGTGCTCGAACAGGTGGAAGCTGGCGTCGCCGTTCGCATGGCCGTGCTCTACTCCTGCGCTCGTGGCGAGGCCTGAGCCACTGCTCACGAGAACGCCCGAGTGGCGCTGATCCCGCGCGAGCTCGCCCTCGCGACGATGAGCCGCGCAGCGCTCGCTCAGCCCTTCGTGGAGAGCACGATGTCGACCTGCTCCGCGCTCACGACGTGTTCACCCAAGAACCTAGATGCGGACTGCTCGAAGCTGCCCGGCAAGTCGGTCACGAGCAGCTGCAGGTCCCCTCGCCCGTCCCGCGCTTGCAGTTCCTTGTCCGCCAGCAGCGCCTCAACGGCTTGCGCCGTGGCTTCGGCACTGTCCACGATCCGGATGCTGCGCTCGCTGATGGCCGCGGCTTCCTCCGCGATCAACGTCTTGAGTAGTGGGTAGTGAGTGCAGCCCAAGACGACCACCCCGATCTCTCGACTCATCAAGTCCGTCAGATAGCGCCGCACAGCCAAGCGCGGCACATCCCCGGAAAGCCAACCCTCCTCCACCAATGGCACCAGCAGCGGGGCGGCGTGAGCCGTCACTTCGTGCCGAGTCGAAAGACCATGAACGGCTCGCGGGTAGGCCCCCGAAGCGACGGTGCTCAGCGTCCCCAACACGCCGATACGGACCGGTTCGCCTTCTTCGATCTCCAGCTCCCGCGCGGCAAGTACGGCGGCCCGCGCACCTGGCCCCACGACGCCGATGACCGGCAGGTCGAGTTCGGCCTGCAGGATCTCGAGCGCGACGGCACTCGCCGTGTTGCAGGCGATGACCAAGGCTTTGATGTCGCGCTGAATCAGCAGCTGAGCGCAACCACGAGCGTAACGCACCACCGTCTCGGGTGACCGCGTCCCGTAGGGCACGCGGGCGGTGTCTCCCAAGTACACGATCGACTCCGACGGCAGCCGACGGCGCAGTTCGTGAACGACGGTCAAGCCGCCGAGCCCCGAGTCGAAGACGCCGATGGAGCGTTCGGTGTTCAAATGTCCTCGATGCGAATGAGGCGGGGCTTGCCTTTCATGAAACTCGCGTCCGCGACCGCACGCAGCGCTCGCTGGACCGAGCCCTCACCACACTCGTGAGTGATCATCAGCACATGCACCACGCCACCCTCCTCGGCACGCCCTTCCTGGACCATGTGCTCGACGCTGACACGCTGCTCCCCGAGCGCCCCGGCAATGGCGGCCAGAACCCCAGGCTCGTCGGCAACGTCGAATCGCAGGTAATAACGGCACACGACCTCGTCCATCGGCACCAGCTGGCGCGGCCGCGTCGTGATCGCCCGTGTCGAAAGACCACCGGCATCCTCGACGCGAGAGCGGGCCACGTCCACGATGTCCGCGACCACGCTGACGGCGGTGGGCTTTTCGCCCGCGCCCTGCCCGACCAACAGGCACGGCCCCAATGCCTGGCCATGCACGAAGACACCGTTCAACACACCGTTGACCCCGGCCAGTGGCGAGGACGACGGTACCAGCGCAGGGTGAACGCGCAACTCCAGTCGCTCCTGTCGCTCGACGCCGATCGCCAGATGCTTGAGCGCGAAGTCGAAACGTTCCGCGAAGCGGAAGTCCACCTCGTCGATGCTGCGAATACCCTCGACGTGAACGAGTTGGTCGTCCACCTGCGCGCCAAAGGCCAACATGCTCAACACGACGAGCTTCTGCGCGGCGTCGTGCCCGTCGACATCCAGACTCGGTTCGGCCTCCGCGTAGCCGAGCTTCTGCGCATCGAGCAGCACCTCCTCGAAGGACTTCCCCTCGTTGCGCATGCGCGTGAGGATGTAGTTGCAGGTACCATTGAGCAAAGCGTGAACGCTGCTGACCCAATCGCTCGTGAGCGAGTCACGCAGGGTTCGGATCACCGGGATGCCGCCACCGACGGACGCCTCGAAGGCCAAGTCGACGCCGTGCTCCCCAGCGCGCTGGAGCAGCTTGGGACCGTGTCGCGCGAGCAGCATCTTGTTGGCAGACACGACACTCTTGCCCGCGTCGATCGCGCGCTCGATGAAGCCGAGAGCCGGCTGCTCGCCGCCCATCACTTCCGCAACCAGGTCCACGTCGGGGTCACCGAGCACCAGCTCCGGGTCAGTCGTAACCCACGCCGGATCGCATTCAGGGACGCGCACTCGCGACGGGTCCCGCACCAACACGTGGGCGATCTCGAGCTCGGCGCCGACGTGAGCGGCCAGGTGCTCGCGGTTGTCGCGGAGCAGGCGAATGACGCCACCACCGACGGTTCCGCAGCCGAGAAGCGCAACGCGCACCTTCTTCTTTGCAACACTTGCCATGGGACAGGCGGGCAATAGCACGGCCCCCTACCCCAGCCAAATACAAGCTGCAGGGCCTCGCAGTGGCTCCAGACGCTGCAACCCCTGCCCCTGGCGCCCGGCGAAGCCCAAAGACACAAACGCCGAAGGGCCCGGTCACCCGAGCCCTTCGAGCATTCACGTTTTCGCGTCAGTTGCTCTGCGTGCGGGCAGCCTCTTGGGCCGCAACCTGGTCGAGGTACTCCTGAGACGGCTGGGGCTCTCGTTCCAAAGCCGCTCGCAGGACCTCCTCCAGATGTGTCACCGGTACGAACTCGAGTTCGTCACGGATCTCGCGCGGCACCTCTTCCAGATCGGCGCTGTTGCGTTCGGGGAAGATGATGCGACGGATCCCGGCGCGGTGTGCCGCGAGCGTCTTCTCCTTGAAGCCACCGATGGGCAGCACCCGCCCACGCAGCGATATCTCGCCGGTCATCGCAACGTCGTGACGAACACGGATCCCAGTCAGCAGCGAGACCAAGGCGGTGAACATCGTGATGCCGGCACTCGGGCCATCCTTCGGCATGGCGCCCGCCGGAATGTGGATGTGAACGTCGCTCTTGTCCAGGAAGTCCTTCGGGATACCGTACTTCAGTGAATTGGTGCGCACGTAGCTCAACGCCGCCTGAGCACTCTCCTTCATCACGTCGCCCAACTGACCCGTCAGCTGCAGCTTACCCGTGCCGAACATGCGCGTCGCTTCGATGAAGAGGATCTCGCCGCCAGCAGACGTCCACGCGAGCCCGGTGGCAACACCCGTCTCCTCCGTTCGCTCGGCGACTTCGCTCGTGTACTTGATGGCCCCGAGATAGGTGCGGAGATCGTCTTCGGTCTTGACCACACGACGTTGGTCGTCGCCCTCGGCGACCTTGACCGCCACGCCACGAATGACGCTGGCGATCTGACGTTCCAGCGAGCGCACCCCCGCCTCGCGGGTGTAGTGCTCGATGATCTCCTCGATGGCTTCGTCCGTGATGGCAACCTGTTCATCCGAGAGGCCGTGTTCTTCGAGCTGCTTCGGGATCAGGTGCTGACGCGCGATCGCGAGCTTCTCGCGTCGGGTGTAGCCGGGGATGTCGAGGATCTCCATGCGGTCACGCAGCGGCGGCGGGATGGGATCGGCAATGTTGGCCGTGGCGACGAACATCACCTTGGACAGATCGTAGGGGATCTCCAAGTAATGATCGGCGAACGTGTTGTTCTGCTCGGGGTCGAGTACCTCCAGCAACGCAGCGCTCGGGTCACCTCGGAAGTCGTGACCGATCTTGTCGACCTCATCCATCATGAACACCGGGTTGACGGTGCCGGCCTTCTTCATGCCCTGGATGATCTGGCCCGGCAATGCTCCGACGTAGGTGCGTCGATGGCCGCGAATCGCCGCTTCGTCGTGCACACCGCCCAACGACACCCGAACGAATTTCCTTCCGAGCGCACGCGCGATGCTCTTGCCCAGCGACGTCTTGCCGACACCGGGTGGGCCGAGCAAACACAGAATCGGCCCCCGTTTGTCCTTCTTCAACTTGCGCACGGCAAGGTACTCGACGATGCGCTTCTTGACCTTCTCCAGGCCGTAGTGGTCTTCGTCCAAGACCTTGCGGACCTCGGCGATGTCCATGTTGTCTTCGGTCGAGTGCGTCCACGGGAGATCGAGGATCCAATCCAGGTACGTGCGCACGACGGTGTACTCGGCGCTTCCGACCTGCATCGCGCGCAGACGCTTGAGCTGCTTCTTGGAGACATCCATCGCCTCCGACGGCAGATCGGCCTTGGCGATACGATCCTCGAGCCCGTCGAGATCGCCTTGGTCGCCGTCGTCTTCGCCGAGCTCTTCTTTGATGGCCTTGAGTTGCTGTCGCAGAACGTACTCGCGCTGGTTCTTCCCCATCTCCTCCTTGATTTGGGAGTTGATGCGCTCGCGCATCTTGAGGATTTCCAACTGGCGAGTGAGCAGACGCAGGACCTTGCGAATGCGCTCCTTGACCTCCACCGTCTCGATCAGTTGGGCCTTGTCGTCGACAGGGGCGTCGAGGTTGGCCGCCACCAGATCGGCGAGAGCGCCCGGAGCCTGAATCGAGTCGATCAAAGAAGCTGCCTCCCGCGGCAGCTCCGGCATCAACTGAATCACCTGCTTGGCCACGTCGCGCAGGCTCATTGCCAGAGCCTCCGCCTCGACGTCCTCCAATGCCGCCGACTCCACACGCTGAATCTTCGCCTTCATGTACGGCGCGTCCTGGAGTTTCTCGACGAGGCGGATGCGAGTCAGCCCCTGGAGGATGAGTGAATAGTTCCCTGAGCTGTGCTTGAGCGCCTTGAGCACCCGCGCAGCACAGCCAACGGGATAGAGGTCGTCCACTCCTGGATCGTCGGTCGCGGGATCTCGCTGGGCGAAGATCGCAATCACCGGTGAGGGCTCTTCGTGGACGTCCTCGACCAAGGCCACCGATTTTTCGCGGCCCACGTCGAAAGGCTGGACGGCGCCGGGGAACAGAACTGCGTTGCGAATGGGCAACACCGGCAGCTCGTCGCCAAACTTCAATTCCTCTTCAGAGGGAGGGGCTGCGCTGGGATGCGCGGCTTTCTTGTCGTCGCTCATGCTTGCTCCTGATGGGATCCAGTACGTGTCCCGACGCGATGCCTCACGCAGGCAAGGCCATGGGAATAGGTGCCGGACATAGGAAGCAAGCTAAGCGCAAAACTGAACGAAGGCCAGTGGGCGAGACACGACGCATGGCAGCGTCGGTCAGAAAGTCGAACGGGCCGCTGGTGGGTTTGTGTCCCACCTGGCCCTCAAACGCCCGCAAAACGAGCAGCGGCACTTTCCGCGACGTGTCACCGTTGTGTGCAGACGCAATCATCGCGTAAGACGACGTTCGTGCGCACGGCGTTTTTTGGCACCCCGGAAATTGCACTGCCGGCCCTGACAGCACTGCACGAGACCACGGAGGTCGTGGGGGTGGTCTGCCAACCCGATCGACCTCGCGGCAGGGGCATGAAGCTCTCGCCCTGCCCCGTCAAGCAACGCGCACGAGAGCTCGGTCTGGAGGTGCACCAGCCGATCAAAGTCAAGACTGGCACTCTCGACGCCTGGTTGAAGGAGCGCGACGTTCAGGCCGCGGTCGTGCTCGCCTATGGACGCATCTTGCCCAAGGCGGTCCTCACGGCGCCACCATTCGGGTGCATCAATCTCCACGCGTCCTTGCTGCCCAAGTACCGCGGTGCGGCACCCATTCAATGGGCGTTGATGAACGGAGAACTCGAAACCGGCATCTCGCTGATGAAGATGGACGAGGGCTTGGATACGGGCCCGGTCTACTCGGAACGGACGCTGACGATCTCGCCCGGTACCACTGCCGGCGACCTGGCGGCGCGGCTGGCAGAACTGGCGGCGGAGGTCGTGCGCAACGATCTACCCGAGGTCTTTCGAGGACGCGAACCGACGCCCCAAGACGAGAAGCTCGCCACACATGCCCCCCCGATCGAAGCACGCCACTGCGCATTGGACTGGACACGTCCGGCCGCGGCGCTGGCCAATCAAGTCATGGGCCTGAGTCCCAAGCCGGGTGCGGTGACCACGCTCGCCGGAAAGCGCCTGAAGATATTGCGCGCCGAAGCCACCTCCTCCATCGACGGCGAAAGGCAGCCCGGCAGCATCGTCTTGGCTCAAGGCACCGACTTGATCGTGGCCACCGGTGGTGGCTTGTTACGCATCATCGAAGCACAACTGCCCGGGAAGCGAGCCCTGCCCGCGCGCGACCTCGTCAACGGCCGCGCCTTTGCCGCAGGCATGGTTCTCGGAGCCGACAACTGAGGGCGCGGTGACGGCGAACGACTTCATCGCCGAGGTGCGAGGGGAGTTTCCGCGATTTCGAATCGTGTCCAAGCGCGATAGCACGCTGTCGCGAGTGATCGACGTCGCGCTGCGCATCGTCACCTTCGGCGGTCAACGAGTCTTCATGACACGCTACCACACCGTCATCGGCGACACTCTGTACGTGCCTGACCTATGGCAGCGCACCTCCGATGTCGACAAGATCATTCTGCTACGCCACGAACGCGTACACCTTCGGCAGCGGCGCCGTTTGACCTTCCTGGGCATGGCGTTCATCTACCTCGTACCGTGGTTGCCCTTGGGCCTCGCTTACGGCCGTGCACGCTTGGAATGGGAGGCCTATACTGAAACGCTGCGAGCCACCGCTGAACTGAAGGGTATCGAAGCGGCGCGTGATCCCGTTCTCAGAGAACACATCGTGGCGCGCTTCACCGGCCCGGACTACGGCTGGATGTGGCCCTTTGAGCGAAGCGTGACGCGATGGTATTCTGAGGCGATACGCGTTATTGAAGAAGAACATGCGACCAGCCGACCTGAACTCGATGACATGTTGCGCAATGGCCAATGAAGCGAGCTTCATCCCCGTCACACTATTACTCGGCAGACGCTCCCCCGGAGCGACAAGTTCCGGTTACTTCTTCCGAATCTGCTCAACCTGAAAGACACTCTTATGGTAACGGTCAGCCCCATCCGAGGTGCCGCGGGCACTGCGGAGGCGCTGCACCGGCTGCTTTCTCTTGGATCCCCACCCTTTTTTTCGTACCGCCCAAAACCCCGGAACTCCGAAGCGCCACGTGCGCGTAAGCCAGCAAAGGCCACATCGTGAAGATCGCTTGCCCGTCCTGCTCTGCCAAGTACTCGATTGCTGACGAAAAGGTTCAGAACCGCCTCGCGAAGATCCGCTGCCGCAAGTGCGGCACGACAATCGTAATCGATGGCAAGGCGAGCCCGCCCACCGTTCAGGCGGCGGGTAGCAGCGTTAATCCGCAAGCAGCCTCCGTGTCGCATGCCCCAGCCGCGTCGGTTGGACCGGGAGTCGTCGCCTACACGGTGGACATCTCGGAGCAAGATCAGCGCACGATGACCGTGCCTGAACTGGTGGATGCCTACAACACCGGCGTCGTCGCGGCTGATACCTACGTTTGGAAAGAGGGCATGCCGGATTGGGCGCCATTGGCAGACGTGCCCGAAATCAACGAAGCGCTGCATGCGGCTGCGGCATCGCAACCGCCGGCAGCGCAGGCGCCTGCTCCGGCGATGGCCGCCCATAGCTTCGCGGCCCCCGAAGAGCCCGTGCGTGCAGCTTCGCGTGCAGACCAGAAGGCGGATCTATTCGGCGGCATCGACACCGCCGGAAGTGCCCACGACACTGGAGGCCAGCAAGAAGCGGACGCGGGGGTTACGACGGCGACAACCGGCGCTCGCAACGAGTCCTCCGTGCTGTTCTCGCTCAGCGCTTTGACCGGCGGCGAGGAAGCGCCACCCACACCTTCGATGGGAGGCGGTGGTGCTGGCGGCAGCATCGGCGGAGGAACGACCGAAGACTCGGGACTCATCGACTTGGCCGCATTGACGGCTGCCGCGGAAAGCATGGATGCTTCGCAGTCGATGGACTTGGGCTCAGCACCGCTCGCGGCGGGCCCTCTGGGCGCAGCACCGTTAACTGGCGGCACAACAGCGCCGTTGGGGGTGGAGTCGCAGATCCCACCGCCCTCGACCAGCAAGAACGGCTTGTTCATCGGCGGCGGCATTGCGGTGGCAGCCGTGGTGGGCGGCTTGGTTTTCCTGCTGAAGGAGGAGCCCCCTCCCGCACCCGCGATCCCCCCTCCACCAGCCACCGTGGTGGTGACGGTCCCCGCGCCCACTGCCGAAAAGCCCGAAGAGGACAAAGCCGAGGCCGCGGACGCAGACGAAAAGGACGACAAGAAGGAAGCGCAGACTCCCAAGCGCACCTACAAGGCCAAACCTCGCCCGCGTCCCCCAACCTCGGGACCGGCACCGAAGTCGTCGCCGAGTCCAGCCCCGCAAGCGAAGCCGAAGCCGAAGCCAAAGAGCAGGTGCAACTGCAAGCCGAACGACTTGATGTGCGCCATGAAGTGCTCCACCAAGTGAGCGGCAGGCTGGGCTCGTCTCGAACTTGCGTCCTCTCAGGGCGAGTCTGAGCCTGGGGCCACCTCTAGGCGGAGCATGGTCGTTTGTGGTGCGGGCACGGTGAGCGCACCGCGTGCGTCAGCCCACCCGAGGCGCAGTGCGCCGTCCCCGAGGTTCACGGCATAGCGCGCCGCTGGCGCTGGACGCGTTCTTCCTGCTGGCACGACGAACACCGTCACGACCTGTTCGTCACCGGGCGCATCAGGCTGCGATTCGAGCGCGCGCCCAGCGCTCGCCCCAGCGACGCGGCCGCTGGCGTCCACGTGTGCTGCTCGGTTCAGCAGCAGTTCGTCGATGCGACGCTCTTCCGGCGCCTCTGGTGGCACCGCGACCATCAAGCGTGCGGCGTGCTCCCGCACCAACGCGGAGCCATCGCGCTCGAGAAGCAAGCGTTCCTTGCCCCCGGCACAACGAAGCCGGTGCCGACGCAGACCAACGAGCGCGTTGACCCGCACGTGGGGGCGCTCATCACTCAGGGCTGCACAAAGCGTTTCGACGACTCGCTTGGTTGGCCCTATCCGAGCCAACGCCAAAACCGCGTTCGCCGCGACCGCAACCTCGGCATCTGCCACCAAGCGCTGGAGCAACTCCGTCGCTACGCCGGCGCCTAGTTGTCCCAAAGCCCACACCGCGTTCGCCCTCGTCTCGGAAGCCGCGTCGCTCAGCATCGGCAACAAGACCTCGACGACACTCTCGCGCTCGACTCCGATCAGCACCTGTCGCAGCGGCCACATCTCCGCCAGCTTGGCACGCAGTGAAGGTGCAGCTTGCCCGAGCGACACCAGCTCAGCGTGAGCCGACTCGTGGCCACTGAGCGCCAAAGCTTCGACCAACGCGGTCTGCAGCGGCAGGTCGGCACCCTCGATCGCCCGACGGAGCTTCCGAGTCCACTCTGCAGAGCGGCTCCGAGACATCGGCCCCGCCAACGCCGTGGCGACCGCCTGCCTGTCGACGATGGCTGTGGACTCGAGCAGCTCGAACAAGCGCGGCAAGACGCGTTCCGAGGCACTGCGGCGCAGGGCCACCGCGGCCTCGAATCGAACCACGCCGTGTTCCGCGGTCAGCGCTGCCACAGCGACCCCCTCCTGCTCGGGCTCGGGCATGCCCACCAAGCCGAGTCCCCGCAGCGCCGCCACCCGCGACCGCAAAGGCGCCTCCGATGCGGCTCGAGCCAAAACACTGGCCGCCCGAGGCGCTCGCGTCTTTCCCAGCAGGGTCAGCAAGGCCACCGTTTCCTCGGGACGCCTGGCCGCCGCACGCAGTGCGACGCTGATAGGCTCCACGGCTCGCCCGTCTGGCCCCGCCGCGTCGAGCAACTGCGTTGCGGCCTTGACAGCGGCCAGGCGCACCAATGCGTCCGCGGACGACAACTGTTCCAACACGACGGGCAACGCTCGCGGATCACCCAAGTCGCCGAACGCCGCCAACGCGGTGCGCGCACCGATCGAGCGCGTCTGCCAGGCGGCAGTGATCTGCGGGTAACTCTCGGCAGAGCGCATGCTGCCCAATGCGCGGGCACAGCCTTCTGCTTGAGCTCGCTCTTTCTGACGGGACGTGACGCATGCGGCCATGTCTTTGGCGGCACCTGGCCCCAACTGACGTATTAGGCGCGCAGCTTCACTCGCGAGCTCGGTCCGTCGCGATGAAAGCTGGTCGACCAAGATACCGACGGCACGGGAAGAGCGGATCTCGGCGAGCGCATGCAAGACCGCGACGCGCACGTCGATGTCACCGTCTTCGTCGAGGCGCACGGCGAGCGCGTCTACTGCGGCAGCATCCTTGGTCCGACCGAGGGCACTGACGACCGCCAGCCGGACTCGAGCGTCCGAGTCGCGCAAAGCCAGAACCAAAGCACTGACGGCGGCATCCCCCCCCAAAGTACCGAGAGCTTTGGCGACGCTGCGCCGGATCGAAGAGCGGGAATCGTCGATGCGACCGATGAGGGGGACCACACTGCGGGCATCTCCCAGACGCTCCAGCGCGTCGACGATGGCAACTGCGACGTCAGGCTGACGGTCGTCGATGTGAGCGAGCAGCGCGGAGACGGCCTCGCCACTGTTCGAAGCGCCGAGCGCTCGAACCACCGCCAAGCGAACGTCCTTTTCCGGATCGCCAAGCGCCCGGGTGAGTCGCACCAGTGATTGTCCGCGCCTCGGAAACTCGTACAGCACCTCCGCTGCGACACGACGCACCGCAGGCTCCTTGTCCCCCAACCAATCCAGAACGACGTCGCCGGCGGCTTCGTAATCGAACCGGATCGCCGCATGAGCAGCGCTCACCCGCACCATGGGGTCGACGTCGAGCAAGGCCTTGGGGAGTAGACGCCGGGCTGCGGCCCGAGGCAGACTCGACAGGCGCCGGGTGGCGTCCCGCCGAGTCACGAGCTCGTCGCTCTGCAGGTCCTCGGCGACTTCGAGGACGACGCTGGGCCACACCAGTGCCCGGCCTTCGCTCGTCGAGACGCTGCCGACCAGCAGCAGACTCGAGACCAGCGTCCACTTTCGCCACCTTCGAAGGTTCATCGTGGGCAGTGTAGCGCCGAGCTCGCGCCCAGGTCGAGTCACGACAGACCCGACTGGCGGCGAGTGACCCAATGCACGCCCAACAGCGTGGAGCTCAAGAGAGCCCACAGCCACGCGGGCATCAGCGGTGCGACGTGGCGCTCCGCCGTGACTTCGGTGACCTCGGCTTGGGGCAGTTCTGCGATGTCCTGTCGCTTGACGAAGCGGCCCCCTGTGGCTTCCGAAATGAGGGCGAGACGCGCGTTGTCGGGGCGGGAGTCAGTCCAAGCGCTGCCCCCAAGCTCACAGCCGATGTCGTGGCGCGTGGCGGGCGCGGCTCCAACGGCCACGCGCACCGCGTAGCCGCCCGGTGCTTGCCCGGGTAGGGTAACGTCGACGGTGGAACTGTGATTGTCCTCGATCGTCTTGACGACGGTCTTGTCGCGCTTGGGACCGAGGCGTTCCAGGGTGACCTCGATGTCACCCACCATGCCCGGCAAGCGGTGGATCTTCAGCTCCAAAGGCTGATTCGCGATGCACTCGCCCACGAGCTCGACCCGCGCCGCCTCATAGCGGGGATCCCGCATCAACCAGCCGAGCAGGCCGTCCCAAAGCGCCCCATAGGCCCGACCCTTGACGGCCGCAGCTCGTTCACCGAAAGCCAGACGGTGCGTCGAGTCGAGACCCAGCGCGATCGAACGGCCATCACCAGCTTCACCCAACGCCAACAGCGGCATGGGTTTGCCACCCACTTCCAACGTCGGGTGTTCCAGCAACACGATGGCGCCGCCGCGTGGCAAGCCGAGCAGATTCGTGCCCGCCATTTCAGGAAGTTGATTGTCGAGCATCGAGCGCAGCGAGCGCGTCACTGGCGCTGCGCGACCGGCTTCGGTGTAGACGGGCGTGAAGTCGCTCGACTCGAAGCCCTTGCCCCCCCTCGGCTGTTCCAGCGGCAACACGCTGTCGATGGGCGTACCGGCGTAGTTGCCACCGGCAAAGGATGACGGCCCGCCCACCATGATCAAGCCGCCGCCTTTCTGCACGTAGTTTCTCAACCGCACCAGATGGCGGGAGAGCTTGTACTTGATGGCGTCGATGTCCTGGAGAATCACCGCGTCGAAACTCGGCAGGTGCTCCATGAACAGCTCGTTGACCGGGAAGCGAATCAGCGCCAGGTCGCGCTCGGTCGCCCCTGGGTCATCGGTGTCTCCACGTAGGATGAAGAACGCCACGACGTCCACCGACTCGTCGCTCTTGAGCCACCTGCGTAGCGCCCGCACGTCGTAGGTGGGACGCCCCGCGAGGTGCAGCAGCCTCACGCGCTCTTTCGCCACGGAGAAGGTCAGGATCCGCGCGTCGTTCTCGGGGATGGTGTCCCCGCTCGGCGCGTCGATACTGACTTCGACCACGCGCGAGCCAGCTCGGTCGAGGGTGATCTCGAGCTCGACACTTCCACTTCCAGAGCTCGCGTCGATGGTGCCCGAGGCGAGTTCGAGGGTCGCTTCCCCGAGCAACAGCTCTCGCACCCGTACCGGCACCCGGGTGCAGCTCAATCCGCCAGCACAACCGACTTCGATGGCGATCTTCAGGGGCTGGTGAGCCACAGCCGCTCCAGCCGCCTGCACGGAGCGCAGTGAAGCGTCTCGGGGTGCCTCTTCGAGCAAGCCCACGCCGTGAATGGGCACCTCGAGCGCGTCGAAGTGGTGTCTTGCCTCCGATGGGTCGAGCATCTCGGCCGGCCGAGTCAGACGCCCGTCACTGACGACGACCAAAGCGCGAGGCCGTTCACCCGGAGCACGACTCAGTGCACTGATCGCAGCCACGAGGTCGCTGTGCAGCTCGTCCGTTTCTGCTCCTCCCCCGTACGGTTTGGGCTCCCCGCTACCGAAACCGAGAATGGACAGACGCGACTGGGAGAAGTGCTCTCTCAGGGAGTCCACCACGTCGTTGGCCAAAGCACGACGGGTAACCCCCTCTTCGCGCATCAATAGCCGACGCGACTCATCGACCAGTACCACCACTCGAGGCCCCAAGGTCGTGGACTTCGCCGTCACCGAAACCGGGCGCAAGACTGCCCCGAGAAACGCCAGTGTCGCCAGGAAGCCAGTCACGAAAGCCCAACGGAAGCTTCGCCCCTTTCGTTGAAGTTCCTTGGCCAAGAACAACAACGACACGCTCGCCAGAGCGGCTGC
>JBNKZR010000206.1:0-13055 GCA_050301735.1 Polyangiaceae bacterium | reverse complement strand
AGCAGACGCTCGGTTGTGTGCCCGTGGCGGGCTCGTTGACGGATCCGAACAACCCGAACGTACCGCAACGCCTGGTGCCAGGCTGCAGCAGCGGCTTCGCCGACCCACGGGGTTCGGGCATTTGGGACCCCAACACGACACCTCCCAGTTGGCGAACCAACGCGGCCGGCACCTGCTTCGCGGAGGGCGATCCTCATTGGGCCATGGGGCGAGGTGAACGGCAAGCCGATTCGGGGTGTTGGTACAACAGCAACTTGCGCCCATGGATCCCACGTTTCAACCTCGCGCTGCACGAGATGGGTCACGCCTTGGGCATGGTGCACGAACACGAGCGTTCGGACGAGACCGGCTGCGGTGCGTCCGCCGGAGGTGGTGGTAGCTGGCCGGAGGCGCTGTTCATCACGGAGTACGATGCGGCATCAGTGATGCACTATCAGCCTGCCGATCCGAGCTGCCCACTGGCGGCGTCGGACAGCACCGGGCTCACCGTCAATGACGTGTCGGGTGTCGGCTACATGTACCCGACGTCGGGTCACGGCGGCATCGTGGGGCCGGCGATCGCGGTGCAAGGCTCGAGCGTGGCGCTTGGCAGCGAGTGGAACCTCTTTCCGCTGCACTTCGACAGCACGATCCTGACGCCGCGTTGGGTTGCGCGCACTGGAAGCAGCGTCATCCTCGACGTGACGGGACCGCGCAGCGTGTCGCTGACGGTGCCCGCATCGGATGTCAGCGTCGACTTCTCTCACGTGGACTTGTGGGGTACGACGCGCAACACACAGTTGAACATCGACGTCGTGACTGCCGCAGAGTACGCGGTGAAGGTCGGAGCCGTCGTCACGACGACCCCGTTGCTGCTATAAAACGCGGGTGTTGCTTTCTGCCGCGCACGCGGGGGCCGTTCCGTGCATGGTCTGATCTAGACGAGGTCCGCGAAGCTCGCCATGAGCGCTTGGAATCCGCCGACATGATCGGTCCCAGCGGGATGCCAAGCGATGCGCACCACGAAGCGCACCGAGAATCTACCGAGGTTCCAATAGTGCCCGCGCAGTTCACTTGCGGGTCAGGTCCAAACTCCGCCATGCACGGTTGCAGCGCTCGGCTGATCGAGGCGCTGCGGTGGGGGACTGTAGGAGGTGTTGCGCCGCGGCCCATGGCAACGGTGCAAAGCGCGTAAATCCTGCGAGATCCGAACTCTGGACCGTTGGTGCGCGCAGGGCACCTTTGCGATACCTTTCCGAGCAAAGGCGTGCTTGACTGTGCTTTCTGGGATGTCGTTGGTAGGAGCACTGCTCGCCGTTTCCAGTCTCTTGCAGGTGCTCGCCGCGGTCATGGCGTTTCGCCTGGTCTCCGTAACCAGGCACCGCCTCGCCTGGCTGTGCATCGCGGCCGCGATTCTGCTGATGGGCCTGTTGCTGGTGCTCGCTGCTTTCGGAGTCGTCCCGGGTGACGAGACGGGTCTGCCTGGGGTGACGGTGGCGTTGCTAGCGTTGATGGTTTCGGCGTTGATGGTCATCGGTGTGGGGCGGATCGCACCACGGTTCATCGACTTGGAGCGGTCGGAGACAGCGCTTCGCAACAGCCAGCAGCAGCTCCAGGCCATCCTCGATCACACGGGCACCGCAGTCTACGCCAAGGACCTGGAAGGGCGCTTCCTGTTGGTCAACAACAAGGGGTTGACCATCCTCGGGCGCACGCAGGACGAGGTGCGTGGCAAGACCGACTTCGATCTGTTTCCCCACGAGATCGCCGCGGCCATGCGCGAAAGCGACCGGCAGGTGGAGGTTCTGCAGCGGAGCATCGAGCTCGATGAGAAGGTGGTCCACGCCGACGGCAGCGAGCACCGGTACTTGTCCGTCAAGTTCCCGTTGTTGGACTCCAAAGGGAAGATGTACGGCGTGTGCGGTATATCGACTGACATCACCGAGCGGGTGCGGGTGGCAGAGGAACAGCGGGCGTTCGAGTCGAAGCTGCAGGCGGCACAGAAGCTGGAGAGCTTGGGCGTTCTGGCCGGGGGTATCGCACACGACTTCAACAACCTGCTCGTCGGCATCCTGGGCAATGCCGATCTAGCCCTCGACACGCCTGGTCTCGACGACGATGCGCGCGAAAGTCTGCGCGACATTCAGTCGGCGGCAGAGGCCGCCGGTGGACTGTGCAAACAGCTGCTCGCCTACTCGGGGCGCGCCCAGCTGCAACTGGCGCCGGTAGATGTCTCAGCGCTCGTCAACACCATCACGCGCTTGGTGGCCGTGTCAGCGGCGAAGAAGGCCCGGTTCGAGTGTGATTTGGCGCCCAGACTTCCGATGATCGAGGCGGACTCCACTCAGGTGGTGCAAGTCCTGATGAACCTGCTGACGAATGCTTCAGAAGCCATCGTCGAGCCAGCTGGGACGATCTCACTCAAGACCCGATTGGTCGAGCATGTCGGCGGCAAGCTGGAGCATCAGGTCGTCGGAGCGGAGTTGGGGCCTGGCCGCTACGTTTGCATCGAGGTGGAAGACAGCGGGGTGGGGATGAGTGAAGAGACGATGCGGCGCCTGTTCGAGCCGTTCTACACGACGAAGTTCACCGGTCGTGGTCTGGGGCTGGCGGCGGTTGCCGGCATCATGCGCGGGCACGAGGGAGCGATGACGCTCGAGAGCCGGCAGGGGAAGGGAACCCGCTTCACGGCGCTGTTCCCCGTTTCCGAGCAAGAGTTGGCCTTGCCGGGCCCGGAGCCGCGGCTCGCGTCGAACGCCGCTGCGGGCCGCGTCGTCTTGGTCGTCGATGACGAGGCAGTCGTGCGCAAACTCGCCAAACGTGCGTTGGAGCGGGCAGGTTTCGAAGTACTGCTCGCTGCCGATGGCCCAACGGCGTTGGAGTTGTTTCGGAGCCACGCTGAAGCGGTCCAGCTCGTGCTGCTCGACCTGACGATGCCGGAGATGGACGGGGAGCAGACGTTCGAGGCGCTCAAAGCCATCGACCCCAAAGTCAACGTGGTCTTGGCTAGCGGCTATGACGAGGCCTCCATGACCAGGCGCAGCTTCGCGGCCGCAACTTCCGGCTTTCTAGCGAAGCCGTTCACTGCGAAGGAACTCGAGGACTGTGCTCGACGGGCATTAACTCGAGGCGCGACAATCTGAGCGCGTCAACCGAGGCGCTGCATCGCTGAGCGGCGCTCGGGTCTGGCGGCAAACTTTGCGCGTTTTGCGCGACCCGAGGACCCACCTAGTGTTCGCAGCTCGGATGTCGTCTTCCGTTTCGTCACCAGCAGGAGTGAACCGTCGAAGTCGCGAGCTTGGGTCGTGTGCTCGGGCAAATCGTCGCACGGTGCGGGTGCACGAGTAACTCTTTGGGACCGGGCGACTCGAGAGGGCACAGTGGAAGTGCGTCCTGATGCTGGCACTGGATCACCGTGTGACCCTGCATGAGGCGGTCGAGGCTTCGGCTTATGCGGCAAGTGCCGCCGGTCGTCATGACCCTCGTTGGTCAATTCATATTCCTGATTGAGGTTTGCCGGTGACAGCCATCCGATCTTCTTCCGCCATCATCAGTCTCTGCGTCAGCGGTCTGGCAGTGTCCTGTGGGACAGAAGCGCCGACATCCGAAGAGACGCGCATCGTCGGCCAGATGCCACGCGCGGGGCAAGCCGAAGGCGATTCCTTCTTTGCCTTCGATGTGGTGTTGACCAACGCAGATGACGGTCCGGCCATCTCCTGCGAGCGCGGCAAGCTCGACGTGCAGATCGAAGTGTCGACGGACGGCGGTGAAACTTACCAGGCCGTGGAGAGCGATGCCATGAATGTCGTGTGCGTCGCTTCGGCGGGGACCGACATAGCGCTGGTGGTCGACAACAGCGGCTCCGAGTCGGGGCAACTCGAGGCCATCCAGGCAGCGAGTGAGGGCTTGGTCGGCGATACCGTCGAGTTAGGCGGTCGGGCGAGCATCGTGCGGGTAAGCACGGAGTCCCGAGTGCTCCAGGAGTTGTCGAAGGACGGCCAATCGCTGCAGCGGGCCATCGCCGGCTTCACCATCACCAACGGTTGGACGGCCCTGTACGATGGTGTTCGTCTCGGTAACGAAACACTGGGGCGCGCCGTCGTGGCCGAGGACCAAGCGACGTTCCGCTCGGCTAGTGAGTTCTGTGACGTCGGGCCGCGGCGCTCCATCGTCGTCTTCACCGACGCCAGGGAGAACAACTCGAGCGACGAGCACGCGAGCGACGACTACCCGGGGGACGGCTTCAATACCTCGTTCGACGACGTGCAGCAGCTCCGCGTTCGGGGCACGCCCACGCCCATCTACACCGTTGGCTTCGGTGATGACGTCGACCACACGGAGCTCGCCCGCTTGGCCACTGAAAGTGGAGGCAAGCATCACGCGCTGTCCTCGCTCGACGACCTGACGAGGACGTTCGCGAACATTCGCGGTTACGACGACAAGCACTTCCGCGTCTGCGCGGATCTGGGTGAGGACTACTGTGGGCGTCTCGACGTTCGGATGAGCTACGCGTGGACGGACGGCGAGCAATCCCTGAAGGGCGACCAGGTACGACACTTGACGGTGCCGTGCAGTGACGCTTCCACTGCCTCGGGGTCGGAGGCAACCAGCTCTGGGCGAGTCGCGACCATTCTGATGACGGTGGGCAGTCCCGGCGTGGAGCAGGGGGTTGCCTCCGAGTTGGTCACGAACACCGTGCGTTGGGTGAGCCCCGTCGCTGAGCCCCGGACGCTGGTCGTGCTCGACGACAGCCACCACGACGAATCGGCCGGGGACGCCCAGGTCGTGGTCGACCTGCTGCGCGCGGCGGAGTTCGAGGTGGACTACATCGAAGAACCCCGAGATGGCATCGAGCCGTCGCATGTCGCGGGTTACGATGTCGTTTGGTTCAGCAATCCGGGGTATCCGATGGACGACGAGCTCAGCTTCGAGACGCTCCGCAGCGCTTCGGCGCAGGGTATCGGAGTCGTTCTTCAGGGCGACGACATGACGCAGAGCTACGGCTACTCTTTCGACATGTCGCCGCTGACGCGGCTCGTACCGCAGAGCAACGGCACCCAAGCCTGTGAGTTGAAGATGGATGCCGAGCGCGGGGATGGACAGTACCTCGTTCGATACGCCGAGGACGAACTGATGGGGGCACTCGCCGGATCGACGCAGCGCTATGGCGACGACATCGATTGGGCCGTGCCCGTCGGTGACGGGGAGAGCATCTTGGCGACGGCCAGTGTCGTTCACGCGGACTCGCAAGAGGCCGCCTGCGCAGACGAAACGCCAGTCGTGGTCTACTACGACCCGATGGATTGAGCTCTGCGTCGCGAGCTCGATGGGGTAGCATCGTGCCATGCGCGACGCGGACATTCTCGAGGCGGCAGACTACGAACTTCGAAAGCTCGCGCGTCCCGGTAACCAACGCCTGTGGATGAGCGCGCGAAGCATCGCGAGCAAGCTGCGCCAGCACCCCGAGTTTCGGGAGCTTTCCCAGGTCCGGGTGCTTCGCGTGCTGATGGAGCACGCGGCGAGCGACAAGCGCAGGATCCGCAACAGCCCACTACCGTCTGAGCGCACTCTCGAGGTCTTGTGGGCGGCGATCGGTGAGCATGGGGTCCGTGAGGCCAACGTGCCCCCTCCGGTCTTGACCCCCCCGCCGGGCCAACCTCTCCACCGCGAGCTCGGAGAGACGGAGCAGAGCGCCGCGGAAGAAGTCGTCGACTGGCCCCCCACCCATTTTATCTCCTACAACTTCGCCGACTCGGCAGACGTCAGACGAGTCGTCAACACGCTCGAATCCCAGGGGCATTCGATTTGGATGGCAGGTGTCCGCATCGCTGAGGGTGAAGTGATCAACGCCAAGGTGATCGCGGCGCTGACCAGCTGCAAACACCAGTTCATCTATCTCAGTACGAACTCGCTGATGTCGTTGTGGGTCGCCAAAGAAATGCTGGTGGGTGCCGCCATGGAGCGCCCACAGACGCTGATCCTCAAAGGAAACGACAGGCAGCTCATGGCTTTGGTGCGCGACTGGCTCGCCGGCGTGCGCGATTCCCAGCACGTCACCGCCTACCGCGGTGTTTCGGCACTCGTTGCCAGTCACTTTCGCGATCTCTTGTTCGAGCACTTGCAGGCGCCGGACCGTACCCTGTACACATTCCCTGAGCCGGTCGAACCCATCCACGCTCGGGTACAGCCCATTTCCGAGTTCCCGAGTTCCCGGCGCCTAGGATCAACTTGACGCACCGTATCAATGCTCATCGATTCGCGTGCGACCACTCTCGACCGAGCGGCCTTGCACCTGGCCCGAAGACTTCCACACAGCGAATAAGATCCTGTGGATTAACGTAGCGTTCGGCGAGTCGCGCTCGGCCGCTCCGTGGTAATGAAACAAGCATGGTTTGCACCGCTGAGCGCTTCCAGATCCGATCCTCTCTGTGGCTCGCCGCGAGTGCGCTCGCGCTGGCCTGCGGGGACGGGCCGAGCGCCGGTGATGTCTCGCCTGGCGCGGGGGCGTCCGCTGCGCCCAATCTCGGGTCAGATGGCTCGAATGCCGCCGCGAGCCCGGGCGCGCCCGGAGCCGGGACGGCGTCCCCTTCGGCGGCGGCTTCGGGACTCCAGCCAGGCGCCAGCGTGGCAGCCGCTGCTGATGGCGCGGCGAGCGAAGGCCCGGCGGGGGTGACGACCGGTGATGCTGTGACAGATGGGGAGGCTGTGGCGGCAGGTGCGCGGGAAGGTCTCGTCGCGCGCCTGAGCAAACGCGAGTACGGCTACAGCGTGCTCGACGCGCTCGGCGTCAGCCTCACGCCGGAAGAACTGGACGGTGCCGATGGGGGGTTGGTGGACGACACGGGTGACGGCGTGTTCCGTCACTTTGCGGACAAGCAAACCTCGACGGAGCAGCACACCCTCGCGTACTTCGAAGTCGCCGCCGGCATCAGCGAGCGCATCGACGTTGCAGCTTTGGCCGACAGCTTCGCAGTGTGCCAGCTCGCTACGGAGGACTGTGGTGCGGGTTGGGTGAACGAGGTGGGGCGGCGTCTGTTTCGACGACCACTCGACGAGCGCGAAGCGACGCTCTACTTGGCTCTCTTTTCCGACGCGGTGGAGCAGGGGGCGGAATTCGAGGAGGCGGCGCGCTGGGTGGTGCACGCCTTACTCCAAGCTCCCGCATTCTTGTTTCACATCGAGGGCGAAACCGACGGAGTCGCGGGGCAGGACAGGGCGCTCACGAACTACGAGCTGGCGGCGCGGCTGGCGTCGTTTCTCTGGGTCAGTCTGCCGGATGCAGCGTTGCTGGATGCGGCGGCGAACGGCGAGTTGGACACGCTCGCGGGGGTCGAAGGCCAGGTCGCACGCTTGCTGAACGATCCCAAGGCGCAGCGTTTCACGGAGTCGTTCATCACCGACTTCAGCCGCGCTCACCTGGCTGGGTTCGACGGGGTGACGGCAGAACAACGCCAAGGCTTGCACGACTCCATCGTAGCCACCTTTCAGCGCCATTTTTGGCAAGCCGGCCGCAGCGTGACGGAGCTCTTCACAACCACGGAGTTCGTGGTCAATCCGGTGGTCTCGGAGCTGTTGGGGCTGTCAGCGGCTGATGCCGCCGATGCCGAAGGCGTTGCGGACGTCAGTCAGTTGCCGGAGCGGGTCGGTATCTTGTCTCACCCCGGCATGATCGCGGGCATGGGCGACCGGGGAACCGGCTCGTTCGTCACTCGCGGCAAGTACCTGATGGAGCGCCTGCTGTGCCAGAACCCCATCGCTGTCCCGGTGGAGCTGGCGCAGTCGCTGGAACAGTTCGCGGCCGACACGGCGGGGTTGAACGAACACGAGAAGGCAGCGCTTCGCATGCAGCGACCCGAATGTTGGGCTTGCCACACCCAGTTCGAGCCGTTCGCGTTTGGCTTCTCGCGCTTCGACGCGGCGGGTCGCTACATCGGTGAGGTGGATGCAGAGGGCAAACCGCTGAGTCTCGCGGGTTGGGTGCCGGTTGCCGCCGAAGCCGACGCGCCCCACTACGAAAACTTCGCCGAGTACATGCAGATCCTCGCGAACGATTCCCAGGTGCAGCGCTGCATGACAGAACACTTCCTGGACTTCGCCACGGGCCGAAGTCCCGACGAGTTGGGGCTGGCGCACGCGGAGCTCGTCCGAGCACAGGAGCCGGCGACGGGAGCGACGCTGCCGGCGATGGTCGCAGCCATCGCCCAGAGTCCGCTCTTTTCTCACATCAAGACTTCGGCACCCAGTCAATCGTCGAGCACCGGGGGCGAGCTGTAACATGGTCAAAGTACTTTCGCGTCGCACGTTCCTACACGGCTTGGGCACCGTCAGCATCGGACTGCCGTTTCTCGAAGAGATGATGCCGCGGGCGCCGCGCGCGCAGGCCGATTCACCACCCACGCGTCTGATCACGATGTTCTTCGGATTGGGGCTCGCGCGTGAACAGATGCTGGAAGGCTTCGACGGACCGCTGGAGCCCTATGCGCCATTGCAAGAAAAGATGGCGATCTTCACCAACCTCGAGTTGAAGCATGCACACGACTTCGGCTCGGGCGAGCCGCACCACAAGATCGGCGACGTGGTGTTCGTCGGCGACCCGCAGCGACAGGAGTACCTGGCTTCCGGTCCATCGATGGAGCAGTTGGCCAAGCAACGTCTGCATCCCGACGGCGTGCCGACACGACTCGGCTCGAAGTCCATCGGGATGTGGTTTCGCACGGGCTCGGCGGCGCAGTACACGCGTCATTGGAACTTCGATGGTAGCCCTGGGGAGCGCCCCGAGCGGCGCCCGAGCCGCATCTTCGAGCAGTTCTTCGGTACGGCGATCGAAAGCACCGAGACTCCGTCCGCAGATGAACCGACCGATCCGGCGTTGGTTCGCGCACGACACCTCGACCGCAGCGTGCTGGACGCCGTGATGGACGACTACAGCTACTACACGGGCGAGCGTTCACCCCTCGGCACAGCTTCGAAGGCGAAGCTGTCCGTGCATCTGGACAACATTCGCAGCATCGAGCAGCGCGTGGCGCCGGTCGAGTCCGCCATCGAAGACGCCGTTTCCCAGGAGTTGTGCAACATCCCCGCCGGAGTGACGGATCCGGGAGACAACTTGCCCTACGAGTTGGAGCAGGCCGGCACGGGCTCCGGCGCCCCGGCGATTCCCCACGAAGACTTCGCCGCCGCATTCCAGCTTCAGTCGGAGTTGATGGCGCTGGCGCTGCGCTGCGACGTGGTGCGCTTTGGCAGCATGTTGTTCGTCGGGGCTGGGGGGCACGTCAGCTACCGCGGCACCTATCGCGCGCTGGGCAGCAGCATCGACTTCTCAGCGGATCTACCCGGTACGACGCCGCACGATCTGTACTTCCACAACAACCAGTGGGAGAAGGCGCGTCTCACTCAGCACTTGGCGCAAGCCAACATCGCCTACGCGCTGTCCGCCTTGGACGATCCCAACTACCTCGAGGCCAACGGCAAGACCGTGCTGGACAACACCCTGGTGGTCGTCGGCACCGACTACGGCGGTGGTGGCAACAGCACGGGGCACATCCCCGAAGGCGTCTTCCACGCCGTCGCTGGCGGCAACGGTCATTTCCGCCCCGGCTTCTACGACAGGGTCTACAACATCATCGATCTCTACGAGACGGTGCTACGGCCCTACGGAATCGAGTCAGGCATGGGCGCCGGCAACCACCCGACCTTCCGCCATACCCCGCGTCTGATTGACGAACTGTTGGCGTAGGGTGCCAGCGAGTCGGGGATTGGCCGGTCCGCGCGAGTGCACGACGGCTGCTTCAACTGCACGGTGCGTCCTGAGGTTGCCCGAGGTAGACTCACCACGGCGGCTTCTTGCGCGCTGAAGGTGCCGCGTCACTCGAACAGTTTGGCCACGCCGGTCATGTTGAGTCCGCCATCGCCCTCTTCTT
This sequence comes from Polyangiaceae bacterium, assembly GCA_050301735.1. GTDB lineage: Bacteria > Myxococcota_A > Polyangia > Polyangiales > Polyangiaceae > SZUA-265. The sequence goes on along the minus strand of JBNKZR010000206.1, from coordinate 3,156 downwards.
GTGCGCGTTCGAAGACCCCACGCACTGCGGTGGTCGTCGGCAGGCGTGCTCCGACGCTTGCGGCCAGTTCTTCGGCATACCTCAGGTCCTTCAGGATGAGATCGATCGGAAACCTCGGCGCGTGATCAGCCGCGACGATGAGCGAGGCGGCGCCTTTGGCCGCCGGACTGCACACCGGCAAACTGCCCAGCATCGGAAGTGCCGCGGCGGGGTCGAGCCCGGTCTTGGCGGCCATCGCCAACAGCTCCGCGTACGCGGCGACCTGGATACCCAACAGCGCGTTGACCACCAACTTCAGAATGGCGCCGCTGCCATTGCCACCAACGTGGATGACGGCTGCCCCCATCAGCTCGAGCACTGGGCGGACCCGCTCGAGCACCTTCGCTTCCCCGCCCACCAGATAGGCGAGCTGCCCAGCCTCTGCCTGAGGGCGTGAGCCGACGACCGGTGCGTCGAGAAAATGAACGCCACGGTTGCGAGCAGCAAGCGCGAGCTCGCGGGCGCAGGCAGGAGTTAGGGTACTGGACTCCACCGCAATGCTGCCGGCCTGCATGACCGGCAAGGCACCGGTGTCGTCGTCGAGCCAGACGCCGCGAGCGGCGTCGTCGTCCCGCACGCAGCAGACGACGACGTCGCAGCCAGCGACGGCTTGGCGCGGCGTCTGGCCCTGAATCGCACCGCGCGCGACCAGCGGCACGCCGGCCTCGACGGAGCGATTGAAAATCCGAATCGAGTGCCCCGCGTCGAGCAGACGGGTTGCCATGCGGGACCCCATGGCGCCGAGTCCGAGTACGGCGATTGTCTCTTTCAAAGCCAAGGCTCCTCTGCCGGGGGCGATGTCTGGGGGGAGTGCAGACTTTTGCAGCGGCAAGTCTGCACGGAGTGAGGGGAGTGTTGGGCATTCCTTCGCAAATGAAAAGGAGCAAGGTGGTCGAACGCTGGCAGGGTCGAAGTGTTTGCCGCCCTTCCATCCTTGTCCCTCCTGATCGCACCTCAGCCAGGCCGTCTCGCGGCCAGCAAATGCTTGTCAAGCGAGGCGGGCGAGGCGATTCTTCGTCCCGGTCATGGGTGAGCGGAATCCCACAGTCGATGCCTTCGTGAGCCGCGCAAAACAGTGGCGAGGCGAGATGCAGAAGCTTCGCTCGCTCCTCGTGGAGTGTGGGCTGGAGGAAGAGTTGAAGTGGGGAAAGCCGTGCTTTTCGTTCGAAGGCAAGAACGTCGCCATCATTCAACCCTTCAAAGGGCACTGCGCGTTGATGTTCTTCAAGGGGGCCTTGCTGGAGGACACCCACGGACTGCTGCGTAGCCAAGGTCAGAACACGCAATCCGCGCTGCGCTTGGAGTTCACCAGCGAGGCCCAAATCAAGAAGTCCGTAGTGAAGTCCTACGTGAGACAGGCCATCTCGGTGGAGAAGGCTGGACTCGAGGTCGACTTCAAAGCGAAGCGCGAGCTGCAACTGCCAGAGGAGTTGACCCAGATCATGAAACGGGACGGCAAGTTCGCGAAGGCCTTCCGCGCGCTAACCCCGGGGCGACAGCGTGGCTACGTGCTGCACTTCACGGGCGCGAAGCAATCCCAGACGCGAACAGCCCGGATCGAGAAATGCGTGCCCAAGATCCTCGCGGGAAAGGGCTTCAACGACCGCTAGATGAGCGCGCGAGAACCCGGCGTGGCTCATCTTCGGGGGGAGGGACCACCTGAGAGCGCGGCTACTCGCAGGCGGAGCTGGCGCCTTCGATACGACAGCTGCCGGCGCATTGTTCGATGGGCTCCCAGCGGTAGTTTTCGGTGCAGCGTCTGCGTTCGTTCGAGGCGCTGCAGCCTTCCTCCCCGGGGGTGGAGCATTGCGCGCAGTAGTCGTCGTCGCCTTCTGCATCGATGCAGCCTGGCTCGATCGTGCAGCTCGTGCCTGCGCCTGCTTCGAAGGAGTTGCCCATGCACTTGGCGAGGAGCGTTCCCATGCAGCGCCTGTCCGAGGCTCGGCATTCGAAGCAGTCGTCAGGCACGACCTCGGTGTCGCAGCGCATGCCGTTCTCCTCGAGCGCGCAGTCCTTGACGAAGGTGTCGAAGCCCGAGCCATCATCTGCGCAGCGCAGGAGCTTCGTGCCGTCGCATAGGTGGTCCACGCCCGGCTGGCATTCGACGCAGCGTCCCACGTCGGAGGAGCAGTACTCGTCCGCAGCGCACTCCTGCGCCAACGTCCACATACCGCCCTGACAGAGCAGTAGGGTTTGCCGAGCACAGCTGTAGGTGCCATCCATGCACACGCAGCTCTTTGCGCTCGCGGAGCAGACCAGGTCTCCTTCCTCGCCGCTGCAGTCTTTTTGAGTGCTCCAGCTCCCATCCTGGCACATTTGCAGGCGCTGCTCTTGGCAGCGATAGGTGTCGTCCTTACACACGCACGTGCCAACCTCGGCGGAGCAGGACTTGTCTTGGGTGCAGAGTTCCTTGTCGGTCCAGAACCCGCGGCTACAGAACTGCAGATTCTGCTCGACGCATCGAAACTCACCGGGGCTGCACTTCAGTTCGGGTCCTGCGTCCACGTTCTCGACGAGTTTGTAGTCGTCGAAGACGAGGCAGCCCGGGACGAGAACCGCGAGCGCACTGGCGAGCGACCAAGCCGGCATTCGGTTCCACATCAGCAGGGCTCCTCGTTGCATGATCGGTGATGCATCGTTCGTTCTTTCGTGGGCTTGGCGTCCTAGGGTGCGGCGTCGGTTGGGGAGCACGGAGGGTCGAGGTCATCGACGGTGCAGGCGCGGCACGCGTCGACATCGCAGTAGGGGGCGCTCGCTCCGCAGTCGTCACTGGTGTTGCAGCCGCAGGACCCGCCGGTTAGGCAGGCCCTGCCCGCCGTGTTGGTGGTGCAGTCGTCGGCGCTCCCGCACTGAATGTCAGTTCTGCAGCCGTCGTCCAGGTCGCAGACGGCTCCTTCGCCGCAGTCGTCACTGGTGTTGCAGCCGCAGGAGCCGCTGATGCAGGCGCTACCGGCGGAGTTGCCAGAGCAATCGCTGGGCTGGATGCACTCGACGCACGCTCCTTGGGTCGAGCACAGCAGGCCCATCGGGCAGCTGTCCGCACTGCAGGCGACGCACCACAGGTCTTCGCCGCAGATTGGTGTGTTTCCAGAACACTGAGCGTTGGTGGTGCAAGTG
>JBNKZR010000205.1:0-13131 GCA_050301735.1 Polyangiaceae bacterium | reverse complement strand
TGAAGTCGAGCATGCGCCTGGCGCGTGGAGAGGCGCTCGTCGACCAGCTCGACTCGGACCCCCACCACCTTGCGCAGCAGCTCGGCGAAACGCCGCACCCGGCGCGCCGCAGGTCCTTCAGTGCCGTCCAACATGCGCGGCAAACCGACCACGAAGAGCTCCAGCTCCTCCTCGTCCCTGAGCCGTTTCAAGTCCGCCAGCAGAATGCGCATGTTTCTGCCGTTCAGAAACGGCCGCGGGTGAGCCAGCATTCCAAGCTCGTCGCTAACGGCAATGCCGACCCGAACTTTGCCGAAATCGATGCCAGCGGCCCGCATGGCCGCCCACATATCACGTTCCGTGGACACTGGCCAATTGACCAGGTGCCGGCGCCGCCGCGGGCAAACGCTTGACCCACCTCACCCGAGTGCGCGATAGGCCCTCCCTGCCCATTTTCTCGCGGGCAACCGAGGAACTACGCCAAACCATGTCTTTTCGTGCCGTCAAGGGGATGAACGACATCCTGCCCGGCGCCATCGAGCGCTGGCACGAGTTGGAGAGCGCTTTCGTGCGCACTGCGCGCCTCCACGGCTTCGAAGAGGTTCGCACGCCCCTCGTCGAACCCACCAACCTCTTCGTGCGCAGCATCGGCGAGGTGACGGACGTGGTGCAGAAGGAGATGTATACCTTCGAGCGCCACAAAGACTCGCTCACCCTGCGGCCCGAGGGCACCGCGAGCTGCGTGCGAGCCTACGTGCAGCACTCGGTACACGCCAAAGAACCGGTGACGCGCTGGTACTACCTCGGCCCGATGTACCGCGCGGAGCGCCCCCAGCGCGGCCGGCACCGAGAGTTCTACCAGGCGGGCTGCGAGATCTTCGGCGACCCGGGCCCCGCGTGCGACGCGGAGCTGATGGCGATGCTGATGCAGCTCTACAGCTCCTTGGGGATCGGACAGCTCGTGTTGCTGCTCAACTCGATCGGAGGCGAAGCCAGCCGTGCACGCTACCGTGACGCGTTGGTCGAGTACCTCTCTCCATACAAGAGCGACTTGAGCGAGGACTCACAGCAGCGGCTCGAGAAGAACCCCCTGCGGGTTCTGGATTCGAAGCACCCCAACGACAAGCAAATCGCCGAGGGCGCGCCATCCACGCTGGACGCGCTCACCGACGAGGACCGGGCTCACTTCGACGAGCTCTGCGCTCAGCTTGCTGCGCTGGACGTTCCGTATACCATCGAGCACCGTCTAGTGCGCGGGTTGGACTACTACAGCCGCACCCTGTTCGAGATCCAATCGAGCGCTGGTGAGCTCGGTGCTCAGAACACCATCGCTGGGGGCGGCCGCTACGACACCTTGGTCAAGAGCCTCGGTGGACCTCATGTCCCGGCCATCGGCTTCGCGATGGGTATGGAGCGCATTCTGCTGGCCATGGGCGAACGGCTCACGACGCCGTCGACCACCGTCTTCGTCGCTCCTCTGGGCGCGGAGGCCGTTCGGCGCTCCCTGAAACTCGCGCAAGAGCTTCGTTCTGCGGGTATCCGTGTCGACGTCGACGGCCGCGACAATTCTCTCAAGAGCAAGCTGCGGCGTGCGAATGCCAGTGGCGCGAACATCGCTCTGGTCTTGGGGGAGCAGGAAGTGAAAGAACAGCGAGTGCAACTCAAGAATCTACAGGCTCACACGCAGACGGACGTCGCTTGGAGCGATTTGGTGCAGAGTGTGCAAGCTCAGCTGCAGGCGAGCCAGAGCGAGGCCCAATCGTGAAAGCACACTTCCTACGACGCTGGGCCGCGATGGCGTCGCTCTTCGGGCTGACACTGGGCGCCGGTTCCGCAGCGGCGCAGGGCTTTGGACCGGGCACGGGCTTCGGCGACCCATCGATGCCGATGCAACCCGGTGGGCAACAGGCGAAACAGAAACCGAAGAAGCAAGAACAGGCACCACCCGGGACCCCGGAGCTCCACGCCGCCTCCGGTGGCGCCGAGAGCACGTTGCCCCAAGGCAGTGAACCGACCCTGCCCGAGAAGCCACTGGAAGTCAGCGAAGCGCTGATGGAGCGGATCGGCACGGATTCGGCGCTGATGGAGCCGGAACTTGGCCGTGATCCGAACCAAGTCGATCGCGACTTTTACGGCCTCTACTACCAAGAGCAAAGCGACCAATATCGGCTCAAACTCGCGTTCCCCATTTGGATGGAGCGCAAGATGCCGAGTCTGAAGGACCCCAGTATCATCGACCGCGCGTCGCTGTTCGGTGGGGTGTACTACAACCGACGCAGCGCCGAACGCGCCGACGACATCCTGTTCCCTGTCTTCTGGAACCTGAGAGACACCAAGAGCCGCACCACCGTCGTTGGGCCGTTGGTGAACCGACGCACCGAAACCGAGAGCGACGACTGGCTGGCGCCGCTCTACTTCTTCGGCACTCGCGAGAAGGGCTCCTACCAGATCATCCCTCCCCTGCTCACGTACCTCAATCGTGACGATGACGAGGGGCTGAACCTGATCGGTCCCAGTTTTTGCACGTGGACCGGCGGCTCGGGTTGCTTCTCCAGCCCCAAACAGCGCGACTTGGGCCTCTTCCCCCTCTATTTCGAGGGGCACACCGAAACGAGCAACTACCGCCTCATCTCCCCGCTGCTCCACTATCACGAGAGCAACACCGATCTGGACAGCGAGCTGAACGTCTGGGGCCCATTCTATCGTTCACGCCAAGAGAAGCAGAACGCCTTCCACATCCTGCCGCTCTACTGGAGCCTGTGGGGTCCAGATGAACGACACACGACGCTCTTTCCGTTCTTTCACTACGGTTGGAAGCGCAACGCGTCGTTGTTCGTCAACCCGCTGTGGATGAGCATGACCTCCGAAGAGGGGCACTCGACGTTCGCGACTTGGGGCTACGCGCGCTATCGCGGCCGCACGGAGCTCGACATGTACACGCCGCTGCTCTGGCTCTACCGTGATCCGGACGCAGGCATCGATCAGAAGCTGCTCTTCCCGTTTTTCTATCGCAGGACGAGCCCGCGCGAAGACAGCTTCGCGTTGTTCCCCTTCTACGGCAGCTTCCACCGCTTCGGCATCGAACGCGAAACTTGGATCACTCCGTTCTTCAAGCACGAGCACGGGCTGACGGGTTGGAATACGAACCTCTATCCCTTCCTCTTCTTCGGGCGTGACCGCCACGAGTCGCACTCGGTCGTGGCGCCAATCTTCTGGGATTTCACCAGTCCCAGCTCCCGCGTCACCATCGCCGCGCCGGTGTACTGGCGGTTCGCCAAGCCCAACAGCCTAACCCAACTCGTCGGCAACTTCCTCTATTCGGAGAAGAAGGTCGCCCACGGGCTGGACTGGGAATTCCACGTACTGCCGGCGTTGTCCTACGGCGAGACTCCCGACGGGCACTTCTGGAACATCCTCTTCGGTCTGGTAGGCTACGAGCGCAAGGCCGACTATGCGGCGATGAAGCTCTTCTGGATCCCGATCACTCTGGCTGGCGAAGATCCGGATCCGTGATGACGTCGGGGCGTCCGTGACCACGCTCCCGGCCTCGAAACGCACGATTTGCCGCGACGTCGAGCCCACGTCGCGAGGCGCGGACTGCCCACTCGGGTGATCCGCGCTACACTGACGGCGTGAAGCAATTCAAAGCCGCAGTTTACGGGGCGACGGGGTTCATTGGCGCCGAGATCTTGCGTCGTCTCCTATTGCACCCGGACGTGGAATTGGTGCGAGTGGTCGCAGGTGACCACGTGGGTGAGCCGTTGGGCGCAGCTCAACCTCACCTCGAGGGACTGAGCGAGCTGAGGTACGAGGGCGTCTCGGACAACGAGGCCGATGCCCCGGTCGTCGATGTGGCCTTCCTCGCCCTGCCCCACGAGGTCAGCTGGAACGTGACCTCGGCGCTGCTCGAGAACGCGACGCGGATCATCGACTGCTCGGGTGCGTTCCGCGTGCAGACGGGCGCTGACTACGAGCGCTTCTACGGCAAAAAGCACCCTCTGCCGGAACTGCTGCCCCAGTTCGTCTACGGCCTGAGCGAGTTCAATCGGGAGCGAATTCGAGCCTCGCGCACGGTCGCATCGCCCGGTTGTTTCGCTACGACGATCGAGCTCGGACTGCTGCCCTTGGCCAAGGCCGGTTGGCTGGGGGGGGCAGTTCACACGGTCGCCGCCACCGGCTCCAGCGGCGCCGGCGCGACCCCGCTCCTGACGACCCACCACCCGACACGGGCCGGAAATCTGCGCTGCTACAAGCCCTTCACCCATCCCCACGTTCCGGAAATCCTCGAGACGCTGACCCAAGCCGGCGCCCAGGACTTGCAGCTGAGTTTCGTGCCGATTGCCGCTCCGCTGACGCGCGGCATCTTCGCGACCTCGTTCGCCGACGTGCCCGCGGACGTCACACAGGAATACCTCGACGCATTGGTCGACGAAACCTACGCCTCGAGTCATTTCGTGCGGCGCCCCGCGTCGCGACTGCCGGAGGTCGTCGCCGTCGCGGGCTCGAACTATGCCGAGGTCAAACTCATCGCGGGGCCGGTGCGAGACGGGAACCGCACGGTGACGGCGCTCTCTGCCTTGGACAACTTGCTCAAGGGGGGCGGTGGCCAAGCCGTGCAGAACATGAACTTGATGTTGGGGTTGGACGAGACGACGGGCCTGCGGGACCCGGGACACTACCCGTAAACCCAACGCATACTCCGCGGCTATTGGCGCGGACGAGTGGCGGCAGCTGGCAAATCGGCCCTCAATCGTCGCACCGCCATTTTGCCGAGTAGCGTCTCCAGCAGGCCACCAACGCTCTTGTCGTTCTCCAAAGGATGGCGCAATCGGCAGCTCAATTCGATGTGATAGCGGTTGCGCCGCCCTTCTCGAATGCGGCGCACGACACCGGCATCCTCTAGTTCCACGACGATCTTGTGCGTGGCGCGCTCTGTGATACCCACCTGCTCAGCGACGTCGCGAAGCCGAGCATTCGGATCGCGTGCCAGGCAGACCAGGACGTGGGCATGGTTGCTCAGAAACGTCCACGAACCGGTCTTGCGGCTCTTGCGGTTCTCGCTCGCGGATTTCATCGACGAATCTCCTTGCGCTTTCCTAGCACGTCATTACATGAATTCATGTTCATGATTTAGGTTTCATGATATGAGTGTCAATATTTCGGTACCGAAACCAGAGCCCGACACCACGGCGCGAGAAACCGGAGCACTAGCGCGCGCCGCGCAATTGGTGTTCGAGCGCGTGGAGCGCGAAGGTGACTTCGATCCGAGACGTCTGCTGGCAGCCGGGCCCGTGCGCGCGGAAACCGTTGCACGCGAATTGGAGCGTTGTGGTGACTTGCTGGCGCGCCCGCGACGCATACCGAGGAGCAGCGTCCTCGACGTTGCCGCAGCTGGAGGCGTCGTCTTGGCAAAGACGCCCGACGGCTGGCTCGTTGCCCACGGCCGCGCCGCCTGGCTCGTCACCCCCGCTGCAGAAAGGTCCGTCACTCTGAGCGGACACCAACTCGACCGCCTAGGCTTTGGAGACGAACTCGAGGTCGTCATCGTCGAGGCGCGACTGGGCCTCGAACCGCTGGCAGGGAGTACAGCCACTCCGAAACGTCCCTGGGCACGCTTGGGGAATCTGGTACGCCTCGAGGCATCCGACGTGCGGGCTATCGCGGCCTACGCCATCGTGCTCGGTGGTCTGTCTCTGGCGGTGCCAGTGGCCGTTCAGGTCTTGGTCAACACCATCGCACTCGGCTCGTTGCTGCAGCCACTCGTCGTCTTGTCGGCACTGCTGTTCGGCACGCTGCTGCTCGCTGGCGCACTACAGCTGCTGCAATGGTACGCGACGGAGGTATTGCAGCGGAAGCTCTTCGTTCGGGTCGCCGAAGACTTCGCGCGTCGTTTGCCGACGGTACGCTACGCCGCTCAAGCCCAGCTCGATCTCCGCGAGCTGGTCAACCGCTTCTTCGAGGCACCCAACCTGCAGAAGACTGCCGGCACCCTCCTGCTCGACGGTCTTTCGCTAGCGCTGCAAACGGTGACGGGCATGCTCCTGCTTACCTTCTACCACCCCGCCCTGTTGGCGTTTGCGCTGGTCCTCGTCGCGGGGTTGGTACTCGTCGTGGCACTCGGCCATGGCTCCGTCGCCAGCGCGATTGCCGAGAGCAAAGCCAAGTACCGCCTGGCGGCTTGGCTCGAAAACGTCGCGGAACGCCCGACACTATTTCATCGGCAAGAAGCAGCCACGCTCGCCACGATCACTGCCGATCGGCTCACCCGCGACTACCTGCGAAAACGCAAGCAGCACTACTCACGAGTATTTCGGCAGTTGAGCGCTGGGGTCGCGGTTCAAATCGTCGCCATGGTCGCGCTGCTCGGCCTGGGCGGGTACTTGGTGATCGAGGGTCAGCTGACGCTGGGACAGCTCGTAGCCGCCGAACTCGTGGTGGGCCGAGTTGCCAGCGGCTTCGCCAAACTCGGCAAGCATTTCGAGGGGTTCTACGACTTGATGGCGAGCCTCGACAAGGTGGGCAGCGTGTTGGATTTGCCCAGGGCTCCCCCGCCCCGGTCGCCCCAGTTCGAACACTCCCAGGCTATCCTCGACGGTATCGTCGTCGGCAGCGGCAACAACCCGTGCAGTGCACTACAGGCTGAATGCATCCCGGGGCGGCACATCTGGGTGACTGGCGGAGATGGTGGCCAGCGCGACGAACTACTCGAGGTCATCAGCGGCTTGCGTGAACCCCTCGCCGGCAGCGTGGTCATGGTCGACGTGGATTCCGCCGCCCGCACGACGCGCCGCGAAGAGCGGGAAGCGCATTCGCTGCTGCTCCGCGCTGGCGAGCTGGTGGACGGGACGGTTGCAGAGAATCTGCGCCTGTTCGCCCCTATGGCGTCGGACGGTGATCTGCACAGTGCGCTGCTGGCGGTGGGCCTGGATCAGGTGGTCGACGAACTCCCGCATGGAATCGACACCCCGCTACTCATGTCCGGTGTACCGTTGACACGCCATCAAGCCGCACGTCTGTGTCTGGCGCGCCTGCACCTGATACGCCCCACGCTCGTGGCCTTGGACGGCATCATCGACGACGCCGACTACTCACCGGAGGAGAAAGAGCGCGTGCTTGATTGGGTGCTCGGCCCCGACGCACCCTGGACCGCATTCGTCAACAGCCGAGACCCAAACCTGCAGCGGCGTTGCGCCACGACGCTCCTGCTGATTCGCCAGGAGATAGCGGCATGAGCCGATTGAGCCTCGAAGTGCCGACCAGCGCGCTGGCGTCCACGGGCCACTTCCGCGCGGTGCGGGTACTCGCGTGGCTGGTGATCGTCGCGTTGCTAGCAGCCCCATTCGTGCTTGCATTCACTCCCTGGCAGCAGTCGGTGCACGGCGATGGTCGAGTGATCGCCTACGCGCCTTTGGAGCGGCGGCAGACGATCGAAGCACCCATTGCAGGCCGAGTCGTACAGTGGCACGTGCAAGAAGGCGACGTCGTCAGCGCCGGCGCTCCCATCGCCGATCTGGCCGACAACGACCCCGACATTCTGCAACGTGTTCGACGCGAGCGAGACGCAGCGCGCGCTCAGGTCGACGCAATATCTCTGTCGATCAGCTTGACCGAAGCCCGCATCGCGTCTTTGAAGGCAGCACGCGAGGCCGCCGTGGCCAACGCCGAACAACGTGTGTCCCAATCGCGGAGTGCGGTCGACGCGGCCGAACGAACCGTGGACGCGGCACGAGCCACGCTAACCACAGCCGAGCTCAACCTGGAGCGCCAACGACGACTCCATGAAAAGGGTTTGAACTCCGAACGAGAGTACGAGCTGGCAGAGCTGGAGGCGGAACGCGCACGCACCGGGCTCGACCGAGCGAAAGCGTCGCTGAAGATGGCCAATGCAGAAGTCGCGGCGCTCAGCGCCTCCCGCGGCAACGTCGCATCGAAAAACGATGCTGACATCGAGTCCACCAAGGCCACTCTGGAGAAGCTCAAGGGTGACGAAGCAAAAGCCGTGACGGAGTTGACCAAAGTCGAAGTCAAACTGGCGCGACAGGAACAGATGAAAGTGCTCGCGCCTCGCTCCGGTGTCATCCTGCGCTTCGTCGCCAAACAGGGCACGGAAATGGTCAAGGCAGGTGATGCGCTGGTCGAGCTCGTGCCGAAGGCGGGCTCCCGCGCCGTCGAGCTCTACGTCGACGGAAACGATGCGCCCTTGGTCGAAGCGGGACGCCAAGTGCGGCTCCAATTCGAGGGCTGGCCCGCCGTGCAATTCGTGGGCTGGCCGTCGGCGGCTGTTGGTACCTTTGGAGGACGAGTGGCGTTCGTCGATGCGCACGGCGACGCCAAAGGACGCTTTCGCGTGGTCGTAGTGCCAAACGACGGCCAGGCTTGGCCGCAAGAACGTTACCTACGCCAGGGTGTGCGCGCCAACGGCTGGGTGCTACTCGACACGGTCAGTCTCGGTTTCGAACTGTGGCGACAATTCAACGGGTTTCCCCCCGCCTTGATCACCCCGGAAGCGGACACGAAGACGGCACCAGGAGGGGACCGATGAATCGCGCCACGCACCTGCTCGCGGTCTTGTCCTTGCTCTTCGTCAGCGGTCTGAGTTCCCTGGTCGAGGCTACACCGCTGACGCTCCGCAAGGCCGAAGCCGGGGGCCGCGCCGCGGGATCTCTGACCCTTCGGCAGGTGATTCGGAGCACCGCCCAACACCACCCAGAAGCCTCGGCTGCACTGGAGAAACGCCAGGGAGCCTTGGCTGCCCAGGGCGCGGCGACGGGCGTGTGGAACCCTCTCTTCGAGGCCGAGGGCGCGGCGACCGAGGTCGGCTACTACCGCTATCGCCAGCTCGACATGACGCTAACTCAGTACACGCCCTTGTGGGGCAGCTCACTGTTCGCAGGTTATCGCGTTGGAACTGGTGACTTCCCCGTGTACCGACTCGAGCATGAGACGCTCGGCGCTGGCGAGTTGCGTGCAGGAGTACAGGTACCTCTGTGGCGAGACGGTCCCATCGATTCGCAACGCGCCTCGCTCGAGAAATCCGAGCAGCTCGCCTCCGCGGCTCGCTGCGAGGAGTTGCACAAGCAGCTGTCACTACAGCGACGAGCAGCGTTCGCCTATTGGGGCTGGGTCGCCGCCGGCCGGGTCGCAGACATCGAGCGCGAACTACTCTCGGTGGCCGAACGACGGCAGGAGGCCATCGCCACGCAAGCCGAGTTGGGCATCTTGGCCCCGATCGTGGTGCTGGACAACGAGCGCCTCGTCTTCGACCGCAAGCTGAAGAAGAGCGTGGCAGAGCGGTCGCTGAGAGAAGCCGCCATCACGCTTTCCTTGTACTACCGTAGCGAGTCCGGGCGCCCCGTGTTGGTGGGCGATGAACAGCTGCCGAACGAACTGCCCATACCCGGCCGCCCCAACACTGCCGTCGACATCCGGGTCCTGCGGGAGGCGGTCGACCGCCGCCCGGAGACTTGTGTGCTCGGGCGCCACCTGGACGCAGCGGAGGTCGACGTCGAGTTGACGGAAAACCGTGTCGCTCCCAGCATCGACGCAAAGGCGTACGCCGCGCGCGACCTCGGGGCTGGCCGCGACGAGTTGCGTCCTACGGAGCTTGCGGTCGGGTTGTCCGTGAAGCTGCCAGTAGGTCTGAGCCAAGCGCGAGGCGAACATGAAGTCGCGCGCGCCAAGCAACGGGAACTCTCTGCCCAACTTCGAAATCTGCAGGACCTGATTGCAGCTGACGTGCGCACGGCGCTGGTCAGACTGCAAACTGCATTCGAGCAGTGGCAGTTGGCGCACGAGCAGCTGAGCACCGCCCGTCAGCTCGCCGAGGCCGAACGCGTGAAGTTCCAACAGGGAGCGAGCGATTTGGTCGTGGTCAACCTGCGTGAGCTGGCAGCCGCGGATGCCGCCAAGCAGGAAGTCACCGCCGCTGCGGAATACCAAAAGGCCCGAGTCGACTACGAAACCTCGCTCGGGCGCAGACTGTGATCCGAGGCACCTCTGGGTTTCCGATACGAACGCTCAGTCCCAGCCCCGGCGTCGCAAGAAGCGAGACAAGCGCGGATCTCCCAATGCAACCGCAGGTAGGTATTCACGCTCGTAGCGCCGTCGCCACCAGCCAACCTGCCCCTGTTTCGTGAACTCGTAGCGAAAAAGGCGAATGCGCACGTAGGCGGGAGGCCTATCCGGAAAAGGGTTTCGTTCTACGAGCCGGAGGGTAGCCTCGCGCCCCTCGAGCAGCTGCTGCACCAGGTGTACGATCCACGGCTCGCGCCGCGGGTTGCCGAATCCAGCAAACCACAACTGCCAATCGAGCCGGTAGTGGTAGGGAGTGATCAGACACGGCGCGCGCATGGGGTCCGTCGGTTTACAGGGAAACTCGTAAGCGAGCCAGGCCGCATCGACATCGTCGGGATCGCCGTCCGTGCCCTCGATGACCACCTCGTGACGCACCTTGCCGACGCTTCCGAAAGCACCGTAGGTGTTGACCAGATGGAGAGGATCGAAGGACGCGTTCATTCGCTGGTGCGGGTCGAGCATGTTGAACACCGGATTGAGGCTGAGCACGCCGATCAGCATGCAGAGTCCCGTCAGCACCCAGCGGCGGGCCCTTCCGAGCGGTGTCGGTTTCTCGTGCAGCAGTCGCGACACCCAGCTCGTTGGGAGCAGGCGCGACAGCAGTGAGTCATCGAAACACGACAGCGCGATGACGATCGTGAGCCAGTTCAGAAACGACAGATTGCCACTGAGGATGATCGTCGTTTGAAAAGCGATCGTGATCGCCCCCGCCCAATGTCTCAGGCGCCGGGGCCCCAAGAGCGCAAACGGCACGACGAGTTCCGCGAAGTGATTGAACAGGACCCCCCCTTGGTGAACCCACTCGGGGGCCTGGTGGATCCACCAGCTGACAGGGTGCGGATTGGGCTGAGTCTCGTAGTGGTAGACGAGGCAGCTCAAGTCGCGCCAACAAGCGTCCCCGCGGATCTTGATCAGCCCCGCGCCGAACATCAAGCGGAAGGTCAACCAGCGATAGAGCCAGATGACGGGTAGCGGCGGGACGTCGGCCACTTTGACGCGTAGCCTCCACGGCGAAGCCAGAAACATGCCCAAACCGCCCGCTTCCAACAGCAGCATCTCCCAGCCGTAGCCGTAGAACGCCTGGCCCACGTGCACGAAAGCCCCATAAAGCAACCACAACAAGAGCATCAGCGGCGCGTTGGCGAAACCTGCCACCACAACCAGCGACAGCAGCAGCCCGACCCAACCCAGAGCCAGCATGAAGTCGTCGGAGGCATCGAGCCAAAACAGACTCGGCGCTCGCCAAAACGCCCCGCTGGTCGAGCCCACGGCCTGCCTCAACTGTTCGAGGAACGTCGTGACCGGCATCAGGCCGTGCTCACCTACCAGCGGCAACCACTGCTGTACGATGATGAGGAAGCCGATCAGGTAGATGCCACCGAGCCCACGCAAGAGCACGGAGCGAGTCAGCTGAAAATCCAACGCGTCGCGGCCGAACCAGTCACGGCGAAGAGCGAACGGAGCGCGTTCGTCGCTCTCCGCGGAGGCAGGGTCCGGATCTCGTGCAGCCGCCTGTTCCTCGGAGTCGGTGGACATGGGCAGCCTTGCCTGGGCTCAGCGGCGCTCGTTCTTCCACGCCCAGGGCACCTCACCGTCGGGTCGACGGTTCTCGGCGAGCCAGCGCACGACGATTTGGGCCCAGAGTTTCCGGGCCGAGAGCGAAGGGTGGATCTTGTCCTTGGCGCGCTGCATGTCCGGAATCAACGCGTGGGAATCGATGAACTGGCAGGGGGCGGAGTTGTCCTCAATCACCCGCATCAGAGTGGGATTCGCCCCTCCCCACAGCGGGATACCGACCCAAACGCACGGGATGCCATCGAAGCGTTTGACCAAGCGCTGCACCGTCTCAGCCCGCTTCTCGGGATTGGCGATGCCCAGCTCGTTGCCACCCAAGGTGACCACAATCAAGTCCGGCTTGTACTTCCAAAGGTAGCTGGGAAAGTCCTTCTTCCACGCCCAGGTGGGAATGTAGGTACTTTTCTCGTACTTCAGAATGCCCTTAACACCCGCCTCTTTCAGTTGACTGTTCAGCTCGTAGCCGAGCGCCCCGGCGAAACTGTCGCCAATGTGAAGCACGGTGGTCCCACTCGGGAGCGGCGCGGTTTTCGGAGCTTGCGCATCGACAGGTACCTCGGCGGCAGGCACGGGCTCCGGTGGCGTCGCCACGTCAGTGGTGACCGCGTCCGCTGCTTCGTCTGGAGCGGAAGTCGACGCTGGGCTGTGTTCGTGGGCGCGTTCACTCGCCACCGACGGCGGACTCCCCTCGGCACGCGGAGTGGCGCTCGATGCGCCACCGGCGCCGGCACAAGAAACGACGCAGGACGAGAGCAAAGCCACCACTGAGCGAACAGCGGGGGCAACCCATTCGATATCGCGAAAACTCACGGACAACATGCGGAGTTCCATCCAACACCGACGTCGCGGTTTTTGCAACCGCGTGACTGCCCCACGAGATTGCGCCCTTCGTGTGTCCCTCCTTCCAATCGGTAGGCCTTGGGACGCGAAGCTTGGTACTTCTCGCAATCGGGATCGAAGCGTGGGCTGCGCGTCATCTTCACCCCGGCCGTGCCGTCTCCAGTCCCACTCAGGTGGCGCTCGAATGTGCGCGGCCGTACGCACCCCCAACCCGGCGTGAAGGTCGCCCCCGAGGGACACTGCGGGGCTCCTTCTTTGGCGCAGCGAGCGCCGTTGAACGCCTGCTTGGGCGGGCACTCCACGTCCTCGACGCCGTGCGGGCAGCTTCCGTCATCGAGGGGCTTTCCGTAGGCACAGCGTGCCCCTTCTGCCAACTGGGCGCAGCGGAAGCCCAGGTGCGAACCCCAACGCTCGGGTCCCCAGCGGTTGCGCAGAGTCGGGCTCATCCATTTGTCGAAGCGACGGCTCCAACTGCCCCCTCGATAGATCTTGTGAGGCGCTTGCTCTGGGGGCCACGGATACTTGCCGTGGTTGCTGGAGGTCCATTCCCAGACGTTGCCGATCATGTCCTTCAGCCCGAACGCCCCCTCAGGGAACTGACCCACCGGACACGAGCGTGGACGCTTCCAGCAGGTTCGCTCGACGCTGGGTGGTTCGTCGCCC